>JAYTUW010000056.1:0-20374 GCA_043744345.1 Sideroxydans sp. | reverse complement strand
AGCGATGGAGTTGATCCCTATACTAGCGCGCAAATAAATCCGGTTTACCCGCCTCTTAACGCCAATCTAAAAATCTATGTTGAGTACAGCAATGAGCTATGGAACACTGCTGGAGCTTTTACCCAATCCGCGAATGTCTGCCAGGCTGCAAGTGATGAGTTGGTGGCTGGAAACTCACCCCTCAATTGGGACTCATCCTGGAATAGAGTCACCTATCCGAATGCCACCACCTGGAATTACACTTTTTGCTACCGGAATATAGCCAAACGTGGCGTTGAGATTAGTAACATATTTCGTAGTGTGTTCGGTGACGCTGCAATGGGAATTCGCATTCGCCCCGTGCTGATGACCCAACTGAAAGGCTCTACGAGGGTTCTTGCTCCTGCGATGAAAATGATGCTCGAATACTACGACAATATGGGGGGTAACTCTGTTACTACTCCACATTCACCGAATTACTATTTTTACGGAGCGGGTGGGAGCGCCTATTACAATCCGGCTTCGACTATCACAACGCTCGATGAACTTTTTGCCGACCCTGGCATGACACCATCAGGTTCGTTTGCGACCGAGGTTCAGGACGATGCAAAATTGGTGGCTGCTTTGGGACTCAAACGTGTGGCCTACGAAGGTGGGCCGAGTCTCGATACGATTGGGGGCAATGGTGTTAGAGACGCAATCTCCGCGCAAGCAGCCAGCGATCCGCGCATGACCACAGCGATTGTCAATCAACAAAATGACTGGAGCCGCAATGGCGGGGAGTTGCTTGTCTACTATCGAGCAACAGGTGACTATCAGTGGGGCTTCACTCCCGATATTTATAATTTTGCCACACCAAAATTGTTGGCTATCGATGCACTTAATACGGCATCTCGCACCCCGATAACTTTTGGAACAGCATTTCCCGGGAGTGTTAACGGGATTGCCTCTGATACATGTTCGAATATTTATAATTGCAACAGAAATGGATTCGGCGGCAGCGGAATCGTCTGGGCTAGTTATTCATTCCATTCAACTGAGTCTTCACCATGGTTCGTTAATGTTTCCGTATCCGGAGCAACCAAAGCATCCGTTGCGGTTTATGTGGACGGCAATCTGATTGGTACGCAAACCACAACAGGCGGAACGCTTAGTTTTGATGCAGGGACTGTTGCTGAGGGACTGCACGGTGTGATTGTGCGTTCTGCTGCAGGTACTTTTACAGTTGGCTCTGTAGCTGTAGCACCGAAATTATGATAAATCCTTTGATGCTAGCCGCGATCTAACTGGTTGCGGCTGGTTAGTCTTTACTGCATAGCTGAAAATTGAAGGATGCGATTGAAATATACTTTTTGAATCAAAAAATCGAGTTGGCAAGGTGGAGCTCGGGTGGCGTTATTTTCAGGTAGAAATATGCTAGAAGTTTAGCTTCAGCTCACTTCTTCCCGGTGCTGTCACCGGGCTTTTCGGTGATCACTTTCAGGTCGATCCGGTCCAGCCGCACAAAGATGAATCCCGCTTTGAGCAAAGCGTCCAGTCCGGCAGCCAATCCCTCAGCCGAGTCCGAATCGGGTTTGTTCATGTGGGCGATGATGACGTCGCCCGCTTTGACATGCGAGAGTCTTTTCTCGATGGTGCGTTTTTTCAGGGTGGCGCCGTTATCGGCATTGACGGAAAATCCTGCGATTTTGTAGCCCAGCTTCTCGATCTCCCTGATAGCCTGCGCGTCGTACTCGCCGGTCGCACCCCGGTACCAGCGCGGTGCGATACCCGTCGCTTTCTCCACGGCATGCGCGCCGTCCTGCACTTCGCGTCTCAGGTGGGCGATATCCGGCTCGGCGGGAATGCCGTAGACCGTCTTGTCTTTTCCGATCACTGCCGGGATGTGTCTTGCACCGTGGTTCTCCACATCGAACAGATCGGGGTGCGCCTTGATAACCGCGATGGCCTGCGGATTCTTGTCCAGCCATCTCTTGGTGGCGAAGAGGGTGGCGGGAATCTGTTTCTCGATCAGAAAGTTGATCAGGTCCGCGTCATATTTTCCGCCGCAGGCATCCAGCGTCAGGGCTACCTCCTTGCCGGACTCGGCCCGCATCGCAATCTGATCGTGTATCTCGACCGGGTTCAGTTCCGCAAGCGCACTGAATGCAACACACCCGAGCAGGATTGCAAAAAATGGCTTCATGGCTACAGGAACTCTTCCGGCATCCGCTTCGCCACGATCTCTTTGCCCCATAGCAGGGACATGATGCGCGAGGCCTGCTCTTCTTCGCCGCTGGTAAAGAATTCTTCCGAACCGGCAACTTCCAGACGCGGCGGCAATTCGGTATGTACCCTGTGCATCAAATGGCGCGCCACCGCGGCGCCAGTGTCGATCAGCTTGATATTCTCGCCCACCACCTCGCGGATCAGCGGGGCAAGGAAAGGATAGTGAGTACATCCCAGGATCAGGGTGTCGGCACCTTTGTCGATCAGCGGCTTCGTATAGCGCACGACCAGTTCGCGCGTGCGCGCACTGTCCAGTTCGCCCTTCTCCACCTGTTCGACCAGTCCGGGACAGCCTTGGGTCAGGATCTTCACTTTCCAGCCGCCGTATTTTTCCAGCAGCGCGGCGAAACGCGCGCTTTCCAGCGTCCCGACCGTCGCCAGCACGCCGACCACGTGGCTTTGCGTCACCGCGATGGCGGGTTTGACCGCGGGTTCCATGGCCACAATGGGCATCTTGCTGAACTTGACGCGCAGGGCATGCGCGGCAGCAGCGGTGGCGGTGTTGCAGGCGATGACGATAGCTACCGCGCCCCGGCTGATCAGAAAGCGCGTGATGGCCAGCGAACGCGCCTCGATGTAGGCGGGCGATTTGCCGCCGTAGGGAACGTGGGCAGAGTCGGCGACGTAGATGAGGTGCTCGTGCGGGAGCGTCTGGCGGATGTGATGCAGCACGGAGAGGCCGCCCACGCCGGAATCGAAAACGCCGATGGTGCGACTGGCATCCCCCTTGGACAAAGGGCGAGTGAGGGGGATTTGAACTTCGCTGTTATCTGCCATCCCTGCAAATCCCCCCTACCCCCCTTTTACAAAGGGGGGTTCTCTGATCAAGCATCCACCATCTGGTCGCGCAGGAATTCTTCATACGTGCCATGGTAGTCATTCACGCCCTTGGCCGAGATCTCGATGATGCGCGTGGCCAGCGACGATACGAACTCGCGGTCGTGCGACACGAAGATCAGCGTGCCCTTGAACAGGTCGAGCGCGGTGTTGAGCGACTCGATCGCTTCCATGTCCATGTGGTTGGTCGGCTCGTCCATCAGCAGCACGTTGGGCCTGGCCAGCATCAGTTTGCCGAACAGCATGCGGCCTTTTTCACCACCGGAAAGGACCTTCACTTTTTTCTTCACATCGTCGCCGGAGAACAGCAGGCGACCCAGCGTGCCGCGCACCACCTGGTCGTCGTCGTGCGGGCCGCGCCAGTCGATCATCCACTCCATCATCTCCTTGTCTTCGGCGAAGTCGGCAGCATGGTCCTGCGCGTAATAGCCAGGCTTGGCTTTTTCCGCCCATTTGATGGTGCCCACGTCCGGCGCGAGATCGCCCGCCAGGCAACGCAGCAGGGTCGTTTTGCCAATACCGTTGGGGCCGATGATGGCGACCTTCTCGCCAGCATCGATGCGGAAGTTGACGTTGGAGAACAGCATCTTGTCGTAGCCCTTGGCCATCTTCTCCACTTCCACCGCCACACGGTGCAGCTTCTCGCGCTCGTCGTAATCGAAACGGATGAACGGGTATTGGCGGCTGGAAGGTTTGATGTCCTCAATCTTGATCTTGTCGATCTGGCGCGCACGCGAGGTGGCCTGCTTGGCTTTGGAAGCATTGGCCGAGAAGCGCGCCACGAAGGCTTTCAGCTCGGCGACCTTTTCCTTGGCCTTGGTATTGTCGGCGGATTGTTGTTCGCGCGCCTGCGTGGAAGCCAGCATGTAATCGTTGTAGTTGCCCGGGTACACGGTGATCTTGCCGTAGTCCAGGTCGGCCATGTGCGTGCACACGCTGTTCAGGAAGTGGCGATCGTGAGAGATGATCACCATCGTCGAATTGCGCGCATTCAGAATGTCTTCCAGCCAGCGAATGGTGTTGATATCCAGGTTGTTGGTGGGTTCGTCCAGCAGCAGGATGTCCGGATTGGAGAACAATGCCTGCGCCAGCAACACGCGCAACTTGAAGCCGGGCGCCACCGCGCTCATGTTGCCGTGGTGCAATTCGATGGCGATGCCCAGACCCAGCAGTAATTCGCCCGCGCGCGCTTCGGCGGTATAGCCGTCGTATTCGGCGAAGGTCGCCTCCAGATCGGCAGCGCGCATGTAGTCTTCTTCGCTCGCATCGGGATTGGCGTAGATCGCATCGCGCTCCGCCATCGCACCCCACATCTCGTCGTGACCCATCATCACCACATCCAGCACGCGCTGGTCTTCGTAAGCGAACTGGTCCTGGCGCAACTTGCCGAGACGCTCGGTTTTGTCCAGCATGACTTCGCCGGAGCTTTGTTCCAGATCGCGGCCGAGGATTTTCATGAATGTGGACTTGCCGCAGCCGTTGGCGCCGATCAGGCCGTAACGGTTGCCGTCGCCGAATTTGACCGAGACGTTCTCGAACAACGGCTTGGCGCCGAACTGCATAGTGATATTTGCTGTGGATAACATGGGACTGCCTTATTTTCGAAGGCGCGCATTCTACCACTGACCGCATGGGACAGCCTTTCGGGTTTATGTTGGAGACATGCGGGCGGTTCAGGTGCCGCCCGCAGCAGGCATGTGCGTTTAGCGGTGTTCGCGGAGCGGCGGCCCCGATGGATTATTGCCCCGCTGCGTTGCGATCCAGGGTGAGAGACACTCCGATTTCTCACCGATTTAAATGCGGAATCGGGCATTTCGGCAGTTAGCGGGGAGGGCTACCGCACGTCGGAAAAGCACTTTCTGACGGAAAATCCCCCCGAAAATGATGACCCGCGTACCAATCCCCTGTACGCTTCAGGGGAACTTGGCGTCAAAGTAGGGGTCGCATCGCGACTGTCGCAAGTTCTTCAAGCCGGAAAATGAATCGCTAAAAACGCAGCCGGTCATCTCAAACCAGCCTGATTGGGGCGAAAATTTCACCGGGAATGCGTCGAAACGGAATCTCAACCAAATGCGTCGAATGCTGATACAGCCAGTTGTCGGAAATTTCAAGGTCAAAACTATGTCACGAGCAATATACAGTTTGCTATGGATTGTGCTTTTCCAATTTGCCGTCCCGGCAGGGGCAGAAGAAGTCTCCCGCGAGCAAATCAAGGGCATCGACGAACAGGTGCAGGAGATCAAAAAGGATGTGCTGTCGATCTCCAGCGAACTGAAGCTGCTCGAAGAGAAACTGATCTATCCCTCCAACACCCAGGTCTCGCTGTTCGTCTCCTTCTCCACCAAGGAGAAGTTCCGCCTCGATTCGGTGGAAGTCATGCTGGACGGCAAAGCCGTCTCCGCCCACATCTACACATTCAAGGAACTGGAAGCATTGCAGGCCGGCGGCATGCAGCGCATCTATACGGGCAATGTGCAGACCGGTGAGCATCTGCTCAAAGTGGGCTACATCGGCAAGGGTGCCGACGGCAAGGAACAGCGCCAGACCGGTGAATACAAGTTCAAGAAGGGGATAGGTCCGGGGATGGTCGAGATCAATCTCGCCGCCTCCGGCGAGCGCGGCAACGGGATCGGATTCAAAGACTGGTGAGCATGTACCGCAAAACCCTCTGTCTGGTCACGCTGATACTGGTATCCGGCCCCACGCTGGCGAGCGCTGCTCCGTCCATCGAACTGAAAGACCCCTATTTCGGCGAGGCGCTCTACTACGCCTATCAACAGCGCCACTTCGACGCCATCTCCCGCCTCGACGCGGAATTGACGCAATATCACGGCGTGGACGAGCCGCGGCTCAATTCGCTCAACTATCACATCAACCAGGCGGAGTTCTCGGCCGGCGATTTCGAGCTGGGTTACCGCATGCACCAGCGTGCAGGTCGCGCGATCAGCGCGGTGATCGAGGGCAACGTCCCGGCTGTAGTGCGCAACGAGGCGATCTACCGCCTGTCGCGGCTGCTTTTCCAGACCCAGGATTACGTCAGCGCGTTGCAGGCGATCGATCGCATCAAAGGTGAGCTGCCTGCGGGCATGGAAACCGAGATCGCGTTCACCAAGGGGCAGATCTATCTGGCCAACGGCCGTTTCAGCGATGCCGAGCAGATCTTTGCCGCGTTGGAAGGACAAAGCGGATATCAGGGTTTTGCGGCTTACAACCGCGGCGTTTCGCTGTTCTCGCAGGGACTGGACGCCAAGGGGGCCGACGCCATGGGGCGGGCCGGTGAAGTGGTCGGCAATGACCCGGCAACGGAAGCGATCCGCGACAAGGCCAACCTGGTGCTGGGCAGCCGCCTGCTGGAAAAAGGCGACGCGCAACTCGCCGGCAAGTATCTGGAACGGGTGCGTCTCGAAGGCCCTTTCTCCAACCGCGCCCTGCTCGGCGCGGGCTGGGCTGACATCAAGCGCGACGACTACAAACACGCACTCGTACCGTGGAGCCTGCTGTTCAAGCGCAACGTCACCGATCCCTCGGTACAGGAAGCGTTGCTCGGCGTGCCGCATGCTTATGCGCAACTGGGTCTCTACGGCAAATCGGCGCTGCTCTACGGCAGCGCGCTGGACAAGATCGGCGGCGAACTGGACCGGCTGAACACTTCCATCGACAGCATCAACCAGGGGCGCTTCCTGCAGGCGCTGGTGCGCGAAGAGGGACGCGAGGACAAGGATTGGGTAATGCGTCTGCGCGAACTGCCGCAGACCCCCGAGACTTTCTATCTGATGCAGCTGATGGCTTCCAACGACTTTCAGGCGATGCTACAGAACTATCTCGATCTGGAAGCGTTGCGCCAGCGTCTTTCCGCCTGGAGTACCGATTACGCGGCTTACAACGACATCATCGAACTGCGCCGCCGCTACTACGAACCGCTGCTCCCCTCAGTCGACGCACAGTTCCGCAAGCTTGACTCGGTGATACGCCTGCGCGTGGAGCAACGCGAACGGCTGGACAAGAAACTCAAGAAGATGCTGGTGGCCCCACAACCCGACTTCCTCGCGACCGCGCAGGAGCGCATCGCCAAAGAGCAGATCGCTGCGCTGGAAAAGAGTCTCAAGGGCAAACCCGCCGACGCCGACACGCTGCACCGCATCGCGCGACTCAAGGGCGTGCTGCTGTGGAATATCACGACCAACTACCAGACTCGCCTTACCGATGCCTTCGGGCACCTGGCAGCGCTGAACAAGGACATCCTCTCCATGCAGGAGATCTATGCCGGCTTCGTGCGCACCCGCCAGGCAGCCACCCAGAGTTACCAGGGCTACGACGAACAGATCCACCGCCTCGGCATCAAGACCGAAAATTCCCTCGCCACGGTGAACACGCTGATGGCACGGCAGGGTCACCTGCTGGAAGTGATGGCGGTCAATGAACTGGTGCGGCGAAAGCAGAAGCTGGAGGAATACCAGGTGCAGGCGCGCTTCGCCATGGCGGAGAACTACGACCGGGCCTCCAAAGCCAAGTCCCAGGACGAAACGATCAAGCTTGATGCAGTACAAAAAGATTCGGCCGCGAAAGCGCCTGCGACAAAACCACCGGCGGCACAGCAAGTACCGGCCAAAGTACAGGGAGGACAATGATGCGTCTCGTCTTCGCCCTGTGCCTGCCCATCTTCCTCTCCTCCTGCGCCGTGGTTGGCAACCGCGGCACGCTGGCCGACCTGCACAACGTGGAACCGCAACTCAAGGACGAAACCGTGGATGACGGTCTGGAGAAGGCGATGCAGAGCTATCGCCATTTCCTGGAACAGACACCGGAAACGGCGATGACCCCGGAAGCGCTGCGTCGACTCGCCGACCTGAAGCTTGAACAGGAATACGGGTACGTGCAGAAGGGCGCCAAGGCGCCACCGGCTCCTTCGCCCGCAGCGGTTACGCCCAAACCGGCACTGGATAAGCCGCAGACCGCCGCGCCGGTCGACGCAGTTGGAGCAGGAAAGAGTGCCGCAGGTGCGGGTGTCATCGCGGCAGGCAAGGAATCGGACAAGGATTTCGAGAAACGCATCGGCAAGGGCGAGAAGCTGAAGCCGAAGAAGGAAAAGACCATCGCCGCACCGACACCGGAAGCCGCCGCCGATCTGGAAAATGCCAACGCGCGCGAAGCAGTGGAGCTGTACAAGAAACTGCTGGTCAAATACCCGCTATACGAGCGCAACGACCAGGTGCTTTACCAGTTGTCCCGAGCCTATCAGGAACTGGGAGAAGTCGAAAAAGCGATGGATGTGATGAACCGCTTCGTCAAGTCCTACCCCAACTCGCGCTACATGGACGAGGTGCAGTTCCGCCGTGCCGAATACTTCTTTACCCGCAAGAAATTCCTCGATGCCGAGGACGCCTTCAAGTCTGTCGTCACCATGGGTAAAGGATCCTCCTATTACGAACTGGCGCTGCACAAATTGGGCTGGACCCTTTACAAGCAGGAACTCTATGACGAAGGCGCGGAAAAATTCATCGAACTGCTCGATTACAAGGTCTCCATCGGCTACGACTTCAAGCAGACTCACGACCTGACCGAAGCGCAGCGCATCGACGATACCTTCCGTGTCATCAGCCTCAGTTTCTCCAACCTGGGTGGTGCCAACTCGGTGGTCGAGTTCTTCAACCGCCACGGCAAACGCGCCTACGAAGAGAAGATCTACAGCCACCTGGCCGATTTCTATCTGGATAAGCGCCGTTACAGCGACGCGGCGGCGTCCTACAAGACTTTCGTGGATCTGTATCCCTTCCATGAGGTCTCGCCGCAATTCCATATGCGCATGATCGACATCTACAAGAAAGGCGAATTCGGAAAGCTGGTGGTGGAACAGAAGAAAGAGTTCGCCAAGACCTATGCACTGAATGCCGAGTACTGGCGCTACTTCGACGTCAAGAAACGTCCGGACGTGGTCGGCTACCTCAAGGAAAACCTCAGGGACCTGGCGAACTACTACCATGCCGGTTACCAGAAATCGACGACACCCGACGAAAAACGCGAGAACTATCGCGAGGCGCAACTCTGGTATCGCAATTACCTCGCATCTTTCCCCGCCGAGCCCGAATCGCCCGCGATCAACTACCAGATGGCCGACTTGATGCTGGAGAACAAGAACTTCGGCGATGCGGCAACGGCCTACGAGCACACTGCCTACGATTACCCGGCCCACGAGAAGTCGTCTACGGCGGGCTATTCCGCGGTCTATGCGCATCGGGAGAACCTTGCAGTCGCCGGTGCGGACGACAAGCCCCGCATCAAGCGCGAAGTGATCCGCAGTTCACTGAAATTCGCGGACACCTATCCCAAGCATGAAAAAGCCGCGCTTGTTCTCGGCGCGGCTGTCGATGACATCTATGCGACGAAGGACTACGCGTTTGCACTGCAGACAGCGCACAGGTTACTGACCAGCTTCCCCGGCGCGGACCGCAGCATCATCCGCGGCGCGTGGTTGATCGTAGGCCATTCATCTTTTGAACTGGCGAATTTCAAGGATGCGGAAGAGGGCTACAACAACGTCCTGCTGTTGATGGCGGAGGACGACAAGACGCGCCCGGATGTGGTGGAGAACTATGCCGCGGCCATTTACAAACAGGGTGAGCTGGCGAACAAAACGTCCGATTTCAAGACGGCGGCGGAACACTTCCTCAGGGTGGCCAAAGCGGCCCCGTCCTGCAAGATACGCGCAACGGCAGATTACGACGGCGCGACGGCGCTGATGCAACTGAAGGACTGGAACGGGGCGGCAGAGGTTCTGAACTCTTTCCGCGCCAACTATGCGGGGAACAAGCTGCAGCCCGAAGTAACGAAGAAGATCGCTTATGTATATAAGGTGTCCGGCAAGCGTGCGCTGGCTGCAGCCGAGTACGAAAGGATAGAGACGGAAACGCAGGATGTGGCAGTGCGGCGTGAAGCGCTGCTGGTGGCGGCCGATCTGTACGTCGATGCCAAGCTATCCGACAAAGCGATGCAGGTGTATCAGCGCTATGTGGGTTACTTCCCCAAGCCATTGGCGCCTGCACTGGAGACACGCAGCAAGATCGCCGCAGTATTGAAGTCGCGCAATGAAACAGGGGCCTACACGGAACAGCTCAAGCTGATCGTCGCGGCCGATTTGCACGCGGGTTCGGAGCGAACGGATAGAACGCGTTATCTGGGTGCAACGGCATCGCTTGCCCTGACAGTTCCGCTATTCGACCAGTTCGTGGAGATCAAGCTGGTCAAACCGTTCGACAAGAATCTGAAGAAGAAGAAGCTGGCGATGAAGTCCGCCAAGGACGGATTTGAAAAGCTGCTGAGTTACGAGGTCGGTGATGTGACGGCGGCGGCGACTTACTATATCGCCGAAATGTATTACAACTTCAACCGGGCACTGGTTGAATCCGAGCGCCCGGATGATTTGAATGCGATGGAGAAGGAACAGTACGAACTGGCGCTGGAAGACCAGGCCTACCCCTTTGAAGAAAAGACGATACAGATCCATGAAAAGAACCTGGAGCTGCTTACGCTGGGCATTTACAGCACATGGATAGACAAGAGTATCGAAACGCTCGCCAAACTCGTTCCTGCGCGCTACGCCAAATTCGAAGAGAGCAGCGGCTATGTGACGGCACTGGAAAGAGTCAATTATGCGTATCTGACCAATCCGGATCCGATAGTGTCAAAGGTCGAAGCGGCACCCGCTCCGGCACCGCTTCAACAGGCAGCCGAGTCTGAACCGGCTGCGGTTGAAGCACCGGTGGTTGCCCCCGTTCAGGCAGAAGTCAAACCGGTTGTTGCAGCCAGGAAGTCATCCGGAAAGAAAGTTTCAAAACCAAAGAAGGCAAAACCCCCGGTGCAGGCGAAATGAATACCATTGATAGAACCCCGGATGGATTTGACATGGACTTTCGCCGAGAGCCGAATCCTTCGGGACTGAAAGTGCAGCGCACTGCAGTCATCATATCGCTGATGACTGCACTGCTATGCGCATGTGCCACGGAGAAGCCCAGGAACGAGGTGACTGCGCCGAATGTTGCCGCTGCTCCCTCAGCGCCCGCGGCGGTGATCACGCGTGAAGTCCGCACCGATTTCGATGCGGCAATGTCTCATATCAAGGCGGAAGAGTATGATGCCGCCATTGAACTGCTGACCAAGGTGGTTCAGGCAGTTCCGGATGCCGCCGTGGCGCACATCGATATTGCTCTCGCTTACAAGCAGACCGGGAAATTGAAACAGGCGGAAGAAAGTTTGCAACAGGCCCTTGGCGCCGAACCCGACAATCCTGTTGCGAATTCTGAATTGGCCCTGTTGTACCGGAAGACGGGCAGGTTTCCCCAGGCACGCCAGCTTTACGAAAAGATACTGGACAAGTACCCGGACTACAGGATGGTCCACAAGAACCTCGGCATCCTGTGCGATCTCTATATGAAGGACTATGAGTGCGCATTGAAGCACTACAAGTTCTATAGCAACGTGGTTCAGGACGACAAGGCAGTCAAGATCTGGATTGCCGATCTGCAAAAACGGTCGGAGAAATAGGAGTGAATATGCCCAGGATAATTTTTATCGCATCACTGATATTCATTTTGACAGGCTCCTTTGCTTTCGCGGCAGGCAAGGACAAAAAGGAAGAATCCGGGGTCAAGGAGATTTCCGGCATGTCTATCGTGGGCAATAATGAAACGCCCACATCACTTGTCATCGTGCCATGGAAGAGTTCGGAGATCGGCCAGGAAACCAAACTTCAGTCCAGTTTGCTGAATGACGGGCTGACACCGGTCGATCGGGCTGTATTCATGCGCGAACTGGATTTCTATAAATTCAGCAATTCAAATTAAGTTCTTTTTTTCTAAATCGAAGGTAGGAGAAGAAAATGCATTTCATAGAGTCCGTAATAAAATTCATGGTCGCGGGCGGCCTTTGGGTAATCCCCATTCTGCTGGTCGGCGCCCTCGGTCTGGGTATCACCATAGAGCGCTTCATCAAACTGCAACGCGCGGAAATGGCCAACCGCAAGATGTGGGATCAGTTGCAACCCATGCTGCACCAGGGTGAATTTGAGAAAGCCCGGGAATTGACCTACAACGACAAGTCGTATGTCAGCCAACTGGTCAATGTCGGACTTCAACGCGAAGGCACCGTGCGCCGGCGCGAAGACATCGAGATCCCGATGGACGAAGTCATGTTGTCCATCGTGCCCCAGCTGGAAAAACGCACTCCCTATACCGCGCTGTTTGCCAACCTGGCGACACTGCTGGGTCTGTTGGGCACGATCATGGGACTGATCGGCGCCTTCGAAGCGGTTGCCAGCGCGGCACCGTCGGAGAAATCGGCCCTGCTGTCGTCCAGCATCGCGGAAGCGATGAGTTGTACCGCCTTCGGTTTGCTCGTTGCGATGCCCATGCTTGCCGCCAATCTGTATTTGAACCTGAAGGCCGGCACCATGATCGACAGCCTTGGCATGGTTTCATTGAAGACCGTGAACACCATCTCGGCATTCAACGCGAAAAACAGAAATCAACAGGCGTAATTCATGCTGAAAAGACGACACCATGAGGCCAAGGATCTGGAGCTGACGACCCTGCTCAACATCCTGATCGTGCTGGTAGCTTTCCTGCTGCTGTCGGCCGTGTTCTCAAAAGTCACCATCCAGGAATTGACGATGCCACCGCAGGGCGGGGGCGGAACCCCTGTCGTCAAGCCGCCCGTGACCATTGAGGTGATCATTCGCAAGAACGCGCTGGAAATCGGCGACGGCAAGTTAGTGACCGATACGATCCCGAAAGTCGGTCAGGAATATGACATCAAGGAGTTATCCAAAAGGCTGAAGCTGATGAAGGATAACAATATGGACAAGAAAGACGTGATCCTGTTGGTTGAGCCGGATATCGACTACGCAACCATGATCAGCGTGATGGATGGCGTCAAGTTTGTGAGTTTTATCTCGGAAAAGGACAGCAAGAAGAGAACGATCACGCTGTTCCCCAATGTGACTGTGGGTGATGCGCCATGAAGCAGACCCGGCGCCAGAAGCTGATGGCCCGCGGAAAACGCCGGGGCGAATCCACGGGGATGATGCTCACTTCGTTGATGGATATCTTCACCGTTCTGGTTCTCTACCTGCTGGTCAATCAGGGTGACGGCGTCAATCTTGAGCCGCCGCCTTGGGTCGTCCTGCCGGACTCCGCTGTCGACACCGTACCGCGGCAATCCATCGTCATCTCGCTCACTCAAAAAGACATCCTGATCCAGGGCGAACAAGTCATATCGATTGCCGAGGTCAACGCCAGCCCCGATCCGGAGATCGGCGCGATCCACGAACGCATCGTGCAGATCAAGGAGGCGGCAGGCCGGCATAAGGATCAGATCGGTGTCAATACAGAGGTGACGATCGTGGCCGACCGTGATGTGCCATTCAAGATCTTGAAAAAAGTGATGTCAACCAGCAGCAATGCCGGGTATGGCAAGATTTCTTTTGCAGTCAATCAGAAATGATACAGATCCTGTGAGTTCGACAAACGCGCTTCAAACTGAAGCTTCACTGCAGCGCCAGATAACCAATGCCTCCCACGATCTGGAAGCGCATGAGGGGAAGTTGCGCGCGCTGGATGCAGAGCTCGATACCTATTCCAACCAGCGCCTTCAATACCAGCTGTTGGGCACGATCTGTTCATCTCTTGAAAAGCTGGACGAGATGGGCGCATCCGATCTGTTTTGGGACAGCAAGAACACCGGCTATTCTCCCGACAAGCAATTGCAACGGGTACGCAGCGGTGTCGCCGAGTTCGAACGCAAGATCGACGCGATCGAGGCACTGCGCAGCGGCGTGCAAGCGGACATCCAGAAGGGATGGAACACTTTGCACCTGCTCAAAGACGAGCTGGCAGAGTTGCTGGATGAAATAGAAAGGACACGCAACGAATTCGCGATCGTGCGTGTGGCCGAAGTGTTGCCGTTCCGGCCTTTGCTCATGCCGTGGGCAGAGCAGCGCGAAGACAAACAACGCTACCGAAAGATCCGCCTCATCGTTTTGTTTTTCGTCCTTCTATGCGGCTTCGTGGTCACGCTGTTGAAGCAGCCACCCGAGAAACGCAAGGAAGAAGAGATTCCCGAAAGACTCGCCGAGCTGGTGGTGAAGAAGAAGCCGGAACCCAGACCTGTGCAGCAAAAGCAGACGGAGGCTACAACCAGCAACGTCCCTTCCGGCGGTACGACGCAGCTGACTTCGGAACAGCAAGCGCGTGCATCGGCCGAAACCAAGGGCGTGTTGGCATTGAAAGGCGGCTTTGCCGATCTCATGGGTGACAGCTCGGAATCGTCGAAGCTGGGTTCAAGCGCGCGTGTGGCCCGGGGCGGAAACGCCGGAACCGGTGATTCACCCCAGCGTTCCGTGATCGGTTCTCAGGCGACAGGCGGCAGCGGGGGCATCAATACCTCCGGCCTCAGCAGGCAAGGTTCGGGAACCGGCAGCGGTGGCAACGGCACCGGTGGTGGAGGCGGCGGACTGGGTGGTGTCGGCTTCTCGCGCGTGACCAGCAACATCGGCGGCGGAGGTGGTGGCGGAGGCGGCGGTGGCGATGGCAGGCCGTTGAGCAGCGGTCCCGGCCCGTCACGCACCGACGAGGAGATCCAGATCGTTTTCGACCGATACAAGGCTGCGCTTTACAGAATTTACAACCGCGAGCTGCGCACCAACCCGCTGCTCAAGGGAAAAATGATGCTGCGGATCAGCATCAAGCCGGACGGAACGGTCTCGCTGTGCAAACTGGAATCGACCAATATGGATTCTCCGGCGCTGGTTAAAGAGGTCCTTGCGCGCGTGGAACAGTTCAATTTTGGCGCAAAGGCGGGCGTGCCAACCACGACCATCCTCTATCCGATCGACTTCCTGCCGGCTAACTGACGGCAGCTTCATGAAAGAGGCAGGGGCGACAATTTGGCAACGTAAGGTCATGAACGGTTGGCACTTTACCGACAATCGGTCGGTAACCATGAGCTAGAAGTGCTATATGGCATGTCATGACCCGCGGGGTTTCAATTCCCTGTGCCTTTAACATTTTTTAAAGATTCATTATTCGTCCTTGGGCGTGGTGTTTAAGCAAAGGATCGCGCCCTGATCCGGACTTTTGGTTGTTTGCAAACTATGGTTGTATCCAGGATTGAATCGGGTGTTGCTGAAAGTGCCGTGCGATATATATATGTCGCACTGTTGGCGCTTATGGCCCTGATTTTCCCGGCTGCCGTCACTGCCGCACCGGTCACCACCAGTTGCGGCAACGCCCCGTTCAGCGGCGTCATCAGCCATAACCTCACTTTCAGCTATTGCGAACTGTGCGGCATCGGCCAGGTGAGCATCGTGCTCACCAATCCTTCCAACGTCGTTCTCAACAACCTTGCCGTCACCGAGAACCTGGGCGCTTCCGGCCTCACCCGCGTTGCGGGCACCACCACGTATTCGGTGAACGGCGGTGCGTTCGCCGCGACCGGCGATCCTTTGGTCAGCGGTGCCAGCGGTGAAGTGCTGACCTGGACCCCGGCGCAGATTCCGGCGCTGGGCAACTTTGCCGCCTGGCTGGACGACCTGAATCCCGCGCAGACCATCGAGATCCGCTTCCAGGTCCGCCGCAACACCCCGGCGTTCAATCAGGAGGGGCTGGTCATCGCCAGCCGCCTGATCAGCGCCTCGGTCAACTACGACCTCAACATTGTCAGCTGTCCCGCCGCGCTCAACCCCTACAGCGCCAGCACCGGTGCCAACACCCTGCCACTGCGCGAACCCAACCCGGTGTTGAGCAAACTGGGACGCAACGTCGATGCGGCGCAGGGTGCAGGCAGTTATGCCGCCACCGTCTACGGCAACACCAACGATGATGTGATCTGGCGTGTGCGGGTCCACAACGGCGGCAATGCCGCGCTGCAGGACCTCAAGTTCAACGACCTGATGACGGCCGGCAATTTCACCATCAGCTACGCCTGCCCCACCGAGGCCGCGGCCACCGCCGTGGCCAACAACGACGGCGTCAATCCCGGCGGTACCGGCTGCGTTCCCGCCACCAACACCATCACCAATTTCCCGGTGAGCGACCCCTTCGGCACGCCCGGCAACGATCAACCGGCCGCGTTCGTCGACGCGACTATCGGCGGCAATGCAGACATCTTCCTGGTGGGCAAGATCATCAACGCCTGCAACGCCAACACCACCAACACCGCCTCCAACGCGGAGTGGGGCTGCCATGCGGATGCGCCGGTCGGCGGCATCGCCAGCACCTCCACCGGCGCCACACCGGGCACCGCCACCACCACCCTCAGCTCGCGCGTGACCAACAACGGCCTGACCATCGCCCGCGCCCTGACCGGCACCAACCTGGGCCAGCCCGCGGGCAGCAAGGGCACCATGACCATCACCCTCACCAACAACAGCGGCGGCACGGTGAAGAACATCAACCTGCGCGACGTATTGCCCGCGCAATATGTCGTCGATTCCACCTTCACGCCGACGCTGACTGTGACTCCCGCGTACGGTGCCTACCCGGGCATGATTGACCGCATCAACTGGACCAACCCGGTGGCGGGAACCTTCCCGCTGACCAGTACCAATCCGGCCGATCCGCTGGGCAACACGGCACCCACCTTCACCCTCACCAGCAGCACCGACCATCCGTTCCACGCCGACCAGTTCAACATGTTGCGCGCGGGAGATGTGGCGGTGATCCGTTTCCGCGTGGTGATGATCCGTCCGACCTACTTCGACCTGGTGGCGGACCTCGACGTGCGTACCGAGAACACCGGCGACGGCACCGATCCGGCCAATGCCGCCACATTGAGCAACCAGCTCTTTGTCACCTTCGAACAATTCTGCAATCCGGGCGCCATCCAGCATCCGGTCAGTTACCCCTATAACGACACCTTCGCCTCCAATCCGGAAGACCTGGATGTGGACATCACCAGCCCGGACCTGATCTTCATCCTCACCAACGACCCTACTCAGATCCTGCCGCTGCAGGTCACGGTGACCAACCATGGCGGCCACGATGCGGCCAACTACGTCACTTACGTCAGCTTCGGCGCCACCATGGATGTGGTGAACGTCCCCGCCGGGTGTGCCGTCACCATCATCCCGCCGCTGCCGCCGGTGTGGCGAATCCCGGCGACTATTCCCGCCAGCGCGACCGTGTATGCCTGCACCGGCACCGCCATTGCCCCCGGCGCTACGCGCACCCTCAATTTCGGCGTGATCAAGACCACCGATCCGGCGCGTCTGGCCGCCGACGACCTTTCCTTCCGTGCCGATGTGGTGGGACAGATCACCCTTAGCAATGGCACGCCGCTGTGGTTCCCGACCCCGAACATCAATACCCCGCCCGCCGATCCCGTCATCAACACCTCCGACAACTATTCACTCGACGCCATCCGCGCACGCGTGGTCGGTTTCAACCTGACCAAGACTGAGCTTGGCAACTGTACCGAGAACAATCCACCGCCGGGCAGCCCGGACAACCTGATCCAGATCGGCGAACAGTGCAGCTTCCGCATCCGCTCCGGCGGCTGGTTCGGTTTCCTGACGCCGGGTTTCACCTACATCGCGGTGCAGAACATCCAGGTGGTGGACCAGCTGCCAAACGGCCAGAGCTACATCTCCTCCACCAATCCGGCGCTGACCAGCAACCTCGCGGTGAAAGGCATCAGCCTCAACCCGCCCCCGGCGCCCCTGACTGACGGATCGCCCTTCAACTGGTTCAACTGGACCTTTAACACGGTGGTGCCGGGCGAGCGCATTACGGTCAAGGACCAGTGGTTCCAGGCTGATGCCACCACGCGCCTGATGAACAACCCGCTCAACGCCAGCGCCGCGCCCAACGTCCACGCCGCCCTCAGCAGCAATGTCCTCAACTCCACCTTCGAGGCGGTATTCGACAACGCCGGCGTAGAGCAGGTGTACACCTTGGGGCCGGGCACCGTCGGCTATCCACAGGCACTGGTGCGCCACGTCGACCTCACCGTCACCGAGCCGAACATCACAGTACAGAAGCGCGTCTGTAACGAGACCCTGTACGGCATCGGCACCGGCTGCAGCAACTTCGTCGCGCTGGCCAACAACGGCGATACCTTCGACAGATACGTGTACCGCGTCACCCTCACCAATCAGGCAACCAGCGGCGGCGTGGCTCGGGCCCCGGCCTACGACATCAGCACCACCGACATCCTCGACCCCAGCGACCTGGCCTACATCGTCCCCTTTGCCAGCGACGGTCTGGACAACGACGGCGACGGCCTGATCGACGCCGCCGACACCGACGGCGAGGGCAGCATCACCGACAACATCGTGAACAACGGCACCCCGGCGCAGATCAACAACTCTTACACCAACAGCAGCGCCATGCTGCGCCTCAATCCCGGCGCCAGCATCACCTTCTACTACCGGGTCGACCCGGACCAGCGCGTGGCACCGTTGCAGAGCCTGGTCAACACCGTCACCGCCAGTTACGACAGTCTGGCGGGCGCAGCCAACCAGTCCGGCAACCAGACCGTGGTGCTGAGTGCCAACGGCACCGCTGGTGGTGCGCGTCTCTACACCTCGGCACCGGGCACCGCCACGGTGCAGATCAAACCGCTCGCGACCCAACCCAAGGTTGTCCTCGCCACCTCGAACACCCCGCTCAGCGCCAGCCAGCCGCAGCCGGTGTCGATCGGCGAGGAGGTGCGCTACGAGTTGCGCGCCTACCTGCCGATCGCCAACCTGCGCAATTTCACCATCCAGGACACCCTGCCACCCGGCATCAGCTGTATCGAGGCACCGGCGATCAACCTCAATGCGCCGCCCTACAGCGCGGCAGGCTTCTCGCCGGGCGGAACCATCACCCCCACCTGTACCGCCAATAGCGTGGTGTGGAACTTCGGCAACCAGGAACTGACCATCAACGCCAGCCCCGGCAACCTGTTCCAGTTCCCGGTCAGCTTCATCGCGCGCGTCAACAACATCGCAGCCAACAGCGCGGCGGGACTGATCAGCAACGGTGGCGCGGCCACCGTCGCCACCGCCAGTTACCGCGACCAGACCAATGCCCTGGTGACCCTCACCTTCGGGCAGAACAACCTGGTGGTGCATGAGCCCGTGATCGCACTGACCAAGACCATGGGTGTGGCCAGCGCCGATGCCGCCGATGTCCTCACTGTCACCGTGACCGCCACCAACACCGGCTCGGCCACCGCCTACAACCTGCGCGTGTTCGACGACCTGGCGGCAGTGGCGCACCTCACCTATCTCGGCAACGTGGGCGGCACCGATCCGCCGGACATCGTCGACACCGCCACCTTCGGTGCCAATAGACCCCTCTTCAGCTGGAACAGCACCAACCCGAAATTCGCCATCGCCCCCGGCGCCGTGCGCAGTTTCACCTTCAAGATACGCGTCGACCCGCAGGTGCAACCGCTGGAAGTGCTGGACAACACCATCCAGTCCGACTGGACCTCGCTGCCCAGCCGCAACACGGCACTGAGCAACGGCGGCATCGGTCCGATCGGCCTCAACGGCGCCGCCGACGGCATGCGCAACGGCGCAATTCCCAACGCGGCCAACGCGCTTAACCACTACGAAGCCCACGCCACGGCATTCGCCACCGTGCCCGCCATCGCCGTCACCAAGACCGACGTGAACCCGGCGCAGCCCCCCGAGATCGGCGCGCACAAACACTTCCGCCTCGTGCTGACCCTGCCGGAAGGCTTGAGCAACGCCGTGCTAGCGAGAGACAACCTGGCGACCACCGGTCTCAGCTACCTGCTGGCGCGCGATGCCAACTTCAACGTCAGCTACACCTTCAGCGGCATCACCAGCATCAACGGTGCGGCTCCCGCAGAAGCCGCATTCACCGCATTTCCCGCCAACAACGCCTCCGGCACCATCGTGTGGAACATCGGCACGGTGGTCACCCAGAGCGAGGATGATTCAACCGGCGTCCACGCGATCACGCCGACCATCACCATCGACTACTACGCGCGCATCAACAACGACCTGGTGACCAACAGCGGCGGCACGCTGCGCAACGGCGTCACCGTCAACTACACCAACGGCGAGAATCCGGCGATCACTGAAGCAGTCACTGCCAGCACCCCGCTGATCACGGTGACCGAGCCGCACCTGACGATCAGCAAGGCCGTCACCCTGATCACCCCGGCGCCCATCACCGGCGGCGCCATTCTTGAGTACACCGTCACCGCGGTGAACACCGGCAACGCCACCGCTTACGACAGCAACCTGGTTGACACCCTGCCCGCCGAGGTGAACTACTACGCG
>JAYTUW010000055.1:0-5547 GCA_043744345.1 Sideroxydans sp. | reverse complement strand
GCTGTTCTGTCACGTTCTTTTTGTAGTAGTCGTATAAACGAGCCATGCTCTTACCCCTTACGCAATCACTTCGCCGTTGGACTTGAACACGCGCACTTTGCGACCGTCCTCCAACTGCTTGACGCCGACACGATCCGCCTTCTTGGTGGTCGCATTGTAGATGGCGATATTGGAAATATGGATAGGCTTCTCGATTTCCACGATACCGCCCGAAGTACCCTTCACCGGATTCGGCTTTTGGTGCTTCTTAACCTTGTTGATGCCAGCCACCAGCACACGGTCATTGTCCAGCACGCTCAACACGTTGCCGCGACTTCCCTTGTCTTTTCCGGTGATGACGATCACGTCGTCGTTCTTTTTAATCTTGTTCATGATTTATCCTCGACTGCCGCTTAGAGCACTTCCGGTGCCAGAGAGACGATCTTCATGAAGCGCTCATTGCGCAGTTCACGAGTCACCGGTCCAAAGATACGGGTACCGATCGGCTCCAGCTTGTTATTCAGCAACACAGCAGCATTGCCATCGAACTTGATCAGAGATCCGTCCGCACGACGGACGCCCTTGGCTGTACGCACCACGACGGCGCTGTAAACCTCGCCCTTTTTGACGCGGGAACGCGGGGCCGCATCACGGATGCTAACCTTGATCACATCGCCCACGCCGGCATAGCGACGCTTGGAACCGCCCAAAACCTTGATGCACATAACAGAGCGTGCGCCGGTGTTGTCGGCAACATTCAAAACAGACTGCATTTGTATCATTTTTCAATCTCCAACTTTGTCCGCCTGCGGCGGCTAGTTTTGGAACCCGTTCGGGTTAGGCCGCCGCAGAGCGACGGTGAAACGAAGCCGCGCATTCTATTCAAACCTGCCCTGATGCGCAAGCTTTAATTGATAAATTATGCTTCGCCGGCCTTTTCCAGCAACTTGGACACGCGCCAAGTCTTGGTCTTGGACAAGGGACGGGTCTCTTCGATGGTTACCACATCACCTTGATTGAACTCATTGTTCTCATCATGTGCATGGTACTTCTTGGAGACGCGAACTACCTTGCCCAGCACCGGGTGCTTGACCTTGCGCTCGACCAGGACGGTGACAGTCTTGTCCATCTTGTTGCTGACCACAGTACCGGTCAGCGCACGTTTCAGATTCGTTGCGCTCATTGCTGCACACCCTTCTCGGTCAAAACCGTTTTCACACGCGCGATGTTGCGGCGCACCTTGCTCAATTGGCTGGTATTGCTCAATTGCTGGGTCGCCACTTGCATACGCAGGCCAAATTGTTCCTTGTTCAGGGACAACAGCTCTTGTTGCAGATCGGCCACCGATTTGTTCTTCAGTTCGCTTGCCTTCATGATCATGCCCCTACCTGTCTAACAACGAATGTTGTGGCGATCGGCAACTTGGCAGATGCCAAAGTAAATGCCTCGCGCGCCAACGCTTCATCCACACCGTCCATCTCGTACAGCATCTTGCCGGGACGAATCTCGGCAACGTAGTACTCAGGATTACCTTTACCGTTACCCATCCGAACTTCGGCCGGCTTCTTGGAAATCGGCTTGTCCGGGAATATGCGGATCCAGATACGTCCACCGCGCTTGATGTGGCGCGTCATGGCGCGGCGTGCCGCCTCGATCTGACGCGCAGTCAAACGACCGCGACCAACGGCCTTGAGGCCAAACTCGCCGAAACTGACCGTATTGCCGCGAGTAGCGACGCCGGTGTTGCGGCCCTTTTGTTCCTTGCGGTACTTTCTTCTAGCTGGCTGTAGCATGCTTAGCTCCCGACGACTTTCTTACTTTCTTTTCCGGCTCAGCAACGACGGGCGCAGCAACTTCCTGCTGTCCAGCCTGATGATCACCCTTATAGACCCAAACCTTTACGCCGATCAGACCATAAGTGGTCAGCGCCTCGGAGGTACCGTAGTCGATGTCGGCACGCAGTGTATGCAACGGCACACGGCCTTCGCGATACCACTCGGTACGCGCAATCTCAATGCCGTTCAAACGACCCGAACTCATGATCTTGATGCCTTGGGCACCCAAGCGCATGGCGTTCTGCATTGCGCGCTTCATGGCACGACGGAACATGATGCGCTTTTCGAGCTGCTGTGTGATGGAGTCGGCGATAAGCTGCGCGTCCACTTCCGGCTTGCGAACTTCCTCGATATTCAGACCCACATCAGGCAAGCCCATGCGTTTCTTGAGTTCGTTACGCAGCGATTCGATATCCTCGCCTTTTTTGCCAATCACCACGCCCGGACGGGCTGTGTAGATGGTGATCTTGGCATTCTTGGCAGGACGCTCAATGACGATCTTCGAGACACCGGCACCGGCCAGCTTCTTCTTCAGATAGTCGCGCACTTCGATGTCTTTCAGCAGCAACTCGGAAAAGTGCTTGCTGTTGGAGAACCACTTCGATGTCCAGTTCTTCTGGACACTCAGGCGGAATCCAATTGGATGAATTTTCTGACCCATGCTTTAGCTCCCGACGATGATCGTAATGTGGCAGGTTTGCTTCTCGATACCTGTTCCACGACCCTTGGCACGCGGAATCATGCGCTTCAGGGAAGTTCCCTTGTCCACATAGATGGTGGAAACCTTCAATTCGTCGATGTCTGCGCCGTCGTTGTGCTCGGCGTTGGCAATCGCGGAATCCAGTGCCTTCTTGAGGATGCCCCCGCCCTTTTTTGGGCTGAAAGCTAGGATGTTCAACGCTTGCGCGACAGGCAGACCGCGGATCTGGTCAGCGACCAGACGGGCTTTCTGTGCCGACAGGCGAACACCACGGATGACTGCTTTTGTACTCATCATGTCTCCTTATTTCTTGGCGACTGCTTTTTTATCGGCAGCGTGACCTTTGAAGGTGCGGGTCAAAGAAAATTCGCCAAGCTTGTGTCCAACCATGTTTTCGGAAACGTATACCGGAACATGTTGTTTGCCGTTATGCACGGCGATCGTCAGACCCACGAACTCGGGCAATACCGTTGAACGACGCGACCAGGTTTTCACCGGGCGCTTGTCGCTGGTTGCGCGCACTGTTTCTACCTTTTTCAGCAGATGCAGATCGACGAACGGGCCTTTTTTAACTGAACGTGCCATATCTAGTTACCCCTTAAACCTGAAAGCGACGGCGCACGATCATGCCGCTAGTACGCTTGTTGCGACGTGTGCGGAAGCCCTTGGCCGGCACACCCCATGGGCTGACCGGATGACGGCCCGCCGCTGTCTTACCTTCACCACCACCGTGCGGGTGATCGACCGGGTTCATGGCCACGCCGCGCACTGTCGGGCGGATACCGCGCCAACGATTTGCACCGGCCTTGCCGATTGAACGCAGAGAATGTTCACCGTTACCCACTTCGCCGATGGTCGCGCGGCAATCAACGTGTACCTTGCGGATTTCACCGGAACGCAGACGCAACTGGGCGTAGCTGCCTTCGCGCGCCAGCAGTTGCACAGAGGCTCCGGCAGAACGCGCCAACTGAGCACCCTTGTTTGGCAGCATCTCGATCGCATGAATGGTGGAACCAACCGGAATATTGCGCAGCGGCAAGGCATTGCCCGCCTTGATCGGCGCTTCCGGCCCGCTCATCAATTGAGCGCCAGCATAGATACCCTTGGGGGCGATGATGTAGCGACGCTCGCCGTCTGCGTACACCAGCAAAGCCAGGTGTGCTGTACGGTTCGGGTCGTATTCCAGGCGCTCAACCTTGGCCGGAATTCCGTCCTTGTCGCGCTTGAAATCCACCAGACGATAGTGCTTCTTATGCCCGCCACCCATGTGACGAATGGTGATGTGACCGTTATGGTTACGGCCCGCAGTTCTGGTCTTCTTCTCCAGCAACGACGCTTCGGGCTTGCCTTTGTGCAACTCCGGAGTGACAACGCGTACAACCGCGCGAGTTCCCGGTGATGTCGGTTTGAGTTTGATGAGTGCCATGTTTTACCCCTGCTCGCTTGCAGCAAAGTTGATTTCCTGACCGGCAGCCAGACATACATAGGCCTTCTTCCAGTCCTTGCGGGCGCCCATATAGCGTCCGAAACGCTTTTGCTTGCCCTTGACGTTGCTGATCTGAACGCTGTCAACAGTGACGTTGAACAACTTTTCGACCGCAGCCTTGACTTCCGGCTTGGTGGCATCGGATGCCACGCGGAAGATCACTTGCTCGTTCTTCTCGGCAACATAAGTTGCTTTTTCGGAGATTTGCGGAGCCAGCAGAATATTCAGCAAACGCTCTTCGTTGAATTTTTGTTCGCTCATGCCAGCATCTCCTCGATTTTTGCGATCGCGCCGCGTGTCACCAAAACCTTGGGGAAACGAACCAGACTAACCGGGTCGGCCTGGTGAGCTTCCACCACCAACACGTTCGGCAGGTTGCGCGAAGACAGATACAGATTCTCGTCCAGACTGTCGGTAATGATCAGCACACGATCCAAACCCATGGCCTTGATCTTTTCGGCCAGCAACTTGGTCTTGGGCGCAGCCACAGACAATGTTTCGATCACGCTCAGACGATCGTCACGCACCAATTGCGAGAAGATGGACGCCAGACCAGCGCGATACATCTTGCGATTGATCTTTTGTGTGTAGTTTTGATCCGGACTGTTCGGGAAAATCTTGCCGCCACCACGCCACAACGGGCTGGATGCCATACCGGCACGGGCGCGGCCGGTTCCCTTTTGCGCGAACGGCTTGCGTGTGGACTTGGCGATCTCGCTGCGTCCCTTTTGCTTGCTGTTGGAAGAACGCGCATTGGCCTGATATGCCGTCACCAGCTGGTGAATCAGCGTCTCATTGTATTCGCGACCGAACAGGTCGTCCGAAGCGCTCATGCTCGGCGCTGCTTTGCCGTTTTCGTTAATAACCTTCAGTTCCATTATGCCCCCGCTTTCACTGCCGGACGCACGATCACGTCGCCGCCGGGCGCGCCCGGTACGGCACCGCGGACCAGCAGCAGCTGGCGCTCGGCATCAATACGAACGATTTGGAGATTTTGAACGGTGCGCTGCACGTCACCGAGGTGACCGGTCATGCGCTTACCAGGGAACACGCGACCCGGATCCTGCGCCATACCGATAGAGCCCGGAACGTTGTGCGACTTGGAGTTACCGTGAGTGGCGCGGCCTGATTTGAAGTGGTGACGCTTGATGGTACCGGCATAACCCTTACCGATCGTAACGCCTGTCACGTCGACTTTCTGGCCGACCTGAAACAGGTCCACACCAACCGTACCGCCCAGAGTCAGGCTGGCAAGTTGCTCGGGGGTGGCTGTAAATTCTTTCAGCACACTGCCGGCTTCGACGCCGGCTTTGGCGAAATGACCCGCAGCGGCTTTGGTTACGCGGCTGGCGCGGCGCGTACCGTACGCAACCTGCACTGCACTATAACCATCCGTGGAGTCGGATTTAATCTGGGTGACACGATTGTTGGACACGTCCAGCACTGTCACCGGCAACGATGTACCGTCGTCGGTAAAGATGCGAGTCATGCCAATCTTGCGACCGACAAGTCCTAAGCTCATTATATTTTCCTTTTATTAAGGGGCT
>JAYTUW010000054.1:0-21027 GCA_043744345.1 Sideroxydans sp. | reverse complement strand
TAGCGAAAAGTACAGCCGGGACGAATGCGGTTGGCAATCTCCAATAGCGTGCTGTGGTGCGGGCGCGGCGGCGTGGCTTCGATCTCGTCAGCCAGGCTGCGAATTGTGGATTCGTCCAAAGTGTACATACTCATAGCTCCTCTTCCCCCAGCAAAAAATCATTCAGTCGCTGCCGCACAACAGCCCGCACGTCAGGTTCGACATCGTCCACCATCCCAGCGATGTCTTCAAGGGGGGCGCGTTGTGCCGCTTCCAGACGCACGACCCAATCGCTGTCCGCCAGCATCTTCGCCGCATCGTCGGGCAACATGCGTCCCGCAACAATGCGCCTTACATCTGCGTCAACGTCTTTGGATATCAAGCTCAGGGCAAAGGTCGGCAGGCGCCGTGCCACCTCCTTTCGCACCTCACTATCCGTATCCCCCACCATGCGCCGTAACTGGCCGTGCGGCAGGCGTTTGGCTGCCTGCAGGCGCACCAGATAGTCCGCATCCCCGATAAAAGCCGTCAGGCTTTCCGGGGCGATGCGCTCGGCCACGGTCATGCGCACTTCCCGGTCCGGGTCATGGAGATAGTCTTCCAGTTCATTGATCGGTAACCGGCTTGCCACCACACGACGCACCACTTCATCCTTGTCGCGCGGTAGCAGGCGCACCAAGTCACGCGGCGCATAACGCGCCGCGATGGCGCGCCGTTCCCAGAACTTGTCGTGCAGATAATCCTGCGCCACCTCCGGATTGCGCCGCAAAAAACGGTCTATCTGCCGCCCGCTCTGGGCGATCAGACACACGTCTCCCGGCACGCACTTGCCCTGTTCCAGCAAGGTACGATGAGGACAGACCCCGCAATCGACGATCAAAACCTCAGCCAACGGCGATGCACCGGAATGATGTTCCGACATATTGAGAACCTTCAATTGTTGCTCCGCAATGAACCTGTGACGGGTATGAGCAACCCCCGTGCCAGCACGGTTGGCAGGGGAAAAACCCAATAGGGACGCGGGGTGATGAAAAAACCGGCCACGCAAGCCGGTTGATTTTGTCGCAATTGCGACAATGGGATGTCACACGGGCAGGGAGTTAAGCAGTCAAGGGGAACGGACTTGGCTGACCCGCCCAGATTCAGAATCTTCCATTATCAACCTGCTCGATGACCGCAGCAGTAACCTGTTCGAAAGTCAGTACCTGTTTGCCTTTGTGGTCTTTGAGAAATTCTTCGGCGTCGGCTCGTGTTTCCAGCGGCACAAACTCATGCCCCATCGGGCCGTGCACATCGGAGCCGGTAACATAGAAAGCCTTATGTGCATCCATTTTGCCCAGGCTGTAGAACTCGGTGACCTGGATGCTGGCAATATCCTGCTTGCGATGGTTGGGCGCATATTTTGCGTAGTCGTGCAGATACTTGAACATATCCTTGGCACCGTCGAAAAAATGCGCGTGACCGTCGCGATACAGAACCACGGTGGTCCAGTTGGGATATTTCGACACCAACATGCCGCACACCGGACATAGATCTTTTGCTCCCGGCTTGGGCACGACAACACCCTCCTGGGCGGCAGCGAATGTCGCCCAGAGAGTGAGGAACGACAGGATGACGAGTCGTTTGAGCTGCTTCATGCAGAAAAATCCACGGCCAGGAAATACCGCCCACTTCCCCCTTTTGCAAAGGGGGACTGAGGGGGATTTTTGCAGCAGATGAAGTCCAAATCCCCCCTTGCCCCCCTTTGCAAAAGGGGGGATGCCGCTTCGTAGCACAAACTGGTTAATGAATAATTCCGGTTCATGAAATCAGCTCGGTTTCATCATCATTTTCTTGCGGCGCTCTTCGCGGTTCTTGCGGATCATCGACACGTCCTGCGCCATGTCGGTGTAAGCCGCCAGCAATGCCGCGTCGAAATTGCCGGGCTCGCCGCCGTTGCTGGCCTGCGAAGCCTTGAGTGCGGCTTCATCGCTGTAGGCGACCTTGCTGCGCTTGGTCATCACGCCCTTGATGGAGCTTCCGATCAGGAAAGATGCCTTGCCCACTTCAACCAGTGGCTTGATCTCGGCGGCAGACGCGTTATCCCCGACGTAGATCGCCTTCGGTTCGCGGTCGACATTGAGCGACAGGCTGATCGCCGCGCAATGGATGGAGCAGGTGCCGTCGGCCAGGTCGTCGCTGTAATGCACAACCATGCGCGAATGATGGAACATCTTGCGGTCCATGCCGCAGTACGGGCACTTGGCATATTTCTCGATGTCGTTTTCAAAAGCCTTGGGATCGGCAGCTTTTTTCGGCACAAACTGGGCCGGTGTACCCTCTCCGGCACAGGATTCGGCGGCATGTGCCGGAATGGCGGCCAGGCCGACAGCGGCAACGGAAAATTTAAGCAGATCACGACGATTCATTTGAAGCTCCTTTTCAAGTTAAAGATACAAAGCGATTTCCTGTACTGCGTACTGCACCATCGCTCCCTTCTCGTTCCTCTTTATAGTTATCTGAAATACGTTCACCAGTTCGCCAGATTGCGAATCACACTGTAATAAGTCAGGCCCTGCCACAAAGTGGAAAGCCCCAGCGCGATGACGAACAGCGCCGCACTGCGGATCAGCCAGCCGCGCGCCTTGATCCCCAGCTTGCCGAACAGATAACCGGCCGCGAACATCGACGGCAGCGTCCCCGCGCCAAAGGCCAGCAGCAGCAAGCCTCCTTCCAGTGGGCCGGGTGCAGTGGTCGCCTGCACCGCCATCGCCATGACCATCGAGCACGGCATGAGCCCGTTGACCGCGCCGCCGATGAACGAACCGGCCACCGGGCCTTGCCGTGTGGCAACCGCGAATTGCTGGAATATCCATTTCATCGGTGCGAAGTGCAGCGTGTTACTAATCGGCAGCACGCCCAGGATGTCGAAGCCGAGCAGGATGACCACCAGCCCGGCGAAAATTTGCAATATCCCCTGCACCTTGCCGAACAGACCGCTCTGCGCCAGCACCGCGCCCAGCGTTGCCGCAACCAGACCGATCAGCACATACACCGAGACGCGCGCCGCGTGATAGGCCACATAGGGTGCGATGCTCTTAGCGCCCTGGCGCATGAAGAAACCCGACACCAGACCGCCGCACATGCCGAGACAATGCCCCGTGCCGAGGATGCCGGTCATGAAAGCAAGGCCGTAGGAAAGCTGGTTAGCGTGTTCCATCGACCAACTCCCCGGCTAGTTTGTCGAAAATTGCCACGTCCGCCTCGCCGACCACTTTGGATTTAATGACACCGTCGGCCCCTATAAAGAAAGTCGTCGGCAGACCGACCACGCCATATTGCCGCGCGATGGCAGACTCCTCGTCGAGCAACGCGGGATAGCTGATACCGATCTTGCGGATATAAGCTGTGACGGTGTCTTTATCCTGACCGGTATTCACGGCCAGCAGTTGCAACCCCTGCGCGCTGCGTTTCTGGTAAACCTTTTCGATGGTCTTCATCTCGCTCTCGCAGGTATGGCACCAGTCCGCCCAAAAACGGATGACCACCGGCTTGTCGCGAAAGTCCTCGGGGAAGCGCACAGCTTTGCCGTCCATATAAAGAGTGGAGAAGCCCGGCGCGGTGCTGCCGACGTTGATCTTCGGGGCGCCACCTTCGCAGGCGACGAGCAGGGGCACAGCCAGCATGAGCATCAATAAACGCAGCATTTCAGTCTTTCAGCAGGATAAGGTTGGAATCGGCGACCATGAATGTCGCCACCGCAGTAAAAAAAGCAAAACCCAGCACGGCGATCCAGGCCAGTCGCCGCGACATGTGCGGCACGATGCTGACCAAACTGGGCACACGTGCAAAAGGTTGAATCGCCCCGACCGCCAGTCCGGCTGCCGTTGCTGCAAACAAGGGCAGATATAACCAGTAGCCTTGATAGTCGTACTCGGGCTTGAGCAGGCAGAACGGGCAATGATGGTGGGGGTGCTCGTACACATACAGAGAGACGAAGGACAGGATGCCGGTCAGCGCGGCGATGAAGGCGGCGGCGCAAGCGGCAGCGACGAAATACCCGCTGACATTTCCCCCATGCTGCTCTCTCCCCACTTTAAAAAAGGGGGGCTGGGGGGGATTTGAAGTTGGTAGGATCAATTCAGCTCCGCTAAAAATCCCCCCTGCCCCCCTTTTTGAAAGGGGGGTGTTGTTCTGCTGGCGGACATGAATAAGCGCAGCAGCAACCACAATCACCAGCGAACCATAAAACAGCCACAGCGCCTGCAACGGCGGCAGTGCCGATGCATCGGCCGCCAGCGTCTTTGCGTCACTCGAAAACAGACTGCCGCAACAGGAGGTGATGATGTCGGCCTTGAGGTTGAGGAAATACACGAGCTGCAACACAAACGCGAGTAGCACGAACGGCAGGATGGCGATCAGCAAGCGGTACTTCACCCGCACCAGCGGATAGTCGCAGGCGCGGGAGTCAACATGGTTGAGCACCAGCCACACCGCCGCGAGGAAGAACACCGCGATCTGCGCGATGAGCGCCGGAAAGCCGTAGGCATTGGCGTTCAATGTGCCCACCGCGCACATCGCGCCGACGAACATCACCGCCATCTTGTCGGCGTTGAACACGAACAACAACAGCGCCACCAACTGCGTGGCGAAGACGAAAGTGAGCAGCGTGGACATCAGGTAGGTGCGCCGCTCCAGGCGCAGTTGCAATTCCGAACCGCTGGCGATGTCCCAGCGGCGCACCAGTTGCCAGGCATAGGGGCTGGCGGCGGCAAGCAGTAACACGCTGACGCCGGAAGCCAGCAATAGCGCGATGATGGCCGGCTGGAACAGCATTATTTTCCCGTCTCCACCAATCGGCCGTCGCGCAGATACACCACGCGGTCGACCACACTTGATTCGACGACCAAAGGATCATGGCTGGTCAGCAGAATCGTCTTGCCATGCTGCTTGAGGCTTTCCAGTATCTCCATGAATTCGCGCGACAGCGCGGTGTCCAGATTGGCAGTCGGTTCGTCGGCGATCACCACTTGCGGGTCGTTTATGAGCGCTCGCGCGATGGCTACGCGCTGCTGCTCGCCGCCGGAAAGCCATTCGACACGCGCATCGCGGCGCTGGCCGAGCTTGAGCGAATCCAGTAGCGCATCGGCACGCCCATGCAACGCGCGCCAGTCACCGCCCAGCGGATAGGCCGGCAGCATGACGTTTTCACGCGCACTGAGACCGGCGATCAGATTGAATTGCTGAAAGACGAAACCGAATGTACTGCGGCGGATGTCAGTGAGAAAGCGCTCCGGCAATCCCGAGATGTCGCGTTCGCCCAATTGCACGCGTCCGCTGGTGGGCCGCGCCATGCAACCGATGATGGTCAGCAGCGTGCTTTTGCCCGATCCGCTGGGGCCGCTTAAGGCTGTCACCTTGTTCGCCTCGATGGTGAGGTCGATGCCGTTGAGCGCCCACAACTCGTTGTGCTGTCCCTGGTGGTAGGCCTTGCGGATGTTGGTCAGTTTGATCATCTTGAAACCCGATACAACCAAAATGAGCTATTGGAAGAAGCTGCCCGCCTCCCCCTTTGACAAAGGGGGACTGAGGGGGATTTTTGCAGGCAGATGAAGCTCAAATCCCCCCTAGCCCCCCTTTCATAAAGGGGGGAATGCCGCTTCGAAACACAAGCTGACGCTAATGAACTTTTTGCATCTTCTTTGGCTGGTGTATTTTTCAGCTTCATATCACCCCCGCATCACCGCATCTGGATCGGTAATCGCCGCGCGCCAGATCGGCACGATGGTCGCCACTGTGTAGGGAAAAACGGTGAAGAAGAACAGCGTGGCGATCTGGAAACCGTCGACTACCGGTACCAACTCAAAGCGCGGATACAACACCGACCAGCCTTTCAGCACCGGCTCGAACAACACAGCAGAAGAATGGAATACATGCAGCCAGGCGGCGATATAACCGAGCAGGAACGCGGTGAGCGACACCAGCGCGCCTTCCCAGAATTTCATTTTGAGCACGTCGCCGGTCTCCCAACCTATCGCTTTCAGTATGCCGATCTCGCGCTTCTCCTCGGCGGACAGGCCGGAGGCTTTTTCCCAGGCGAAGATGGCAAAGGCAAGAATGCTGCCTGAGAGCAGCACCAGCACGATGCCCTCGCGCCAGTTAAAGATGGATTCATAGGTGCGCAACACTTCCTCGCGCAGGATGACGCGCGCATCGGGCAGCGCGTCGGCGATCTTGCCCGCGATGTTGCGCACTTCCTGCGGATTGGCCACCGACAGCGCGATGTCGTTGTAGTACCCCGCCGGTATCTCGAAAAAGGCACGGAAATCGGCCTCGCTCAGCAGCAGCAGGTCCGCGCTCACCAGTTCGGCCTCGTGCGGCAACACCGCCGCCACTTCGAATGCGAACGAACGCCCCGAGTAGGAGCGGAAGGAGATGAGATTGCCGGGAGCGAGGCCGCGCTCGCGCGCCACGGCGGCACCGATCACGATCTTGCCGTCGGCGACTTGCCCGAAGCCGTGTTCTTCAGCTGACGGCACCATCAGGGTGTAGTTGGCACTGACCACGTTGTCGTAGAAGTAACCCCACAAGCGCCCTTCCTTGTGCTGTACGCCGCGAATGCGCCCCAACTTTTCCAGATAACCGGGCGGGATCAGGTCATGCCGACCGGCGACCATGCGCTGCACGATGACTTCCGGCGAGTTCTTCAGTACCTGCGCCGCTTCGTGGCGCAGTGCATGCGTGTACAACATCACCGAAGCCAGCAGGAACACGATCAAGGTGTAGACCAGCAGCAGCCCCAGGTTTTTCAGCTTGCGGCGCGCCAGCGATGACAGCGTGAACTCAATCAGCGCTTTTTGTTTTTCTATCCAGATTTTCATAAGCGGCGGTGAGGTTGCGCGGCGGGGGCAATAGTGAGCCGCTGGGGAAGTGTTCGAGTGCGAATGGGTGGTCCTGGAACGCGCTTTGCAGATCGGCTTGCGATGGATGGCGCGTGTAGCGCGCCTCGGTGAACAGGCACAGGTCGGTCAAGCCCAGTTGCGCCACCAGCCGCCCGTTCGCCACCAGCGTGTCGGTACTGCCCGCGCGCCGCATCGAGGCATCGGCAAAGGTGAACAGGAACAACGCCAACAAAATGGCGAACAAAGCAAACACGCGGTGGGATTTTCTCGATTGCATGTGATGCGCACTAAAGTCCGGAAGGCAGTCCGTGCGGTGATTTTTCCAATGATTCCGCGCGGGGCATGGAGAATTGTCGTGTATTCGGGAAAAGTCGGGGTGCGGCATTTTGTCGCACCCCCTGCGCCATCCGTGTTGAGGCGGGGCACCCCGGGTTCACCCCAAAGGAAACAAGGCAATACGGCGACGGGGAATTTGCGGCCCTGTTGCATCCTTGCTACAGGTTGCCCCCGGACAATGATCCGGACCGTATTCCCTGCCGTGTCGCGATCAGCTCGCCTTCTGCACCAGCAGCAGCGCTTCTCTCACCAGGGGCGACAGCCCGACATCTCCGCTTTGGTTGACGTGCTGCAACAACGCGGCCCGCATGCGCGGCTCCCAGTTCTTCTGGATATGGGCGGCGACGTCCTTCACCGCTTGTTCGCGGTTGGGCATGGCTTCGAAGAAGGCGGCGATCTGGTTGGCCATCTTGACCAGGTTGGCGGGATTCATTTGGGGATTCCTTGCAGACGATTCGAATGGGTATAGATGGCACAACTGGAGCCGCGCAAAAATCCGACCAGCGTGACGTTGAGTTTGTCCGCGAGGCGTATAGCGGCAGCGGTCGGGGCGGAGACTGCGGCCAGGATGCCATAGCCCTGTGCGGCCGTTTTCTGCACCATCTCAAAACTGGCGCGGCTGGTGATGAGCAACGCGCCTTCCGGAACGGCACTGGCGCGCGCCAACGCGCCCAGGGTCTTGTCCAGCGCATTATGCCTGCCGACATCTTCGCGTACCCGGCTGATGCTGCCGTCGTTCGCGATACGGCATGCGGCATGCGCGGCACCGGTTGACTGTTGCAGCACCTGCTGTGCGGGCAAGCGACGCATGCCTTCGTAGAGCGCTTCCAGCGGAAAGGGCAGCGAGCTTTTCACGGGCGACAAATCGCGCATGACCTGGGTCAAACTCTCCGCTCCGCACAAACCGCAACCCGTGCGTCCGGCGAGACTGCGCCGCCGTTCCTTGAGTTTGGCGAATGCACCGCCCGCGATTTCCAAATGCAGGGTGATGCCCGCTTCCGCTTCTTCAATCTCGATGCCGAACACCTCGCTGCGCTGAGCGACGATGCCCTCGGACAAACTGAAACCCAGCGCAAAATCTTCGAGGTCGGCAGGCGTGGCCAGCATCACCGTATGGGAGATACCGTTGTATTCGAAGGCGACTGGCAACTCCTCGGCGATCATATCGAGGGCGGAGATACTGTTGGGTCTGGTTACGAGCAATTGCACGTGTGGGTTCATGTTTATTCTTGAATATTGTCTTTCCCCTCTCCCGCAAGCGGGAGAGGGTTAGGGTGAGGGGCTATGAGCACAAATAAGGTTGGCTTCAACCTGCATCCCCTCATCCCCAACCCTTCTCCCGCCTGCGGGAGAAGGGAGTATGAGCGCAGCTTCAACTTCATTTTTCAACAGCAACCGCCAGCAGGCGGCGCTGTTCCTTGTCCTCACGCGCATTGCGCCGCTGCCACTCCGACGGCTGGTCGACCTGTACCAGTTGCACCGCCGTCACCTTGTATTCCGGGCAATTGGTCGCCCAATCCGAGTTGTCGGTGGTGATGACGTTGGCACCGGATTCGGGAAAGTGGAACGTGGTGTAGACCACGCCGGGTTGCACCCGCCCGGTGATGGTCGCGCGCAGCACCGTGTCGCCTGCACGCGACTGGATTCCCACCCAGTCTCCATCCTTGATGCCGCGTTCTTCCGCATCGTGCGGATGGATCTCCAGCCTGTCCTGGTCGTAAAAACGCACATTCTCGGTACGCCGCGTCTGCGCACCGACGTTGTACTGCGACAGGATGCGTCCGGTCGTGAGCAACAACGGGAACTTGCGCGTCACCTTTTCATCGGTCGGCACGTATTGTGTGATCAGGAAGCGGCCCTTGCCGCGCACAAAATGGTCCACGTGCATGGTCGGCGTGCCTTCGGGCGCGGCATCGTTGCAAGGCCATTGCAGACTACCCATGCGTTCGAGCTTATCGTAGCCGACCCCGCTAAAGGTGGGCGTCAGACTTGCGATCTCGTCCATGATTTGAGAAGGATGCTCGTAGTGCATCGCATACCCCAGCGCATTGGCCAGCCCCATGGTCACTTCCCAGTCGGCCTTGCCAGCCAGCGGCGGCATGACTTTGCGCACGCGCGAAATACGCCGTTCGGCGTTGGTGAACGTGCCGTCTTTTTCCAGGAAAGACGCACCGGGCAGGAACACATGCGCGAACTTGGCTGTTTCGTTCAGGAACAGGTCCTGCACCACCACGAATTCCATCGCGCCAAGCGCCGCTTGCACATGCTGCGTATTCGGGTCGGACTGCGCCGGATCTTCGCCTTGGCAATACAGCCCCATGAAAGAACCGTCGAGCGCCGCTTCCAGCATGTTGGGGATACGCAAGCCGGGCTCGGTCTGGATGCTGACCTTCCACGCGTTCTCAAACAATTCGCGCGTAATGGTATCGGACACGTGGCGGTAGCCGGGCAACTCGTGCGGGAAGCTGCCCATGTCGCAGGAGCCTTGCACATTGTTCTGCCCACGCAACGGATTCACGCCCACACCTTCGCGTCCCACGTTGCCGGTTGCCATCGCCAGGTTGGCGATGCCGATCACCGCGGTCGAACCCTGCGAATGCTCGGTCACGCCCAGTCCGTAGAAGATGGCCGCGTTGCCGCCCGTGGCATACAGGCGCGCGGCCGCGCGCACTTCAGCCGCGGGCACACCGGTGACCGACTCCATTGCTTCGGGTGAATTGGCCGGACGCGCGGCGAACTCGCGCCAGTCGGCAAAAGCCTGCATCTCACAACGCTCGGCGATGAACTGCTCGTTAACCAGCCCTTCGGTCACGATCACATGCGCCAGTGCTGAGAGCATGGCAACGTTGGTACCGGGGCGAAGTTTCAGGTGATGTGTGGCGCGGGCATGCGGTGCGTTCACCATGTCGATCTCGCGCGGGTCGATCACGATGAGTCTGGCTCCGGCGCGTATGCGCTTCTTCAGCCGGGAAGCGACGACCGGGTGCCCCTCGCCGGGATTGGAACCGATAATCAGTATCACATCGGAATGTTCCACCGACTTGAACGTCTGCGTGCCAGCCGACGTTCCCAGCGTCTGGCCGAGACCGTAGCCGGTGGGCGAGTGGCACACGCGCGCGCAGGTATCCACGTTGTTGTTGCCAAAAGCGGCGCGCACCAGCTTCTGCACAAGATAATCTTCCTCGTTGGTGCAGCGGCTGGACACCAGCGCGCCGATGGAATTCTTGCCGTATGTATCCTGAATGCGGCGGAACTCTTTCGCAGCGTGGGCGAACGCCTCCTCCCACGACACTTCGCGCCAGGGGTCGCTGGTCTTCGCGCGTATCATTGGTTTGGTGATGCGATCCTTGTGTGTGGCATAGCCCCAGGCGAAGCGCCCCTTGACGCAGGCGTGGCCTTCGTTGGCCTTGCCGTCTTTCCACGGCACCATACGCACCACTTGCGAGCCCTGCATCTCCGCCTTGAAACCGCAGCCGACTCCGCAATAGGCGCAAGTCGTCGTCACCGTATGCTCGGCCTGACCTTTGGCGATCACCGTCTTTTCCATCAGCGTAGCCGTCGGGCAGGCGTTGACGCAGGCACCGCAAGAGACACAATCGGAATCCATGAAGTCCACGCCCTGCCCCGCCGTCACGCGCGAGCCAAAACCGCGGCCGCTGATGGTGAGCGCGAACGTGCCCTGCACTTCCTCGCAGGCACGCACACAGCGATTGCATACGATGCATTTGGCCGGGTCGTAAGTGAAATAGGGATTGGATTCATCCTTCTTTGCATCGGTAAAATGGTTTGCGCCTTCCATACCATAGCGCACTTCGCGCAGACCGACTGCACCGGCTATGGTCTGCAATTCGCAGTTGCCGTTGGCGGCGCAGGTCAAGCAGTCGAGCGGGTGGTCGGAGATGTACAGCTCCATCACATTGCGGCGCAGATCGGCCAGTTTCGGTGTTTGCGTTTTCACCGCCATACCCGCCTCGACCGGCGTGGTGCAGGAGGACGGATAGCCGCGACGGCCTTCGATTTCGACCAGGCACAGGCGGCAGGAACCGAAAGGTGCGAGCGAGTCGGTGGCGCAGAGTTTGGGGATCATCGCGCCCGCCTTGACGGCGGCGCGCATGACCGAGGTGCCCGCGGGAACGGTGACGGCGATCCCGTCGATGTTCAGGGTGACTGTGCTGTCGGCAATTACTGCCGGGGTTCCGTAGTCGAGGTCATTCATTTCAAACTCCTTCAACACAGAGACGCGGAGACACGAAAACAAACGGCACCCGCTTCCCCCTTTGCAAAAGGGGGACTGAGGGGGATTTAAACTCCTGCTCCGAATGCCACAAACTCAAATCCCCCCATGCCCCCCTTTTACAAAGTGGGGTAAATACGGTGGATGTTTTGAGACTATGTGGGAAATATATCGTTATCGGACTCACGCAAAATCCTCCGCAAAATGATTCAACGCCGACAACACCGGATACGGCGTCATGCCGCCCATCGCGCACATGGAACCGTAAGTCATGGTGTCGCACAAATCACGCAATAGCGGGATCTGTGTGTGGTCACCCGCACGAATGCGGTCTATGACTTCGACCCCGCGCGTGGATCCGATGCGGCATGGCGTGCATTTGCCGCAGGATTCAAGCGCGCAGAACTTCATGGCGTAGCGCGCCTGCTTGGCCATGTCCACCGTATCGTCGAAGGCAACGATGCCGCCGTGTCCCAATACAGCGCCAATGGCTGCAAACGCTTCGTAATCCAGCACGGTGTCGAACTGCGATTCGGGCAAATATGCGCCCAGCGGCCCGCCCACCTGCACCGCACGCAGCGGACGCCCGGAACGCGAACCGCCGCCATAGTCGTACAGCAATTCACGCAAGGTCGCACCGAACGGCACTTCGACCAGGCCACCAAACTTGAGGTTGCCCGCCAACTGGAACGGCAGCGTGCCGCGCGAACGGCCCACACCCAGATCGCGGTAAAACGCTGCGCCCTGCGCCAGAATGTCCGGTACGCTGGCCAGCGTGATAACGTTGTTGATGACGGTGGGCTGGCCGAACAGGCCAGAGATCGCGGGCAGCGGCGGCTTGCTGCGCACGATGCCGCGCTTGCCCTCGAGGCTTTCCAGCAGCGCGGTTTCCTCGCCGCACACATAAGCGCCCGCGCCTTTGCGCACCTCGATGCTGAAATCGCCAAGCCAATCACCGGCGGCTTCCAGTGCGGCATTCAACGCCGCGATGGCATGCGGATATTCCGAGCGCACATAGATATAGCCCCTGTTTGCACCGACCGCGAGACCGGCGATCGCCATGCCTTCGATCAGGCAGAACGGATCGCCTTCCATGAGCATGCGGTCTGAGAAGGTGCCGGAGTCACCTTCGTCGGCATTACACACGATGTATTTTTGCGAAGAGGTCGTGTCGAGCACGGTCTTCCATTTGATGCCGGTGGGAAACGCCGCGCCGCCGCGTCCGCGCAGGCCGGAGTCGGTGACTTGCTGCACGATGGAGGCCGGTGCCATCTGGCGGGCAAGCGCGAGGCCTTTGCCGCCGCCGTGCCACAGATAATCAGACAGTGAACCCGGATCGACCAAGCCGACACGGCGCAGACTGACGCGCTGCTGTTTGGCAAGATAGGGATGCGTTTCAATGTCACCCAGATTCAGCGGATGTTTTCCGCCATGCGTGAAATGGGCCACGAACAATTTCGGTACATCCGCCGCGGTTACCGGGCCATACGCAATCCGACCTTGCGCGGTAACGACTTCCACCAATGGTTCCAGCCAGAATAATCCGCGCGAGCCATTGCGCACGATTTTGACTTTCACTCCGTTCTTTGCCGCCTCATTTGCAATAGCTGCGGTAACCTCATCCGCGCCAAGCGCCAGCGCGGCGGCGTCACCCGGAACGTAAAGAGTAATGGTCATGCTTTTTTTCCCAGCTCGTTCATCAGCGCATCAAACTTTTTGGACGTCACACGCGCATGCAATGTCGTCTCGTCGATCAGGATCGCGGGCCCGATGGAACACAAGCCCAGGCAATAGACAGGCTCCATAGAGATATCACCATGCTGCAAACGCGCGGCCGCATGCTCGGCCAAGGCCTGGCTGCCATTCGCCTGACAGGCTTCGGCACAGCACACATGCACGACATGTTTGCCCGGCGGGGTCTGGCGGAAATGGTGGTAATAGGTGATCACGCCGTGCACTTCGGCACGCGACAGATTGAGTTCTTTTGCGATCAGCGGCACCGCATCCTCCGGTACGTAGCCCAGCGCATGCTGGACGTCGTGTAGGATGGGCAGCAATGCGCCGTCCATGCCCTTGTGTTTGGCGAAGATGGGTTGCAGGGTGGTGTTCATTTTGAAGATTCCTATTTTTCTAATTCAGACCCCATAGATCGGGCTCACCCAAAAGAATACGAGAGCGCAGCGTAACCCGACCTACAGTGCTGACATGCTCCCTTCCCCCGCAAGCGGGGGAAGGGTCGGGGATGAGGGTCGGTGCGTACCATTCAAACTGGTTTCATCTTGCCATCCCTCACCCCAACCCCTCTCCCGCTTGCGGGAGAGGGGCTTGTGTTGCGTTCCCCTACTTACTTGAACAGCACGATGGTCTTTTGCACCGTCATCCAGATGCCCCATGCGAGCGGGATCCAGACTGCCATCCAGGCCAGCGTGACTTTCCACGAATGGCTCACTTCAATTGCAAGTGCGGAAACGTCCCCCAAATGTTGATGGCCTTCGTCGGCGATGATCTTCTTCTCTTCCGCGTGTTGCTCCGGAGTCATGTGGTGCACTTCGTCCACTTCCTTGACCAGCCAGTTGCAGATGAAACCGAAGACCAGCAGACCGGACAGGATGTACATGGTGATGGTGTAGGCATCCGCACGCGCCACGCCGTGGTCGAGTTGGTACTCGCGGATGTAATTCACGATCACCGGGCCGAAGATGCCCGCCGCAGCCCAGGCGGTCAGCAGGCGACCGTGGATCGCGCCGACGAACTTGGTACCGAACATATCCGCCAGATAGGCCGGGATGGTGGCGAAGCCGCCGCCGTACATGGAGAGGATGACGCAAAAGAACGCCACGAACAGCGCCAGGCTACCGGCTTGCGCCGTGGACGGGATGGTTGCATACAAGCCGAAGCCCAACAGGAAGAAGATCGTGTAGGTCAGCTTGCGGCCGAGCTTGTCGGACAGCGATGCCCAGAAGAAACGGCCGCCGATGTTGAACAGCGATAGCAGGCCGGTGAAGCCCGCCGCGACGGCGGCGATGGCGGTCTTTTGCGCCGCAGTCAAATCATTGAAAGCAACGTCGACGCCGATCAGCTTGCCGCCGAAGACTTCCTGCAGCATGGGCGAGGCCATGCCGATGATGCCGATACCGGCCGTCACGTTAAGGCACAGCACACCCCACAGCAGCCAGAACTGGCGCGTCTTCCAGGCTGTCTCGAGGTGCACGTGGTTGTCGGTGATCATGGCGTTTTTGGCCTTGGCCGGGGGAACCCAACCGGCCGGTTTCCAGTTGTCGGCCGGAACGCGATAGCCCAGTGCACCGGACATCATGAACACGAAGTAAATAGCAGCCAAAGCAAGGAAGGTCTCCATCACGCCCACCGAGGTCGGTGTGGCGAAGTAGGTCATCAGCTTATTGGCCAGCGGTGCGCCTATCATCGCGCCGCCGCCGAAGCCCATGATCGCCATGCCGGTCGCCATGCCGCGACGGTCCGGGAACCATTTGATCAGGGTCGAGACGGGAGAGATGTAACCCAGGCCGAGACCGATACCGCCGATCACGCCGGAACCCAGCCACAGCATCCAGATCTGGTGGAACTTCACGCCCAGCGCCGAAATCACCAGGCCGCCACACCAGCAGAACGCGGCGACGACACCCGCCTTGCGCGGACCGGCTTTTTCCAGCCAGCCGCCCCACAGTGCGGCGGAAGAACCGAGGAGCACGAAGAACAGGGTATACATCCAGCCCAGCGTGGAGATCTTCCAGTCGCAATCCGTTGCAAACATCTGCGCGAAGAAGCCCATGTCCTTGGCACACTCGACCGAGGTGGTAATGCCGATGGCATGCGACAGCGGCAACCAGAACACGGAGAATCCGTAGGCCATGCCGATGCAAAGGTGGATCGCGAGTGCTGCGGGTGGTACAAGCCAGCGATTGAAACCGGGTTTGGCGATGGTGCGTTCCCTGTCAAAAAAACCCGGCTTAGCGGGTGCTGCGAAAGCAGTTGCGGTATTCATATGTTCCTCCCTGTATTGTAAGTTCAGCCGTGCAAACGGATGACTTGGGATATCCCGTAGTTTTTTTTAATGCCTTGGGTTATTCCCGCCGGATGCAAGCTACGGCGATTTTAACAGAGAGGATAGCGGGAAATTCTGAACGTCTATTCGTCTTTGGCGAACGAATCGTTGAGGCCGAGCGCTTCGGCAAGCAGGGCTTCGATCATGGGCGGTCTGGGTTCGCGCTGCGGTACTACCAGTCCCGTTGCCCAGGCCACCGAAGGGGCAGTCAGCGGCAATACCCGTACACCGGCGGGCATACCGATGAGGTCCAGCACGCTGCGCGGCAAGATCCCCGACCAGGCACCGGAGCACACATGCGCCAGCATGCTGACGATGGAATTCGATTCCAGTGTGGGACTGGCCTTGCAGTCCAGTTCCGCAAACACGGCATCGATGATCTTGCGATTCTGCATATCCGGCGTGAGCAAGCACAGCGGAACCTGCACGGCCTCCAGCCAGGTCACGCTGTCGCGACCCTCGAAAGGACCGCCGGGCGGCGTCAGCAGCACCAGGTTCTCATGCCATAACGGCACGGTTAGCAGCTGGCGCGACTCCATGCCGGATTCGACGTAGACGATACCGGCATCGATCTCAAAACCCCGCAACCGCGACAGGATGACGCTGGTGGGAAGCGACAGCACTTCGATCGTCACCAGCGGATGACGGCGCGAAAAAGCGGACGTAAGCGAAGCCACCACAGTCAGCGCGGTAGGAATCACCCCCAAACGCAGATGCCCGGCAAGGCCATGGCGCAACTTGGCCAGTTCCTGCCGCAACCCTTCCTCCCCCGCCGCCATGCGTTGTGCGAAATCGACGACACACTGCCCTTCGGGAGTAAGTCCGGTGAATTGCTTGCCGCGCTCGACCACTGCCACGCAGAGTTCGGCTTCGAGATCGCTGATCGCGGCCGAGAGTGTGGAGGGCGAAATATGACAGGCGATGGCAGCGCGACCGAAATGTCTTTCGCGGGCAAGGGCGATCAGGTAGAGGTATTTACGGGCGATCATCATGGCGGCGCAACTGTATCATCTCCGTAATAAATGGACATCGCCCACCTGCCCGCCCGGAGTCTCGCAAGCACACACGCTTGCAGCCGCTCCCGGCACGATTGCCATTGCGGGAACACTAGCGGCCTTTCGTACCGTATTCGTCTAGGCGGATAAGCTTGATATTCATCGATTTCAGCAATGCCTCACTTAACCGCTCCCGGACGGCATTGCCCATAAGATGTCTCATTGACTTTTGTATGGCCAGCACACTTGCGTCCTGCAATGCTCTGGCGCTGAAGCAATACTTGTCCGAGTGTTCGGTAAAGCAAACCTCTTCTCCGATAATATCTCCGGCGTAGAATTCTCGGAGAATATCGCCGCGCTTGGAAATATTCACCCCACCCTGAAGGATGACGTAAAAGATATCCCCAAACTCCCCGTCGGTCGTCAGCATCTCATAGCGTGCCACTTTCCTGAATCCGGAATTGAGTATCAGTTCATACAGATCCGACTCGACCAGCCCCTTGAATAAGGGGCATCCACATATCAGATCAACCTTGCTTTGCTCGATATGTGCGGGACGTTTGGTCGGCCCTGCTGAAATCCCGGATGGTTCAACAACGCGCTTGGACAAGTCTGCGGATAGTTTGGCAAGATCAAGAATGACATCGACCCAGGTTGAATAACGGCTTTCCGGACTTTTAACCAGCATTTTGTCAATGATCGCCTCGACGTCACCGTCGATATCATGCCTGTACGCGAATACCGGCGTGTGGGGTTTTGATGTGATCAGGCGAATGACATTGGGTATTGAAAGTTCATCTTTCGTCCTGTACGTCACATAGCCGGTAACCAGCCGGTAAAACACCGCCCCCAGGGAATAGATATCTGCTCGCGCATCAATCACGCCGCCTTCAGTCAGCTGTTCAGGCGCCATGTAGTTGATGCTGCCCGCGATCAAAAGCATGTCATCACGCATCCCGTCGACAGAAGCACAACCAAAATCCATGACTTTGACTCTGGAAAAATCGTGCGAAACGATGATGTTCCCGGGTTTGATATCAAGATGGAGAATGTTCTTCCGGCTCGAATAATTCAATGCTTCTGCGACTTCCTTGATGACTCGCACGACAACGTCGATCGGAAGCAGCGTTTCTTTGCTGGAATATTCATCCAGGCTATTTCCATCGATGTATTCCATGACGACATAGCCTTGGTCGGGATCGGCGGCGCAGATACCGGCTATATTCTTATGCTCAAGTCGCCCGGTCAGGCGCGCTTCGTTTTCCAGCATCTTGCGATGCCAATCTGTCACGGCTCCCTCCCGAAGCCTCTTGAGTGCGTATTCCTTGCTTGAATGGATGTTCTCGCACAGATAGACAGCTGCGGTAGAGCCTCGTCCTATTTCCCTGATCAACCGATAGTCACCTATGATTGTTCCCGGAACCGATGTCGAGGTCGAATCATATTGAACAGGCGAGCTCAGAATGGGAATTCCGTCAGCCCCCAAGTCTGCTTCGTCATCGTGATTTGTTTTGTCAGGGTGGTTCATCCTGTTTTCTTCAAGGGCCTTTCGACCCTGTTTGTCATCTCAAGAAAGGACTCATGGCATGAACCAATCATAGCATTACTTCGCTCATGGCTCCCCTTCCTATCCGGGAGCCATGAGCGTGCGCGACCGACTACCGCACGTGATGTGGCAAGTGCGTTATGGAAGGTGCAGATACATGCCGATCCGACTTTGTGATTTCCAACTTCATCATCGGCGCTCCCGCGCCACCATCACGCCATCAACGCCACACTCTTTACCTGCGCGCAAACATACATCCCGCCGACCAGCCCCAGAAGGTCACGCGAACGGCGCGTGATGCGGGACAACAGCATCTGTGAATCACCGACCTTCATGCGCACGATCACCTTGCCGGGGCCCTCGTCGCGAATCTCCTCGATACGCGCATTCAGGATATTGTTGATGCTTGAACCTTGCGGTGCCTGCGTTGCGACACTCACATCTCTTGCCATTACACGGGCGCGCACCACCGTGCCGAAGGGTTGCTCCACTCTGCCCACCCACAGATATCCGCCCGGAAAATCCAGTCTGCTCAGCTGGTATTTCTCGTCGTGTTGCGCTACAGATGCATCGATCACCACCCCCGCATCGTCGAAATGCGCAGTGGGTAAATCGAGGCGCGCCAGAATTTCATGCAGCTCACCGCTGGCGATGACACGGCCTTTTTCCAGCAGCACCAGATGGTCGGCCAGCCGCGCCACTTCATCCATTGCATGACTGACATAGAGCACGGGAATGTTTAGTTCGCGATGCAGGCGTTCCAGATACGGCAGGATTTCCTGCTTACTGTTGCTGTCGAGCGCGGAAAGCGGTTCGTCCATCAGCAGGATGCGCGGACTGGTGAGCAATGCGCGGCCGATGGCAACGCGCTGGCGTTCACCACCAGAAAGTTTGGCCGGATCGCCGCGTTCGATAAGGCGAGACAAGCCAAGCCATTCCACCACTTGCTCCAGCGGCACTTTGCGCTCGGCCAACGGCGTTCGCTTCAGGCCGTATTCCAGATTGGCGCGCACCGACAGATGCGGGAACAGGCTGGCTTCCTGGAACACATAACCCAATGGCCGCTGGTGCACCGGCATGAATGTCTTTTCGTCCTGCCAGGTCTCGCCGTTCACCTGCAAAGTGCCTTGCGCGCGCTCAAGACCCGCGATGCAGCGTAACAACGTTGTCTTGCCGGAACCGGAAGGGCCGAACAACGCGGTGACGCCGACGGCTGGTGCATTGAAGCTGGCATTCAGCGCAAAACTTTCGCGCTGCAGGACAAAGCTGGCTTGTATCTCGCTCATTTGGTCACCTTAGCCAACTGCCCACCCGCGAGATACAAACCGAGCAGTACCAGGAACGAGAACAGCACCATGCCGCCCGAGAGCATGTGCGCCGCGCTCAGTTCCATCGCCTCGACGTGCCCATAGATGGCGACAGAGAGCACACGCGTCTCGCCGGGGATGTTGCCTCCCAGCATCAGCACCACGCCGAATTCGCCGACCGTGTGTGCGAACGCAAGGATGGTCGCCGTGAGAAAACCTGGGCGCGCCAGCGGCAATGCCACACTGAAGAAACGATCCCACGTATTCGCGCGCAGGGTGGCCGCCACTTCCAGCGGACGCTGCCCCATCGCTTCGAACGCATTCTGGATAGGCTGCACGGCGAAGGGCAGCGAAAACAAAACCGAGCCGATCACCAATCCCGCAAAAGAAAACGGCAACCTGCCGAGATTCAGGTAGCTAGTCAGTTCACCCACCGGGCCGTGCGGCCCCATCACCAGCAACAGATAGAAACCCAGCACCGTGGGCGGCAACACCAGCGGCAATGCCACCACGGCAGACACCAGCCCCTTGTACCACTTGCGGCTGTGCGACAACCACCAGGCCAATGGCGTGGCGATGAGCAGCAGCAGGCAAGTGGTTACGCTTGCCAGTTTGAGGGTAAGCCAGACGGCTTGGAGGTCGGCGGGGTCTAGAGTATTCATCGCATTTTAAAACCGCAAATTACCACATTGCTGATTACTCCCTCTCCCGCAGGCGGGAGAGGGTTGGGGTGAGGGACGTTGAGGTAATACCAACTGCGATAATTCCACAACCCTCATCCCCAACCCTTCTCCCGCCTGCGGGAGAAGGGAGCAGAAAGATTTACGGCAACCCGTACCCAAACCCGCGAATGATCGCCTGCGCCTTCTCACTCTTCAGGAATGTCATGAACGCTTTCGCCGCCGCCGGGTCTTTCGCGGCGCTCAACAGCACCGCGCTTTGCTTGATCGGAGTGTACATGTCTGCCGGGACCATCCACCAGGAACCTTCAGTCACCTTGCCGTCCTTGGTGACCTGCGACAGCGCGATGAATGCCAGCTCGGCATTGCCGGTGGCGGCAAACTGATAGGCCTGCGTGATGCTTTCGCCCGTCACCAGCTTGCCCTGCACCTTATCCCACAGATTCAGCTTCTGCAAAGTTTCCTGCGCGGCCATACCGTAAGGCGCGAGCTTGGGGTCGGCATAAGCGATCTTGTTGTAGCTGCCCTTGCTCAACACGACACCCTTGTCATCCACGAAACCCGGTTGCGCGCTCCACAGCACCAACTTGCCCAGTGCATAAACAAAACGCGAGTCTTTGACAGCCAGACCTTCCTGCTCCAGCAGTTTGGGGTTCTTTTCATCGGCAGCCAGGAACACATCGAACGGCGCGCCTTCCTTTATCTGAGAATAGAACTTGCCGCTGGAACCGAAGCTCAGTTTGACCGTATGGCCGGTTTCCTTCTGGAACAGCTCTGCGATCTGCTGCACCGGCGCGGTGAAGTTCGCCGCCACGGCAGCAGTCACTTCGCCTGCATTCGCGACCTGCATCACCGTCGCCAACAGTGCGCCCAACAAACCTGACTTGATCGACTTCATTTTTCTCTCCTTTTGATAACAACAATTTTCGGAATCCGTCTTAACTTGCAGGAGACTGCTTGCTGGCGTAAACCAATCGCGGCTGAAGCCGCTCCTACAGGCTTTTAT
>JAYTUW010000053.1:0-21146 GCA_043744345.1 Sideroxydans sp. | reverse complement strand
TATCGCTGCGCTCCACCCATCCTACCAATGGCCGCTTTCGTGCAATCGCAATGTCACCTTCGGGCACGGAGTTGACCGTGAGTGTTGTAATTTGAATGCCACATAGCTGCTGTTCGCGATCGACTGCTATGGCCGACTTTGAGACGTTTAGTACCAACTGGCAGACCGGCAGCTTCTGGTTGATAAAGGAGGTCTACACATAGGAATTTACCGCTGTAAAGCTGTCATCCTGTGGATATGCGTCGGAAGAAATATATTTCCACTTCAGTAGAGCTTGGACAAAGTGGCAGTCATTTAGAACCGAACAAATCATCCAATGGATTCTTCCCCGCCCCCGCACTCCCCGAAACCTTCTTCACCGTGAATTCCTCGTCGATGTTGTCCCGGTAGAAGCTCCACGCCGCCCCGGAGCTACTGAGTCGGCGCCAGATATCTTCGCCCACACCGCTGTATTGCAGCGTGTCACCGTTGTCGAGTTGTACTTGCAGGATACGCGCCCGTGCGTCGTAGCCGATAGCGCGCAGCTTGCCCGAGTTGATCTTTTTCATTTCCATGGTGGAGTCCGGTTTGGATTGTTTCTGGTTGGTTCAGAACATCTTGCTCGGGTTTTCATGGTTGTTTGTCCAGAGATTGTTGGCTGTGGCCGGAGCTCCGGTTGTACCTGCTACCGGGAAACCGCTGCGACCGCCGGTGATGGCCCGCGACTCCGTTGCGAACCTCGCTCCTGTGTGCGGAGCAATGTACGTGAGGCGGGCTTGCAAGTGGTCGAACTGTAGGGGCGCGGGGCGGGTGGTGTCAACGCCGAGACGGGACGGCCGCTTTTTCGAAGGTCATCTATTCGAACGGCATCGACATGCCGAGACCGATGGTGCGATGCCGCTGGTTGTAGTCGATCAGGCTTTCGCCGTAGCCGTCGAACACTTGCAGGTGCAGGTTGGAGTCCTTGATCTGTAGCCCCAGTATTTTGGGGGACGGAATTGCCAGATCCAATTGCAGGGAGTGGCGTTTGACGGTCGCACACAGGATGGTCCGGTCGAGGTAGTAGCGCATTTCGAGATCGCTCTTTCCCAGATACTGGATGATGTCCGGGTTATCGTCTTCCAGAAATGTCCCGCTGCCGATGCGCTTCCACCAGCGCGGCAGCAGGGTCAGCCTTCCGTATTCGCCGAAATCGCGCTCCAGCCCAACCTGGATATATAGCCTGTTCCAGGTGCGTGAGCGCGGCAGGGTCTGTCCGTTCGACTGGTGTACGAAGCCGACATTGAGCAGGCTGGAGTCCATTCCCGGTGTACGCAGGGGGTGTTCGGGATGGTATGAATAGATGAGTTCGGGTTCGTAGTTGCTTTCCCGGAACGGCGTGGAGTGCTGGGTATCGTAGATCTGCCAGAACGAAAGCTGGGTGTAGCCGAACCACAGGCTATGCCGGCTTTCTCCCAGCAGGTGGCCTTTGATGCTGATCTGGAATTTCATCTCCTTGTTGTCGAGCAGATACGAGGCGGGCACTTGGTTGTTGGGGTTGGGACTGGTGGGGGTGTTGTTGGGTTGGGAGGAGTGCGAGTAGAACAGGAAGTAGTTCTGCTTGTAGACGCGGAGGAGTTCATCCGTGGCGGTCCATTCCTCGGCCAGCGGGCTGTTGCGCGCAGTGTGTTTGTTGGCGGAATTGTCGAGCAGTGTCTGTGCGGCGCGGTTGTAACAGTCCAGCGTCTGTGCGCTGTCAGCCTTGCTCTGCATGTCGAGACAGGTTTGCAAGGGTGTCATGTCGTCGGCTGCCCGGACGTTGCCCGACAGGTTCAGCGAAAGCAGGAATGCGAGCATGCACGGGAGCGACGATCCGGTGAGTCTGGCGACCATAAGATTCCCCTTTGAGAGTGGTGTCGCCGTCACGGCTTCCCGTCATTGCGGGAATGTTCTGCGTGCGTTGCGCGACTGGCCGGACTGTAGGGGAGTGAAGCGGGCGGTGTCAATGCCGGTGCGTGCAGCTTTCAGTATTCGAAACTGAGGAAGAATCCGCTGTGCGAACCGTTGTAGGGCTCGCGGCGGCTGGCGGCCGGCACGGCCGCACTGGTGGTGTAGCTTGCAACCGTGTAGGCCTCTTTCACATAGCGCAGGCTGACCCAGCCGCCGGGCCTGACCTGATAGCCGATCTCGACGATGCTGCCCCGGCTGTTCTCGAAGGTGATCCTCTCGTTCACACCGTTGATGTTGGAATCGGCACTGGCCGAGTAGTTGTAGCGCACACCGCCGCCGATGCGCAGATTGCCCAGGCCGTTGAAATAGACGATGGCCTCCAGCGGGATGCGGCGAAACGAGGCGTTGTCGCTGTCTTTATGGTCTGCGTTGTAGTGGTAGTTAAGCGTCAGGGCGGTGGAGAAGGGGATGGCTTCCGCCTGATAGAGCACGCCCAATCCGATCTGGTACAGGCCGCCGGCGCTGATCTCGCGGATGGTGCCGTCGGCGCGGGTGAGGCTGGAGATGACATTGCCACCAACCGTGACGCCCAGCCTCTGTATGGCATGGAAGCCCGGTCTGGTCGGGTTGCTGTATTGGTAGCCCGTATCGCCCCCTTGGGCATGAGCGCACGGAAAGAGGGAGACAAACAGGGTGGCGATTGCGCAAAGCGATATGCCGGTGTGGCGCGCTTTCATGAGGCGAGGCGGGCGTTCTTTTCGGTGCTTTGCATGGTTTGTTTGGAGAAAGTCATTTCACCGTATCAATTTGCAAAACCAAGGGAAGCTCACGCTGGGCATGCGGTGCTTGCACGAGTTGCAGCGTTGCAAGTGGAACTAACTTTAGGGGCTGGCGCTGGTAGTGTCAACGCAGAAGTCCTGGTCCCCCAGCCCCGTTGGAGGCGGGAGAGTGGTGATGCGCGCTATTCTCAAGTCGCGTGGAGACGGCCTTTCGGCAAGCTCTGGGCGAACGGACTTGACCGGTGCTTTCTTAATTTTACTGTGTCACAAACGGTGATCGGCGATCATTCCCTTCTCCCGCAAGCGGGAGAAGGGTTAGGGATGAGGGATGTTTGACCACTGCGAAATGCCGCAGTAACTCACCACCCCTCACCCCAACCCCTCTCCCGCTTGCGGGAGAGGGACTTATGACACAGTAAGATTAATACTCGGCCTCGCGCACCTGCGGCAGGTTCTCTGCCTCCCAGCGGGTGATGCCCCCGGCAAGGTTAAGCACGTCCTTGAAACCCATCATCTGCAATACGGCTGCCGCCATGGCCGAACGTCCGCTGGTGGCACAGTAGACGACGATCTGCTGGCCGCGTGCGCCGGACAGGGGAGGGTAGTGTTTGGGATAGCCGGTGTCGGCAGCCGCTTCAAGGATGCCGCGCGGAACAAGATGTGCCCCGCTGATATGGCCGTGCTCGAATTCGGCGGCTTCGCGCACGTCGATCAGGACGAAGTTCTGCTTGGCATCCATCTTGGCCTTCAGTTCGGCGGGCGAGATCTCTTTGATGCAGGACTTGGCGGCGCGCACGAAATCCATCAGGCCGACGGGTTGTTCCGGTTTGAAAGTGTTGTACATGGTTGATTCTCTCTTTATCGTTGGATTGTGAAAATACGCTTGGGTCGAACTGTAGGGGACTAGCGCGGGTGGTGTCAACGAAGGATTGCGAACCTTAGCCTGTATAATTCCAGCAGCGAAAACACAAAAGAATGATTCAGACCATGTCCTCCACGCTCCCCGTTCTCTCCCTGCTTGAGACCCGCGTCCTCGGCGTATTGGCCGAGAAGCAGCGCACGGTGCCTGACAGTTATCCCCTGACACTCAATTCCCTGCTCTCCGGCTGCAACCAGAAGAGTAGCCGTGATCCGGTGATCGAGGCCTCCGAATCCGAGATTGCCGTGGCGCTGGACAGTTTGCGGACGCTATCCCTGATTGTGGAAACCAGCGGCGGCAGGGCATCACGCTACGGGCACAATATCGAGAAGGTGCTGCATATCCCCACCCAGTCCACCGCCTTGCTGACGCTGCTGATGTTGCGCGGTCCGCAAACGGCGGGGGAACTGCGCATCAATTGTGAACGACTGCATAAATTCGCCGACATCTCCTCGGTAGAGGCGTTTCTGGAAGAGTTGGCGGCACGCGAAACGGGCGCTCTGGTGGTTGAACTGCCGCGTCAGCCGGGCTCGCGCGAGAACCGCTGGATGCATCTCATCTCCGGTGCGCCGGTGATCGACGATCGTGCGCCGGCCAGTACGGCGTCGGTCTCGCCATCAGGCAATGTGACGGTGGGCGAGATAGCCGCCCTCAAGGCAAATGTGGCCAGGCTTGAGGAAGAGACTGGCGAACTGCGGGCGCTAGTGGAAAAGCTGTATGCAGAGCTCGGAGTTTCCAAGCCTTAGCGAGAATGTCGAGCGGTGAGGGAGGGCCAACGTCCCCCCGGAAGATGCGGATCCCTATTTGCGGCTGTTCAAAGCATCGATCTTCTTGTTGTACTCATCGGTAGCCTGATTGCAGCGCCTGATCGTATCGCGCAATGCATCTGCAGCGATACTGCAGTCACGCAGGGATTTGCGGTCCGCCTGCATGGTGTCGACGAGTGACGAGTAGGTCGAAGTGTTGGGGACCAGTTTAGGCGCTGCGCACTTTCCGTCCAGAAGCTCGGTATTCACTTCGCAATTGATGGCATGCGGAATGACCGGGAGCGTCTGGCATCCGGCCAGGAACAGGCAGCCCGCCAAGGTCGATATTGGTTTCAGGTATTGCGGCTTCATTTCTTTCCTCCGCCTGAGTTGGCTTGATTCAGCGCATCGAACACGCTGCTCGGAACCTTGGTTTGCAGGCATGTGTTGCCTTCTATCTCGCGGCGCAATTCTTCGCGCTCTTTGCGCAGTTGCGCTATTTGCTGGGTCAGTTTAGATTCGTCGGCGCCCCTTGCCCCATCGCGCTGTTCCACGAGTGCTTTCAGTTTTTCATCCGACTCGGTGATCCTCGCATTCGTGATCTTTATTTTTTCGTCCAACGCGGCTTTGGTGCGCCGCCATTCGGAAACCTTCATGGCGTTTTCCAGGCGCGCGTTGTCGAGATCGCTTTGGTGTTTGTTGCTGATGCTGCTAAGTTCTGTTTTGAGCTTGGCGATGGCGGCCTCGCGTTCCGATTCCAGCGTTTTGCCGGTCTCGGCGGCCAACCGGAGCGTTTCGCGCGCCCCCCTGCCACGGTAGTCGCCGATCAGGTATCCGGACAGGAAGCCGGATATCAGGACCAGAAGTAGTACAAACTTGTTCATGCACTTGCTCCGCAGACTCGATTTCGGGCCGGTTGGCCCGTGAATGCTGGAGTATGCCGTGAGACGGACATCAAGTCGATTTTTTTCCTGCGAAGTATTCGCGCTGGCGGGACTCGAACGAAGTGCCGAAGTAGTTCTTCCACCAGACGTTCTTTTCGTCGAGGTGGGACACTTTGGCTTCGGTCTGCTTGTCTTGTGGCTGTGATGACAGCCAGTCGCGGAAGGCATAGTGCCGGTAGAGGCGCATGAACTCACCCAGATAGATGTCCGCCACGCGGGTGTCGCCGCGGATGATGAGCATGTTCTCGTCGTTATCCAGGGTGGACGCGTCACTGAAGTTGGCAGAACCTGTGACTACAAGAGGGTTTTTTCCGAGTGGATCGACCAGCATGTATTTGGTGTGCAGGTATTTCACGTTGGCATTGAGACCGGTCAGGCTTTCGTTGAGCCAGTGACCGAATTCACCTTCCTGTATCTGGGAGCCGATGGCGAACTTGTTCTCATCCATCTTGCGCAGCGCGATGATCTTGGCCTCGTTCGCCTTTTTTTGCGCCGGGGTCCTGGTGGGCCCGCTCATCTTTTCCATGAGGGTGTAGCGCAGTTTGGCGTTGCCGTTGCGGTAGGCATCCTGGAACAGGTCGTTCATGCCGAAGGCAAAGGTCATGAACAGCGCACCCTTACCCTCCCTGGCCTGAGCCGCATACCACTCCAGTGCGGACAGATCGGAACGCGGGCTGAATATCGGGCAGGTGCCGGAAGTTTTTGTGCCGGAAGGCAGCGGTGTTCTGTCGGTCAGCGCCGGAGCGGCGTAGCGTTTGTCCTCATTCTTGGCCAGCTCATCCCACAGCCACAGATACTGGGCGGCGATGGCGCGATCCTCGCAGATGTGCACCACGTTGCTGTGTCCGTAGATCCCGCCTTCGCTGAAGTTGGTGGAGCCGGTGAGAACCGCCTGCGCCTTGCCTCCCTTGGTGAGGACGATCACTTTGTTGTGGGAGAGCGCGAGTCCTTTGGCGTCCCGCGGTTGGCATATTCTGGACATCGCGAATCTTTTGATGGCTTCCTCATTGCCGGTCTTGGTGCTGTCGTTGCGCGCGTGGTACAGGATACGCACATCCGCTTTGCGCTTATTGGCTTCCTTGAGCGACTTGAGCACATGCTCCTCGCTGAACTCGTAGGCGCACACGCGCAATCCCCAACCCTCGTCGACGGCACGTTCGATGAAATGTCTGATCGCCTCGGCCGCGCCGCGTGACAACCAGTCGAAGGCCGCCTGTCCGACTTCCGCCGGGCGCTTGTCGCCGAAGCGCCGGGTGTATTCCTGCGAGGCTGCCGCACCGCGGTTGAAGTGCACGTGATGTTTGCTTGCTGAAGCCGCTTCCGACTCCGTGCGAATCTTGACGCTGACGCGTTCCGACTCGGCCGGGTCGGCTGGCGAGCCGCGCAGTGCGACGACTTCGTAGGTGTAGTCGTAGCCCGGCTTGGCCGAGAAATCGGACCAGCTGAATCCCTGTATCGGATGTTGGCGGGTCGAATAGGCGACGCCCTGCGCGGGGTCGGGCACCACGCTGGCGAAGGTCTTGTAGCCGCTCAACCAATAGTTCTCGCCTTCGGTATGGTCTTGCCTCCGGATTGCGAATCCGAGCAGCCCCGGGCATTTTGTTTTCGGCAGGTTTATGCCGAGCAACACGACATGGGTACCGGCTACGGCTTGAACACTCAGCAGTTCGCTTTCTTGTCTGTTGCGCATGACGGGTAACCCTCCTGTGTCGAGAACGATCCGGGCGAACTGTAGGTGAGTTATTCGCATAGTGTCAATAATTGCAATATGGTTATCCCCGATTGCATTGATACTGAAATTGATTCTATTCAACATATTTCGCGCGTGTCTGTCATGGCGAAAATCCGGCAAGACCAATTTTCGTCGTCCTGTTACACTTTGCGAATCTACACAGAAGGAGTCTTAAAACCATGAAAGCTTTGTTGACGATTTGCATGTTCGTATTTTCGACATTCGTGTTCGCATCCGAAACACCGGCAGCAGTGCCGGCAGCTGCAAACACCCCGGCTGCGCCGTCGGTCTCTGTCACGGGCAAAGTGCTGGAAGTGAAGAATGTCGACAGCTATACCTACCTGCGGCTTAGCACACCGAACGGCGAGCTGTGGGCTGCGGTCATGACGGCGAAGGTCAAGAAAGGCAGTACGGTGACGGTCGAGAACGGGGTGGTCATGAGTAATTTCTTCAGCAAGTCGCTAAAGAAGACTTTCCCGCAGGTCTTGTTCGGCTCTCTGGCAGGTACTGCCGCGACGGCAGGCGCACCTGCCGGACATGCGATGGGCTCTGCCTATCCTCTCGTTCCCTCCAAGAAGTTGGACAAGATCAACGAAACCCCCGTCGCCAAGGCAAGCGGAGCGAACGCGTACACAGTGGCTGAGATCGTGACCAAGAGCGCTGAACTGAAAGACAAGCCGGTTCTGCTTCGCGCCAAGGTGGTGAAGTTCAACGGCGGCATCATGGGCAAGAACTGGATCCATTTGCGTGACGGGTCGGGTTCTGCGGACAATGATACGAATGATATTCTCGCGACGTCCGCGGGCGAGACCAAGGTCGGGGATGTCGTGACTGTTAAAGGTACCGTTCGCACCGACAAGGATTTTGGGGCGGGTTACGCCTACAAGGTGTTGATCGAGGAGGCGACTCTGCAGTGATCCGGCTGTGTTGAAACACCATCAAAGGCGATCGGCAGGTCGCCTTTTTTTGTTCATGCAGGGTTGCAGGATGTTTTGGAGTGCTGTGGCTCCGATGTTCCTTGTCGGGAAGTCGCGCTTCGGAGCAAGGGTATAATCGCCGCCTTCGATTGCAGTCCATTAACGTTTTAAATTGGAGTCATTTTGTTCAAGCTCATCGGTATTGTTGCTGGTTATTATTTTCTGGGGTTCTGGGGCGGGCTCCTTGGCTTCTTTGCCGGGTCTGTCATCGACCGGGTGAGGGTTTACGGTTCCGGCGGGGTGAACCCGCTGCAGAATGTGGTGCGCCAGGCGGTGTTCCTGGAGACTGTGTTCATCGCCATGGGCAAGCTGGCCAAAGCGGACGGACGCGTGTCGCAGGACGAGATCGACCATGTCGAACAGTTCATGCAAAAGCTGGGCATGTCGCCGGAGCACCGCCAGCAGGCCATCGCGCTGTTCAAGAAGGGTGCCGACCCGACGTTCGATATCGAACCGACAATGGCCCGGTTCATGTCGGTGTGCGGGCACACCAGGAATCTGAAAGAGATGCTGCTGGTGTATCTGATCGTGATGGCGCTGGCGGACGGACATTTCCATCCGGCCGAGCAGGAGCTGCTCAGCGGTATCGCGGGGCGTCTGGGTTACGGTCGCGAGGCATTCCAGCATCTGCTGGACATGGTACAGAACCAGGCGCACTTCGGCGGGGGTAAAGTTGCGACGGCCGAAGCGCTGGACGATGCCTACAAGGCGCTGGGTGTGGGCAAGGACAGTACCGATGCCGAAGTGAAGCGCGCCTATCGCAAACTCATGAGCCAGTACCATCCGGACAAGCTGATCGGGCAGGGCATGCCGGCGGATATGGTGGCCATGGCCACCGAACAGTCCAAGGATATCCAAGTCGCCTATGATCTGGTCAAAAAGACCCGCAACCTCTGAACCGGACCCACGGGATGGTTGTGGCTACGACAAGCTTTCAAAATTGACTTATGCCGGCCAACCGCATATAAGCCTTTCAAACAAGAAAAAGTAGTACGGGGAGAGTTGGATGGAAGCTCGCACGCGAATCGTGGGGGAATTTTGCCGTTCATCGTCAAATCGGTCATTCTGGTCTTTGCCTATCTTGTTGCATCCAAGATCGCGCTGGTATTCGGCACGGTAAGCAGCAGTGCCACCATCTTTTGGCCCCCGGGCGGAATCGCCCTTGCCGCACTATTGCTGGGGGGCATCAACTTCCTTCCTTCCGTATTGTTGGCTGCCAGCCTGACTGCCCTGATGGCGGGCGGTGGTCCGCTGTTTGTGCTGGGATTTGCGGTCGGGAATACGCTGGAGACGTTCATCGGGTTCTACCTGCTTGGCCGTTTCGGAAAGATCGATCTGTCCCTGAACCGGCCGCGAGATTTTTTTCAGGTGATCCTGCTGGGCGGTTTGATACCGCCCATCGCCAGCGCCACGCTGGGTCCGTTATCCCTGCTGGGATCGGAGTTGGTCACTCCGGATATCCTGCCCGACGTCATGTGGCAATGGTGGGGCGCCAATGTGTTGGGTATCGCTTTCATCACACCCATCGTCCTGGTCTTTGCCAGGCAGAAATCCAAATTCTTCAAGATTTCCAAGGCGTGGGAATTGGCGGCTTTGTGGGTGGTGTCTTTTGCGATCGGTCAGAGTGTCTTTCTCGGCTGGAAGTTGCCGGGACTTACGCTTGACCAGCCGGTAGCGCTGACCTGGGTGGTTCCGATGCTGGCATGGTCTGGACTGCGCACGGGAAGAAGGAATACTGCACTCATCCAGTTGATGTTCATGACCCAGGTGCTTGCAGGCGCCAATTTGCAGGTGGGTTATTTTTCCGATGATTTTGCCCGGTACGGCCTATCCAATTTCTGGATGTTCGCATTGTTGCTCGCGGTGACCGGCATGGCGCTGGCGGTGATGTCGACGGCGCAACGCAAGGCATCCCACATGGTGGCGCTGAATGCCAAGGTGTTCTCGGTCAGCAACGATGGTGTCATCATCACGGACGCCGACAACAACATCATCGAAGTCAATCCGGCCTTTACTGAGCTCACCGGCTACGCGCATGACGAGGTCATTGGCAAGTCTCCGCGCCTGTTGTCTTCCGGTAAACAGGGGCGCGAGTTTTATGAAGGCATGTGGAAGGCTTTGAACAAGACCGGTCATTGGGAAGGAGAGCTGTGGAGTCGGCGCAAGGACGGCGTGGCTTTTCTGGAAAAGCTTTCCATCTATACACTCAGGGATGCTAACGATAACGTGGTCAACCGTATCGGCGTATTTTCCGATATCACCCAGATGCGCGCCGAGCAGGAAACGGTCGCCCATCACGCCCAGCATGACTTCCTGACCAACCTGCCGAATCGCATGCTGTTCCGCGACAGGTTCAAGCAGCAATTGGCGCGCTCCAGACGGAACAAAAAGAAGTTTGCGGTCCTGTATATCGACCTGGACCGCTTCAAACAGGTGAACGACACACTGGGTCACCAAATGGGCGACCAATTGTTGATCGCCGTGGCGAGCCGGTTGAAATCGCAGGTGCGGGAGATAGACACGGTGTCCAGATTGGGGGGCGACGAATTCGCCATTTTGGTATCGGAGGTCACCTCGCACAATGATGTCACCAATCTGGCGGAAAAGATTCTTGTCGCGCTGAGTCTTCCCTACATCATCGAGGGTCACACCATCAATTCATCGGGAAGCCTCGGGATCGCGGTGTATCCGGATGACGGCGCCGATATGGATACCATACTCAGCAAGGCCGATGCTTCGATGTACAAGGTCAAGCGGAGCAGTTCAAACACCTATAGCTGAAGGGCGAGCGGCAGGTTCGTCGAGGAGAATTCACCCTTCGATCATAATGGTTGACAAGCATTGTCGACAATCCTAGCATTTCAATACCGGATGAATCCAACGTCATCCTTGAACGTCGGTGGGAGGAGTACTTCATGCTCGACATCTCAGTTCCAATTCACGAATCTCCAATCCAATACACGATGTCAAACAGCATGCTGTGAAGCATGTGAAGTCGATAAACCGATTTTCGTTTCCTCCTTTGCAGGGTTGGTAGTGATTGCAATGTTTTAGGAGGGTGTGATGCCCGACCAACGATTGCGCGACACGCACGGCGGTACAGGGACTACACCGGATCTCGTCAATATGGATCTGGTTCGTGCCTGGCTTTGGTGGTCCATCGTCTGGATGACGACCTTCCCGCTGGTCGGCCTTCTCGTTTCCATCAAATTCCACTATCCGGATTTTCTCGGCGAGACATCCTGGCTGACCTTTGGCCGGTTGCGGCCGGTCCACGTCAACGGCGTCATCTTTGGCGCCTTTTCCACGCCGGTGCTTGGGCTGCTGTATTACCTCGTACCGCGTTTGTGCGGCCGTCCCATGTACAAGGAACACTGGGGAATGCCGTTGCTCCGGGCCTGGAATATATTCCTGGTGGCTGGTTCGGTCTCCTTGATGATGGGCTACACCACCGGCTTTGAAGCAGGCGAGTACGAATGGCCGGTAAGCATCCTGCGCTGGATCATCCTGTCACTGATCGGCGTACAGGTGCTGGTGACGATATTCAAGCGCAAGGAAAAAGGCTTCTACGTTGCACTGTGGTACGCGCTGGCTGCGCTGGTGTGGACGGTGATGAACCTGATCCTCGGCAACGTCATCCTGCCCTACGTGCCGATGTCGGGCATCAGCAACACAGCCCTGCACGGACTCTACATCCACTACGTGGTCGGGCTGTGGATCACGCCGGCCGGACTGGCCCTGATGTACTACTTCCTGCCACTGGCCGTGAAAGCACCGTTGTTCAGTCACCGGCTTTCGCTGCTGGGCTTCTGGGCGCTGGCCTTCTTCTATCCTTTTGTGGGTACGCACCACTACATCTTCAGCCCGATCCCGTACCACAACCAGACCATCTCCATCGTCACCAGCATGATGCTCATCATCCCGGTGTGGGCGGTGATCACCAATCTGTTCGGCACCGCCAAGGGGCGCTGGGGTGCTGTGGTCAGCGGTCACGATGCGGACAGCTACGCGGCCAAGTTCCTGTTGCTGGCAACGTTCTTTTACCTGATCGGATGTTTTCAGGGATCGACTGAAGCCTTGCGCGGCATGCAGGAGCTGACGCACTTCACCGACTTTGTGATCTCGCACTCGCACTTCACCGTGTTCGCCACTTTCGTGCTGGCGGCGGTGGGCAGCATGTATTACGTGTGGCCGCGCGTCACCGGACGCCAATTGTGGAGTGCCAAGCTGGCAAGCTGGCATGTGTGGCTGACCATCTCCGGTACCACGCTGATGCTGGTGGGGCTTGCCGCACAGGGGCTGATCCAGGGCAGCATGCTGGAGTTCGGCGCGAACTTCGTCGACACGGTGGTCGAGATGAAACCGTGGTGGGTCACGCGCACTTTGGCGGGCGCCACGATGGATATCGGCTTCGTGCTGATGACTATCAATCTGGTGATGACGGCGCGCGCGGGCAAGCCGTTCACGGCACCCGCCGATGAATCGCCGATGGGCGTAACCGAGGAGCGCCCAACAGCAGTGGAGGCGAACTGGATCAATCGTCCTTCGGGTATTTTCATCACCGCGGGAATCGCGTTCTTCTTCCTGGCAGTGGTGATCCAGGGCATCCTGCCTTCCATCCTGCCGCAGACTTACAACCCCACGGTCATTTCCGCGAGCACGGGACAAACCATACAAGTCGCCGACTACACGCCGCTGGAGCGCAAAGGCCGACGTGTCTATATCCGTGAAGGCTGCTGGTATTGCCATTCGCAGTTTGTGCGCCCGGTGACGGGCGAGAACGTGCGCTGGGGGCCGGTGTCGCAGGCCGGGGAGTATGTATATGACCAGCCGCAGATGCTGAGCACGCGGCGTATCGGCCCCGACTTGTTGCGTGCCGGAGGAAAATACGCCAGCGACTGGCACGCGGCGCACCACTGGAATCCGCGCGATGTCGTGCCGGACTCGGTCATGCCGCGCTTTCCCTGGCTGTTCAAGGAATCCGAAGGGAAATCCCCGCCCGAATACAATGAAGACGGACAGGCGCTGGTTGCCTACATTCAGAAACTGGGCACTTCGATAGGGGATTGGCGCGAGTCATTTGTGTCCACGCGATTGAGCGCGGGGGCCGCGCTGCAATCGACCAATATGCAGAAGGATCAGGATATTTTGCCGCGCGGAAAGCAGGTCTATATGCGCCGCTGTGTCGGGTGTCACGGCGTGAAGGGCGACGGTAATGGCGCTGCGGCACGTTTCCTGAATCCGAAACCGCGCGACTTCACCTCGGGCACGTTCAAGTTCCGCTCAACTGCCGGGGATGCGAATTCGCTTCCCTCTGACGAGGATCTGTACATCACCATCAGCCATGGTCTGTGGGGCACCGCGATGCCGCCCTGGTATGAGATATCCACCCAGGAGCGCTTGGCGGTGATCCAGTACATCAAGACTTTTTCGCCGCGCTGGAAGTCGGAACGGCCGGGCGCGGCGATACTGATACCGGAGGAGCCGCCGGTGACGCTGGCATCCATCGCGCAGGGCAAGCAGCAATTCGAAACCATCTGCGCGGCCTGTCATGGCCTGACGGGGCTGGGCGACGGTGTGCCGTCCGATACGTTTACCGATACCTGGGGCAATCCGGTCAATCCTGCCAACTTTACATTGGCTGCCGGTATGCATGGCGGGGTGAAGCTCGGGCACGACGGCCCGCACCTTTTCAAGACCATCACGACCGGTATCGGCGGCACACCCATGCCGGCTTTCGCGGGCACATTCACGCCGGCCCAGACCTGGGACATCGTGCATTACGTGCAGTCGTTAAGGGTGAATGCGGAGATCGCTTCCTTGAAACAGGCGGGGCTGACCGAGTCGGAGCAGGAGGCTGGGTTCTGCACATCCAGCGTGCCCTGGGTGCTGGCCGCCTGTAACAACGTGATGCTGCCCATCATCAATTTCTGTTCGGCCGGAGGCCCGTTGCAGGCCAAGGCGACCAATGCCAAGTTCCAGATGGCGGAAGCCCGCGCCAGGATCTGGGCCTCGTTGTCCGTGGCCGCAGATCGCCAGCAGATCGAGCCGCAGGTCCTGCAGCTGGATCAGCCCAGGATTCCGGTCATCGAACCGGCCACAACCGCCAAGGGTAAAAAGCCATGACCGAACCGAAACTCAACATCGAAAACAGGCAGACGACAGACGAACACGGCTCGAGTCATGTTTACACCTATGCAAGTGCAGGCATCGCGGAGCGCACAGGCAGCGTGCCGCTTTGGCTTTGGGGTGTGGTGATCTCGCTGGCGATCTGGGGTGTCTATTATCTGGTCACCTATTGGAACGCGCCTCTTGGGCCGACTTATTGAAGTTTCCAAAATTCAAGACAAATGCCTGTGCAGTACCCGTCATTCCGGCGAAGGCCGGAATCCAGATAGTTAAACAGCACTCGCGAAGCGAGACAAAACTAAATGCATGTTTAATAAATACACTGGATTCCGGCCTTCGCCGGAATGACGATAAACATATTTTGCGCTTCGCTGATTTCGCTCAATACTTTGTAACCATTTATAGAAGCATCAATTGGAGTAGTGTGGAGGTCGGATATCGGGACGGACGATCATGAAGACCAGAATGGAACGTGATTCATTTGGAGAAATCGCAGTACCGACCCAGCGTCTCTGGGGAGCGCAGACGCAGCGTTCGCTCCTGCATTTCCATATTTCCACCGAACACATGCCGGACGAGATCGTCTATGCGCTGGCAGAAAGCAAACTCGCATGTGCATGGGTCAACCGCGACCTCGGGTTGCTCGATGCCGAAAAGTCCCAGGCCATTATCCAGGCCGCGGAAGAAGTGCTGGCGGGGCTGCACAGGGAAGAATTCCCTTTGTCGGTGTGGCAGACCGGTTCGGGCACGCAGAGCAACATGAATATGAACGAGGTATTGGCCAACCGTGCTTCCGAACTGCTGGGAGGCGAGCGCGGCGTCGACAGGCTGGTACACCCGAATGACGAGGTCAATCTTGGCCAGTCGTCCAACGATATCTTCCCGACGGCGATGCATCTTGCCGCCGCGATCGGCATCACGCGCAGTGTGCTTCCCGCCCTGGCCGTGTTGCGCACGACCCTGTCCGACAAATCGCAAGCGTTCTCGGATGTCCTCAAGATCGGCCGCACACATTTGCAGGATGCCACCCCGCTGACACTGGGACAGGAATTCTCGGGCTATGTTGCTCAACTCGTGCATGCGGAAAGTGCGATCACTGCCACGCTGGGTGCGCTGTTCGAATTGGCTGTCGGCGGCACGGCAGTGGGAACGGGGCTCAACACGCATCCGGAATTCGGGGCACGGGTCGCGGCCGAGTTGGCGCAGCGTGAGGAGCTGCCGTTCCGAAGTGCGGCCAACAAATTCGCGGCGCTCGCCACGCACGATGCGCTGGTCAATGCGCACGGCGCACTCAAGACACTCGCCGTGGCTCTGATGAAGATCGCCAACGACATCCGCTGGATGGCGTCCGGACCGCGCTCGGGGCTGGGCGAGATCCGTATTCCCGAGAACGAGCCGGGCAGTTCCATCATGCCGGGGAAGGTGAACCCGACCCAATGCGAAGCGCTGACCATGCTGTGCTGCCAGGTCATCGGTAACGACATGGCGATCACTCTGGGTGGCGCCTCCGGCAATTTCGAGCTGAACGTCTTCAAGCCGCTCATCGCTTATAACTTTGCGCACAGCCTGCGCCTGTTGGCGGACGGCATGACCAGCTTTGAGCAGCATTGCGTGCGCGGTATCGAGCCAAATCGGCTAAGGCTGAATGAACTGATGGAGCAGTCCCTGATGCTGGTGACCGCACTGGTGCCGCACATCGGCTACGATCGTGCCGCCGAAATCGCCAAACTGGCGCAGCACGACGATTGCACGCTCAAGCAGGCGGCGATCTCCCTTGGATATGTCACGGCAAAAGACTACGACCGCTGGGTCGTGGCGGCCGACATGACCCATCCGTCACGATAGTTAATACTTGACTATCGTAGTTGGTTATGTATAGTGGTTACGCATGACCCGCAATGGCGTTCAGGCTGCCATGGATCTCGCAAGTATTTGATTGTGTGCGAATCTCATAAAAACAGTGGCAGTAAATCAGCAAGTTTGTAATAGCTAATGTTCAAGTAACTCCATGCGGGTGTGGTGATGAATCGCTACTGAATGGAGGATGCCATGGCTGCCTTTTTCGGAATAGATGAACACAACGCGCAAGGTTTCATAGACAACAGTATCGTCTGTCTGCCGCACGCCCCCGACGGAACATTCGAATTGCACAGTGTGGTTTCACCGATGAAGAACGAGGACCTCGTTTTCATCAAGCAATGCTCCCCGCAATCCACCATGCACATCAAAGCAGTCGGGATCGTGCAGTCTAACTTCCCCACAACTGTCGATACGGAAGTGTGCCTGCCCGTCGAATGGGTGTGGCAGGGCGAGAAGGTGCTGGAAAACTTCGACGAGGTTCTGGCGCAGTGCGGCGCGGCTTTGTATGAAGAACACAATATCGTGGTGCAAAGGGAGATCATCGACTTGCTGCCACGGAAATACCAGATGCACCAAGCGTTGTGAGACAGGGAGCTGTCGCAGGGTTCCGGTGAGCTGGAAATTGGTCGGAGGTGTATATGCCTGCTGCAACCAAGCAACTGGACGAACTGATCGGCCGCGAATACCGGCACGGGTTTGTGACCACGCTGGAGACCGATACGGTTCCCAAAGGTTTGAGCGAGGAAGTCATCCGCATGATCTCCGCGCGCAAGAACGAGCCGGAATTCATGCTGGAATGGCGCCTGAAAGCCTACCGCCACTGGCTCACCATGACCGAGCCGCAGTGGGCGAACGTGCATCATCCGGTCATTGACTACCAGAACATCAGCTATTACTCCGCGCCGAAATCGGGAAAGGACGGCCCGCGCAGTTTGACTGATCTCGATCCGGAACTGCTGCGCACCTACGAGAAGCTCGGTATTCCGCTCAGGGAGCAGGAGATGCTGGCGGGAATCGCCGTGGATGCCGTGTTCGACAGTGTGTCGGTGGCGACCACCTTCAAGGCGCAACTGGCCGAACGCGGCATCATCTTCAGTCCTTTCTCCGAAGCCGTACAAAAACATCCCGAGCTGATCAAACAATACCTGGGCTCGGTCGTGCCCTATACCGACAACTTCTTCGCCACGCTCAATTCGGCCGTGTTCACCGACGGCTCGTTCTGCTATATCCCGCAGGGCGTGCGCTGCCCGATGGAGTTGTCCACTTACTTCCGCATCAACGAAAAGAACACCGGCCAGTTCGAACGCACACTGATCATCGCCGACAAGGGCGCCTATGTCAGTTATCTCGAAGGCTGCACCGCACCGATGCGCGACGAGAACCAGTTGCATGCGGCCGTGGTGGAACTGGTCGCGTTGGAAGACGCGCAGATCAAGTATGCGACGGTGCAAAACTGGTATCCGGGCGACAAGGAAGGCAAGGGAGGTATCTACAACTTTGTCACCAAGCGCGGCGACTGCCGCGGCGACAACTCGCACATCTCCTGGACGCAGGTCGAAACCGGCTCGGCCATCACGTGGAAGTATCCCAGCGTGGTGTTGCGCGGTGACAACTCGGTGGGCGAGTTCTATTCGGTCGCGCTCACCAACCATTACCAGCAGGCCGACACCGGCACCAAGATGACGCACATCGGGAAAAACACCAGCAGCACGGTGCTGTCCAAAGGCATCAGCGCCGGTCACGGGCAGAACACGTATCGCGGCCTGATCAAGGTGCTTTCCGGCGCCGAAAATGCACGCAACTACACGCAATGCGATTCGCTGCTGCTGGGCGAGCGCTGCGGGGCGCACACCATTCCCTATATCGAGGTGAAGAATCCGGGTGCCAAAGTCGAACATGAAGCGTCCACCTCGCGCATCGGCGAAGACCAGCTGTTCTATTGCATGCAACGCGGCATCGCGCCGGAAGAAGCGGTGTCCATGATCGTCAACGGTTTCTGCAAGGCGGTGTTCCAGAACCTGCCGATGGAGTTCGCCGTGGAAGCGCAAAAGTTGCTCGGTGTGAGCCTGGAAGGCAGCACCGGCTGACGGCAAAGGAGAAAATCATGCTCAGCGTCAAGAATCTGCATGCAGGCATCGAAGGCAAGGAGATCTTGCGCGGTATCAATCTCGATGTGCGTGCCGGAGAGGTGCACGCCATCATGGGTCCGAACGGCTCGGGAAAAAGCACGCTGGCGCATCTGCTGGCCGGACGAGAAGGCTATCGGGTGACGGCGGGCACGGTGCGTTATCTGGATCAGGACTTGCTGGCGATGGCGCCGGAAGACCGGGCGCGTGCCGGTGTGTTCCTGGCGTTCCAGTATCCGGTCGAGATACCGGGCGTGAGCAACGCGCTGTTCCTCAAGACGGCACTCAACAGCATACGCAAGCAGCGCGGACTGCCCGAACTGGACGCGATGGATTTCCTGAATCTGGTGCGCGACAAAATGAAGTTGCTGGGCATGGATGACAAGCTGTTGCCGCGCGCCGTCAACGAGGGTTTCTCCGGCGGTGAAAAGAAGCGCAACGAGATCCTGCAGCTGGCCATGCTGGAGCCCAAGCTGGCGATACTGGATGAAACCGACTCGGGGCTGGATATCGATGCGCTGAAGATGGTGGCGGACGGCGTGAACGGCATGCGCAGCCCGGAGCGCGCCATCGTGCTGGTCACCCATTACCAGCGACTGCTGGATCACATCGTGCCGGATGTCGTGCATGTGCTGTCGCAGGGACGCATCGTGAGATCCGGCGGCGCCGAACTGGCGAAGGACCTGGAACAGTACGGGTACGGATGGGTCGATGCGGATATCGATGTGCAGCCGGTATCCAAGAGAGCTTGAAATGAACGTTCAGATCGAATCCTGGGAAAAGTTGGCGCTGGACCGCGTGCCGCAGCATCTGGCGGGTCATGAGGTGCCGTGGGTCAGCCGCGCACGCCAGTCCGCGTTCGAGCGTTTTGTGGCGCAGGGCTTTCCCACCAGGCGGCAGGAAGAATGGAAATATACGGATGTGGCGGCGATCGGCAAACGCACTTCGCTGGCCCCGGACAATATCCCGCCCGACCCGTCATCCGAAGCAGCTCTGTTTGCCTGGACGCTGGCGCAGGAGGACATTCACCTGATGGTGTTCGTGAACGGGCATTTTTCCGGCGACCTGTCTGCGCTGGATGACCTGCCCCCGGGAGTGAGTCTGGAAAGTTTGGCCGACCTGCTGGACGGGGATGCCGATCTGCCGCAAGCGCTATTCGATCATTCGCAGGAGCACACCGTGTTTGCCGCGCTCAATACCGCGCTGATGACCGACGGTGCGGTACTGAGGCTGGCGCCCGGAGTCGTGCTGGAAAAGCCCGTATATCTGCTGTTCATCGCCAGCGGGCACGGCGCGGCCATCTATCCGCGCAACATCGCGATGCTGGGCGAGGGCGCGAGCGCCACGGTCATCGAGCATTATTTCGGCATGCTGGAATCGCACAACTTCACCGATGCGGAGACGCAGATATCGCTCGCTTCCGGTGCGGAGTTGCGGCATTGCAAACTGGCACAGGAAGGCAAAGATGCGTTCCATGTGGCTGGGATCCATGCGGAACAGGCAGCCGCAAGCCGTTTCACTTCGCTTTCGTTTGCGCTGGGCGGGCGTCTGGCGCGTAATGACATCACCTCGCGCCTGAACGGGCCGGATTGCAGGTGCACTTTCGACGGCTTGTACCTGCTGGACGGCAAACAGCATGCCGATCACCACACCCGTATCGACCATCTTGCCGCGTCCTGCACCAGTCGCGAGTATTACCGCGGCATCCTCGATGGCGAGTCGCACGGGGTGTTCAGCGGCAAGGTCGTGGTCCATCCCCATGCAGTCAATACCGACGCGCACCAGTCCAACCGCAATCTGCTGCTGTCGCGGTTGGCCGAGGTGGACACCAAACCGCAGTTGGAGATTTTCGCCGATGACGTGAAGTGCACGCATGGCGCGACGGTCGGTCAGCTGGACGATGACAGCCTGTTCTACCTTCGCGCGCGCGGAATTGATATCGATGCGGCGCGCTCGCTGCTGATCTACGGTTTTGCCAACGACATCATCGCCCGCATCGAAGTGCCGGACATGCGTGCACGCATCGAACATCTGGTGCTGGATCGCCTGGCGCAGGGCGAACAGATCAAGGAGTTGCTATGAAACTTCTGGACAGGCTCATTCATCACGACGATCTGCAGGCGCAATTCTGGCGCACGGATTTTCCTATCCTCAAGGCCAGAATCAACGGCAAGCCGCTGGTGTATCTGGACAATGCGGCGACCACGCAGAAACCCCTGCCGGTGATCGAGGCCGAGAGCGAGTATTACCTCAACTACAACTCCAACGTGCATCGCGGTGTCCACACGCTCAGCCAGCGTGCGACGGATGCTTACGAAGAGGCGCGGGCCAAGGTGCAGCACCTGCTCAATGCGGCCAGTCCGAATGAGATCGTTTTCGTGCGCGGCACCACCGAAGCCATCAACCTGGTCGCGCAAAGTTATGGTCGCAGCCGCCTGCAGGCGGGAGACGAGATCATCCTGAGCCAGATGGAACATCACTCCAATATTGTTCCCTGGCAGATGCTGTGTCAGCAGACCGGCGCCAGGCTGCGCATTATCCCGGTCAACGATCAGGGCGAACTGCAAATGGAGGTCTATGAAACATTGCTGAATGAGCGCACCCGTCTGGTGTCGGTGACGCATGTCTCTAATGCATTGGGCACGATCAATCCGGTGAAATCCATCATTGCGCTGGCACACTTGCGCGGTGTGCCGGTGTTGCTCGACGGGGCTCAGGCAGTAGCGCACTTGCCGGTGGATGTGCATGCTCTGGGTTGTGATTTCTACGCGTTCTCGGCGCACAAACTCTACGGGCCTACAGGAGTGGGCGTGCTGTACGGCAAAGCGGACTTGCTCGAAGCCATGCCGGCCTATCAGGGCGGCGGCGACATGATACGTTCCGTCAGTTTCGAAGAAACGACCTACAACACGCTACCCTACAAATTTGAGGCCGGCACGCCCAACATTGCCGGTGTCATCGGGCTGGGTGAGGCAATTGATTATGTGACCGCCATCGGCTTTGAGGAAATTGTCTTGCATGAAAAG
>JAYTUW010000052.1:0-21513 GCA_043744345.1 Sideroxydans sp. | reverse complement strand
CACCGGAAAAGTCCACACGTTGTACTCGTCGATCAGTGAGGCGGCCTGGAGCGTTTGAATCAGATTGCCGCTGCCAATGATCTGCAAATCAGGACCGGATTGAGCCTTGAGCGCGATAATGGCCGGGACGACATCTCCGTGGAGCAGGGTCGAGTTGTTCCAGTGCAGCGTCGTCAAGGTGCGCGAAGCAACGTGCTTTTTCGCCGCGTTGAGCGTCTGCGCGATCGGGTCATCATCCGGCTGATAAGGCCAGTACGCTTCGAATATCTGATAGGTCCTGCGCCCGAGCACCAACTCGCGGTCCTTGCCGTCGAAGCCCGCTGCCGAGATGTCCATGCTTTCGTCGGTGTAGCTGAACATCCAGCCGCCAAGGGCAAAACCGCCGGTGGGGTCTTCTTCCGGCCCGCCGGGCGCTTGCATGATTCCATCAAGCGAGACGAACGTGGATGCGATTAGTTTTCTCATGGTAGTACTCCTTATTAAGATTTCCTAAATTCATGACAAGCGATCCGCCACTACTATCACTTTGTTCCCTTCTCCCGCGCGCGGGAGAAGGGCTAGGGATGAGGGGTGTTCAGCCTTTGCACAAACCAGCTTCAACGCACCACCCCTCACCCCCACCCCTCTCCCGCCAGCGGGCGAGGGGCTTAGTGTTGCGCTTCACATTTGTCATGAATTACGGAAACATCAATAGATGCGGGTCTTGATCGTAAGTTAGTCGCTGGCACCCGAGTTCTCAACGCTTGCGCTCCATAGGGTTCTCTCTGGAGTTCTGCTGCCCGAGCTGTTGGGCGAGTCCGATGAGAATTCCCTCGGGACCCCGGATATAGCAGAGCCGGTAGATGTTCTCGTAATTGACAACTTCATCGACCAACGTCGCACCGAGCTTGCTGAGCCGGGCAAGGGTGTCGTCGAGGTCCTCAACGGTGAACATTACGCGCTGGTATCCCAGCGAGTTCACGGGAGCTGTGCGGTGATCGGATTCAATGGCGGGGGCATCGAAGCGCGAGAGTTCGATGCGGCTGTGGCCGTCAGGGGTGCGCATCATGGCGATCTCGACACGCTGTCCGCGCACTCCGGTGACGCGGCCGGCCCATTCCCCATCGATGGGCATGCGACCTTCGAGGGCCAGGCCGAGTTCAGTAAAAAACTGAATTGCAGCATCGAGGTCTTTCACCACGATGCCGACGTTGTCCATACGCTTGACTTTCATGACGTCTCCCTGGTGTCTGACAGATGACGGGGCAGCCTCCGTTTTCGGGGGCGGCATCGATGCACAGCCGGAAATGAGTAGTGCCAACAGAATCACATATGCGTTCTTCATGTGCCCTCCCGTTTACTGGCGTCCGACACAGCCCGGCCCGCATCGCAGGCACGCTGCAAATCCGCGATATCCATCGAACCACAAACATGGGGTGATCTTGTGCATGATGTTTATCCATGGTCAGCCGGCGTAAGCCTTTTGCAGTTCCGCGATATCGAATTTCTTCATCTTGAGGAATGCCTTTGTCACGCGGTCGCGCTGTTGCGGAGTGCCGCCCATCAGTTCTCCCATCTGCGACGGAACGATCTGCCACGAGACGCCGAACTTGTCCTTGTCCCAGCCGCACTGCCCCGCATCTGGATCTACGGCAAGCTTGTCCCAGAAGTAATCGATGTCGGCCTGCGTGTCGCAATGGACAATCAGCGACACGGCTTCGTTGAAAGAGAACTCGTGCGCGTGCGCCGAATCCATGGAGGCGAACCATTGGCCGAGCAGCATGTAGTCCTCGAACATCACCGTGCCTTCCATGTCCGGTGCCTGACCGGGGCCATAGCGCGCGATCATGCCTTGCTTCGAGTTTTTGAAAATACCGGTGTAGAACTTCATTGCCTCTTCGGCTTTGCCGCACACATCGCCGACAAAGAGCAGCGACGGGATGATATTGGGCCGCACCTCGCCCGCAGGGTTGGTGAGGATCAATTGCCACGACACGCCGTACCTGTCCTGGATCCAGCCGTAGTGTTCGCTGAACGGATACTTGTCGAGCGGCATGAGTGCGCTGCCGCCTTCGGCCAGTCTTTACCATAACGCGTCCAGCGCCTGTCTTGCATCGGCGCGTTGCGACGGATCTAAGTTGACCATGAACGAGATGGACGGATTGATCTTGAATAGCGGGCCGGCGCTGATGGACATGAACTCATGGCCGAGCAGGCGGAACGCGACGATGTCCACATCGCCCGACGGTGTGTCGCGGATGGATGTCGTGCTCGTCACGGCCGAGTCGCCGCCGAAGGCAGAGACGTAGAATTCAGCCGCTTCCCGCGCTTCCTTGTCGAACCAGAGATGGGGTGTGATTTTATTCATGGTGTTTTCTCCCGGATGTGGAGTCAGTCGGGAATGTCCGGCTCCACCAGTTGCGCGAGCAGCGTGAGCGATTCCTGCCAGCCGAGGTAACAGGCTTCCGGCGGGATCATTGCGGGTATGCCTTCCTGCACGATGTTCAGCTCGGTTCCGCACGACACCTGCCTGAGGGTGATGGTGGTCTGCATTTCTCCCGGCAGGTTCGGGTCGTCGAAGCGGTCGGTGTGACAGATGCGCTCGTCCGGCACCAGCTCCAGATATTTCCCGCCAAAGGAATGGCTGTGGCCGCTGGAAAAATTGGTGAACGACATCTTGTAACTGCCGCCCACTTTCGCCTCCAGCTGGTGAACCTTGCCGGTAAAGCCGTGCGGCGGAAGCCATTTGCACATCGCATCGGCGTCGAGGAATGCACGATAGATCTTGGCGGGCGTGGATTTGAGCACCCGATGCAGTTTGATGGTGTTGGTCTTCATGATCGTTCCTCCGGGTTGGTTTTGCGGATTCGGGATTACCCGTTGCGGGCGGTGACGGCATTTTCGCCGCCGCGCTTGAGACGCAGTGCTGCACCATACCAGGCACAAGGCAAGGAGCTGAGCGCCAATGCGATGGGATACCAGTGCGCCCCCATGTCCCACATGGCAATTCCGCCCGCCATGCTCAGCACAAAACCGATGCCGCCCATAGTCAGCGCGTGGCGCATGGCATTGCGCGGCGCGACGCGTGCAACCAGGTAGCCGCCGGTGATGCCGTAGACGATGCGGTAGGAAAGTGCCAGCAGTAGCAGCCCGGTATCGGTCATCGGCTCGCCCCAGGGCGGATATACATCCAGCGCGTGGAATAGCTGGTCGGTGCCCAGCGAGAGCACGAACACCGCGACGAATCCGGACAATACTGCGCCGACGCTGCGCGGCAGATTACGGGGAAGCGTGGTTGAGTCGTTCATGATGACTTCACTTTTCGGCGACGGCTCTCAGCCTGGCGAGGCCGGTCTCGAAATCCTGGCCGATCATTTTGTCCATATTGATAAACACGCTCATGAGTTTCAGGAAATAGGTGTGGTGATCTTCCAGAATCCAGGTGACCGTGGTGGTGTCGCCTTTTGTCGTGAGCGCGAAAACAACATGGTTGCGGCCCTCGAACGGCGTGATCATGTGCAGGTCGAACGTAATGCGGGAGTTCGGCTCCGATCCGGTGATGGATATCTCTCCCTTGCCCACGTCCTTGTTGCCCTCCCAGGCGTAGGTGGCTCCCTTGCCGCCGGTTTTGTCGCCGTACGTCTTCTTCATCGCCGGGTCTTTGTTGTACGGTGTCCAGGCATCCCACTGGCGGAAGTCGTTGATGAGCCCGAAGACCTTTTCCGGCTGAGCCTTGATGTCGACGGAGCGTTCTACGTGGAAGAGGTCAGGCTTGGTCGCGGCATAGACAAGGACGAAGATGATCAACGCGACGATGACGATAGCGAATGTCTTGAGCATGATGTTTCTCCTTCGGTCGATTCAGTGGAGATGTCCGGCAAGCCGTCCCAGCGCTTCTTCCCAACTGACAACGAAGCGTGCACCAGCTGCGGCTTCTTTGCGCTCGGCAGAAGCAAAGCGCGTGTGCAGGGTGAGCTGGGTCTTGCCCTGCTGTTCGGCAAAGCTGATCGTCACCACGGCGCGGGGAGGTATTCCGGCTCCGCATGGGTGTCCTTCTACAGCATCGCCGTCATACACGATGCGTTCGTGCTCGATGATCTCGCGAAATGTTCCGACGCAGGGATACACCTTGCCATCCGGCGCGCGTATCTCCAGCCGGAAGCGTCCACCGACGCGCAGATCGCTTGCGCATGTTTCGTTGTCGAATCCTGCCGGTCCCCACCATTGCATGATGTGTCTGGGGTCCGTCCATTCCTGCCATACCAGAGCGCGCGGCGCATCGAAGGTGCGGGTGATGACGAGTTCATTGTTATGTTCTTGGCTCATCTTTGGCTTTCGAGTGGGGTGGGCGGGGGGCTCAGACTTTTTTCTTGATGATCATGTGCGTGGCCTTGGGCGCACCGGTCTGTTCCGCGCAGTAGTAACCCAGCGCAGGCAAGTCGATCCCGGTGAAGAGGTGCTCACCCCTGCCGAGCAGGACGGGCGAGATGGCGATATGCAACTCGTCGATCAATCCCGCACGCAGATATTGCCGGATGGTTTCAACGCCGCCGCCGATGCGGACATCCAGTCCCTTCGCCGCGTCTTTGGCGCACTGCAGTGCGCTCGCGATACCTTCGGTCACAAAATAAAAAGTCGTACCGCCCTCCATGGCGATGGGTTCGCGCGGGTGATGGGTCAACACGAAGACCGGCGTGTGATACGGCGGATTGTTTCCCCACCAGCCTTTCCAGTTCCTGTCCGGCCAGTCACCCCGGTTGGGATCGAACATGTTGCGCCCGAGGATCCACGCACCGATATTGCGCACGCCGCGCGCAGCAAAATCCTCATCGACACCGGTGGTGCCGTCACCAATGCCGAGCATCTGCTGAAAAGTCCGGGTCGGGAGGAACCATTCATGCAGCTGCATGCCGCCTTCCCCGATGGGATTCTCCAGGCTCTGGTTGGGCCCGGCACCGAAGCCGTCGATGGAAATCGAGAAACACGCTACACGTAGTTGGCTCATTTTTTCTCCTTGGGCGCTTCGACCCAGCCTCTATCTTTGAACACCGCCCACAGTGCCATTGAGTGGCCGTGCCCCAGGTCGTATTCATTCTTCAACCAGGAAACGAGTGCGGCAGCTTTCATGTCCGGTTTATAAATTCCCGCTTTGGCTGCCAGGATCTTGAATTGCTCCGGGGACTTTCCGGTCTTGGTGTGGATGTTGTCCAGATAGGCTTGAAATGACATGTTTGTTCTCCTTCGCTTAGGTTTCGCAGGGAACCGCTTTAGCTTGGAATCTACTATTTCTTGGGTATGTCCTTTGGTTCCTGAACTTGCAGTTGTTGCAGGTAAGCATCGAGACGGTCGAAACTCTGTTCCCAATGACGCCGGTACTGGTCGATAAATCCCGCGGCTTCCTGCAACGGTGCTGCCTCCAGTTTGCACGGACGCCATTGCGCCTGGCGGCCTTGGGTGATGAGTCCGGCGCGTTGCAATACCTTGAGGTGCTTGGTGACGGCGGGCGGGCTGATGTCGAACGGAGCTGCCAGCTCGGCGACCGAGGTTTCGCCCAAGGCGAGTCGCGCGAGAATGGCGCGGCGGGTGGGATCGGCAAGGGCAGAGAAGGTGGCGCTGAGCCGGTCGACAGACATTTTGATCCCCGTTTTGTAATTAACCTTTTGGTAAACTACGCTGGTGGACTAATTCTGTCAAGTATAGGTCTGCGTTACGGGTGGGTATAGCTGCGAATATTCCCCCCTTTGTAAAGGGGGGCGAGGGGGGATTTGAGAGAGGATGATGTGCCACGATTTAAAATCCCCCTTACTCCCCCTTTGTCAAAGGGGGAAACTGCTGGCGATGCCGCCAAGGGCGGCTCACGGTTTTTCAGCGCCTTTGAAGCGCTCACCCAACAAGCCTCCGGCTTTGTCGGAGGCTATTTAACTCTGGGTGATTACAACAGAACCAGGTTGTCCCTGTGAATCAGCTCGGGCTCGTCAACATACCCAAGAATGTTCTCTATTTCACTGCTGGCTTTGCCCGCGATGCGGCGCGCTTCGTCTGCGCTGTAGTTGACCAGGCCGCGCGCGATATCGTTACCGTTATCGTCCAGGATGGCCACGACAGCGCCGCGCTGGAACTCCCCGCTAACCTGTTTCACGCCTATCGGTAGCAGGCTCTTGCCGTCGTTGCGCAGGGCTTTGACAGCACCCGCGTCCAGCGCAACTTTTCCGGTCACCTGCAAGTGGTCTGCCAGCCATTGTTTTCGGGCATCCAGCGAAAGCGCCGTGGCAGTCAGCAGGGTGCCTATGCTTTCGCCTTGCAACAGCCGCGGTAGAACGTCGCGTTCGTGGCCGGAGGCGATGACGGTATGTGCCCCGCTGCGTGCGGCGCGTTTGGCGGCGAGTACCTTGGTGATCATGCCGCCACGCCCGATATGGCTGCCTGCGCCACCGGCCATCGCTTCCAGCGAGGCATCGCCCGCCAGTGCCACGCTGATGAGCTTGGCGCTGCTGTCTTTGCGCGGATCGGCGGTGTAGAGGCCATCCTGATCGGTGAGGATGACGAAGGCATCGGCTTCGATCAGGTTGGCGACCAGCGCACCTAATGTGTCGTTGTCGCCGAACTTGATCTCGTCGGTGACTACGGTATCGTTCTCGTTGATGATGGGGACGACGCCGAGGCTGAGCAGGGTGCGTAGCGTGGAACGCGCGTTGAGATAGCGTTCGCGGTCGGCGAGGTCGGCGTGGGTCAGCAGCACCTGTGCGGCAATCAGCTGGTGCTTGCGGAAACAGCTCTCATAAGCCTGTATCAAGCCCATCTGGCCGACAGCCGCGGCAGCCTGCAGTTCGTGCACGGCGCTGGGACGCTGTTTCCAGCCCAGACGCTGCATGCCCTCGGCAATCGCGCCGGAAGAGACCAGCACCACTTCGCAGCCTTGGGCGCGCAGCGTGGCGATCTGTTGTGCCCAATTGCCCAGCGCGGACATATCCAGTCCGGTCCCCTGGTTGGTGACGAGGCTGCTGCCGACTTTGACGACGATGCGTCTGGATTGGGTCAGAAGGGTTTTCATGCCAATGGGTCGTGAACAATGATCTCGGATTCCTGCGCGCTCTCGGTGACGGCATCCTGCTCTTGCGCGGCAATCTGGTTGATGTGCTCCATGATGGCGTAAGTCAATTCCTTGCAGCCCTCGCCGTTGATGGCGGAGATGGTGAAATAGCGCGTGTCGCCGCCGAATTCCTTGAGGAAGGCGGCGACTCTTTCGGCGCGTTCATCCTCCTGCAGCAAGTCCAGTTTGTTCAGCACCAGCCAGCGCGGCTTGTTGAACAAGGCTTCGTCGTATTTCTTCAGCTCGTTCAGGATGGCATGCGCCTCATGCACCGGATCGATTCCTTCGTACATCGGGGCGAGGTCCACCAGATGCAGCAACAGTCGCGTGCGTGCCAGATGGCGCAGGAACTGGTGCCCCAGACCGGCACCTTCCGCGGCACCCTCGATCAGGCCGGGGATGTCGGCGATGACGAAACTCTTTTCGTTGGAAACGCGCACCACACCCAGATTGGGGTGCAAGGTGGTGAACGGATAGTCGGCGACCTTCGGGCGAGCGGCAGATACCGAACGGATAAACGTGGATTTGCCCGCATTGGGCATGCCCAGCAGGCCGACGTCGGCCAATACCTTAAGTTCCAGTTGGAGTTCGCGGCGTTCGCCTTCTTCGCCCGCTGTGCATTGGCGCGGGGTGCGATTGGTGCTGGACTTGAAATGCAGGTTGCCCAGCCCGCCGATGCCTCCCTTGGCGAGCAGGATTCTTTCGCCTTCATGGGTGAGGTCGGCGATGACTTGGCCGCTGTTGATGTCGGTGATGACCGTGCCGACCGGCATGCGCAGGATGATGTCGTCCGCGCCCTTGCCGTAGCAGTCCGCACCGCGTCCGGATTCGCCGTTCTTGGCGCGGTGCATGCGCGCGAAACGGTAATCCACCAGCGTGTTGATGTTGCGGTCTGCCACGGCGATCACACTGCCGCCGCGTCCTCCGTCACCGCCGTCCGGTCCGCCTTTTTCGATGTATTTTTCGTGACGAAAGCTGGCCGCGCCGTTTCCGCCGTTGCCTGCGATGACTTCAATTTTTGATTCGTCGATGAATTTCATACTCGGGTACCGTGTGGATCGCTCCCTTCTCCCGCAAGCGGGAGAAGGGCCGGGGATGAGGGTCTGTCCGAAGCAACAAAAGTTATTGTCGCTTAACGCCCCTCACCCTAGCCCTCTGATAAAACTACTATCCATTCGACTAGGCGGCAAAGCCTCCAAGTCGCTGGTTATCCCGCTTGCGGGAGAGGGGGTGATGCTGAAAATAAAAAAGCCCTACCTTGCGATAGGGCTCATTCTAGCTGCTTGAATGCTTAAGCCGCGACGATGCTGACTGTCTTGCGCTTTAAAGCACCCTTGACCGCAAATACCACCTTGCCGGTGATCTTGGCGAACAGCGTGTGATCCTTGCCCATGCCGACGTTGTCGCCCGCGTGAACTTGCGTACCGCGCTGACGCACGATGATGCTGCCCGCGCTGATGAGTTCGCCGCCGTAGCTCTTAACACCCAGTCGTTTCGAGTGTGAGTCGCGGCCGTTACTGGTACTACCCCCGCCTTTTTTCGATGCCATGTTGCAGCTCCTTCAGAATTAAGCCGAGATGCCGTCGATGCGGATCTCAGTGTAGTTTTGACGATGTCCTTGGTGTTTCTGGTAGTGCTTGCGGCGACGCATCTTGAAGATGGTCACTTTGTCGTGGCGACCGTTGGCGATGATCGTCGCCTTGACGGTGGCACCGCTCAGCAGAGGCTTGCCAACGGAGATCTTGTCACCGTTGCCAACCATCAGGACCTTGTCCAGCACCAACGAGGTGCCGACTTCGCCGTCGATGGATTCGACCTTGAGTGTTTCGCCTACGATCACGCGGTGTTGCTTACCGCCGGTTTTAATTACTGCGTACATAACGACCTCGCTTGATGCGGTTTTTAGTTAGGGCATAACCTGAAGGTTAGCCTCCACTGAAATTGTGGATTTTCAGAGCCGCGCATTATACATAAACCTAACGAACCGTCAAAACCCTTTTTTCAGGGGTTTAACGCTTCATCGAGTCGAAAAACTCGGCGTTGTTCTTGGTTGCCTTGACCTTATCCAGCAGGAATTCCATCGCTTCCAGCTCATCCATTGGGTAAAGCAGCTTGCGCAGTACCCAGATACGCTGCAGAAGGTCTTGTTTGATCAGCAATTCTTCCTTGCGGGTGCCGGAGCGGTTGACGTTGATGGCCGGGTAGATGCGTTTCTCAGCCATACGGCGATCCAGGTGGATTTCCATGTTGCCGGTACCCTTGAATTCCTCGTAGATCACGTCGTCCATGCGACTGCCGGTATCCACCAGTGCGGTCGCGATGATGGTCAGCGAGCCGCCTTCCTCGATGTTACGAGCCGCGCCGAAGAAGCGCTTGGGGCGTTGCAGGGCGTTAGCGTCCACACCGCCGGTCAATACCTTGCCGGAAGAGGGGATAACCGTGTTGTAGGCACGCGCCAGACGGGTGATGGAGTCGAGCAGAATAACCACATCCTTTTTGTGCTCAACCAGGCGTTTGGCTTTTTCCAGCACCATTTCGGCGACTTGCACATGGCGCGTGGCCGGTTCGTCGAAAGTCGAGGCGACCACTTCGCCGCGCACAGTGCGGCTCATTTCAGTCACTTCCTCGGGGCGTTCGTCGATCAGCAGCACGATCAACGTGGCATCCGGGTTGTTTGCCGAGATGGAGTGCGCGATATGTTGCAGCATCACTGTCTTGCCGGACTTGGGCGAAGCCACCAGCAGGCCGCGCTGGCCTTTGCCGATGGGTGCAACGATGTCGATGATGCGTCCGGTGATGTTCTCTTCAGCGCGGATATCGCGCTCCAGCGTCATGTGGACGGTGGGGAACAGCGGCGTCAGGTTCTCGAACAGGATCTTGTTCTTGGCGTTCTCGGGCGGTTCGCCGTTGACTTTATCCACCTTGACCAAGGCCACATAGCGTTCACCCTCTTTCGGGGTGCGAATTTCGCCCTCGATCGAATCGCCGGTATGCAGGTTGAAGCGGCGCACCTGGCTCGGGCTGACATAAATATCGTCGGGGCCTGCCAGATAGGAAGTATCCGGCGAGCGCAGGAAGCCGAAGCCGTCGGGCAACACTTCCAGTGTGCCTTCGCCGAAGATGCTTTCGCCTTTTTTCGCATGGCTTTTCAACAGCGCAAACATCAGGTCTTGCTTGCGCATGCGATTGGCATTGTCGATTTGATTGGTGGTTGCCAGTTCTACCAGTTCGGTGATGTGTTTGGTCTTGAGGTCGGATAAATGCATATGTGGATGGGGCGCGTTGGCGCTGGGTTGTGAAGAGTTACAAGGGATGTGAGGCTGGGTTTTCTTGGGGGTTTTTGCGGGATATTCCGCACCGAACTGCTGTAAGCGTCTTTATTTTATTGGGTAGGTACTGGACGAAACGAGCAGTTACGGGCGGCAGACTAAAGGGTTCAGATGTGGCTGTCAATGAATGCGGTCAACTGCGACTTGGACAGGGCACCGACTTTGGTGGCTTCGATGTTGCCGTTCTTGAACAACATCAGTGTAGGAATGCCGCGAACACCGTACTTTTGGGGAGTTTGCTGGTTTTCGTCCACGTTCAGCTTGGCGACGTTCAGACGACCTGCATATTCTTTCGAGACTTCATCCAGGATGGGGGCGATCATGCGGCAGGGGCCGCACCATTCAGCCCAATAGTCCACCAGGACAGGCAACGGCGATTGAAGCACCTCGGCAGTAAAAGTGGCATCGGTGACATAACGGATATGTTCGCTCATGTTTTGGTTCTCGCTTTGGGTTAAGTTTTTATTTTGTGCGGTCTATGCCGCTTGGGTGTACAACCGGATTGGGGAGGCATCCTAACCAAAAAATACGGGGTTGGGAAGGGCTTCGGCGAATGCGTTCTAACTCATTGATGGGGCAGGATTTGGTTGTCAATCATCCGCACCCGCCATGTGGTGTGAGTCCGGTGCGGCCAACGAAATTCATTTCGCCTGTGCTGTTGGCACGGGATGGGTGATTGGACATCATGCGTGAAAAACCACCGTGACGGTCAATCCTGTGCCGCCCTCTGCAGCAGCGAGTTGAAGTGAAGCCGAGTGGATATCCGCGATGCGCTTGACGATGGAAAGCCCCAATCCGCTTCCGCTGGCGCTGGTTCCAGCCGGGCGATAAAACCGCTCCGACACCCGCTCCAGTTCGGCTTCGGGAATGCCGGGACCATTGTCGCAGACCGAGAGCATGGGGAGCCCGTGTTCCAGCCTGCAGCGGATTTGTACCATTGTCCCGGCACGGGTATGGCGCACGGCATTGTCGATCAGATTGCGCAGCAGGATGCGCAGTAAAACCGCGTTGCCGCGCACGCTGACTTCTTCACCCTCCAAAAGCTCAAGCCGGACATTCTGACTGAGTGCTGTTGGTGCGATCGTGGCGATCACTTCGGAAGCGATGTTTCCGAGCAGGCACGGTTCGGTGCCCGTCTCATCGAGTGTGTCGATTCGCGCCAGCGTCAGCAACTGATCAATCAGGTGGGCGGCACGGTCGCAACCGAGGATCGCGTTGTCTAGCGCGTGCAGGCGTTCCGCTTCATTCGTTGCGCCGCGAGCCACCTGGGCCTGAGCTTTTATGCCCGCCACCGGTGTGCGCAATTCATGCGCGGCATCGGCAGTGAAGCGCCGTTCCTTTTGCAGCGATGTGTCTATGCGGACGAACAGCTTGTTGAGCCGGTCTATCAGGGGGGCGACTTCGCGCGGTGCCGAGCTTGCATCCAGCGAAGCCAGATTGTCCGGTGCGCGCTGTTCCACCTCGCCGGTCAGTCTGGCCAAGGGGAGCAGACTGCGGGACACGGCAAACCACAGCAGGAGTGCCAGCAACGGCAGCGAGAACCACAAGGGTTTAAGCAGATTCTTCGCGATATCGCGGGACAGTTCCTCGCGTTCCCTGGTACTTTCGGCAACATGGATCAAATTGACTGCGGAGTCATCCCAGGTCGTGAACACGCGCCAGCGGTGTCCGTTGATGAGTGCGTCGCTGAAACCCTCCTGTTGGCCTGCGAACGGTTGTTCCGGTGCGTTGGCAGAGTGCAGTCGCAGTATGCGGCCATCCTCCCAAACCTGAAATGCGACCCGCAACGAATATTTGTGCAACATCGGGGTGTGCTCGGTTTCGATCTCATTCAGCTCATGCGAGGTCTGCACTGACAGTAGCGTGGCGGATTGGGCAAGGTGCGCGTCGAGTATCTCGCCGAATTCTTCGCGTGCATCGAAATAGGTAAATACGGCGGCACCAATCCAGACCGCGATCACCGTCGTCAAGGCTAACACCAGAAGCGTCCGTTTGAGTGAGGCGCGACCGCGATATTCAGGCATTCTTGTCCCCCGGTATCAGATAGCCCACGCCGCGAATGGTCTCGATCAACCCGGGAAACAGCTTGCGGCGCAAATGGTGGATATACACCTCGACCGCATTGCTCTCGACTTCCTCGCCCCAGGCATAAAGCTGCTCTTCGATCTGGCTGCGCGACAGGACTCTTCCCGCATTGAGCATCAGGGCGTGCAGTACGGCGAATTCTTTGGCCGGTAGCTCGATGGTTTGACCCTCATAAATCACGCGGTGTGCGGCGGGTTCAAGTTTCACCCCGGCAACTTGCAATGCGGGGGCCGGTTTGCCACTGGCGCGGCGGATGAGCGCGCGCAGACGTGCCGACAATTCCCCCATATCGAACGGTTTGACCAGATAATCGTCGGCACCGGCATCCAGTCCCCTGATTCGGTCTTCAACCGAGTCCATCGCGGTCAGGATCAAAACGGGTATTGGCTGATTGCGGCTGCGCAGGCGGCGTAACACTTCCAGCCCGGTCATGCGCGGAAGCCCGAGATCCAGAACGGCCGCGGCGTAAGGCTCTGTGCCGAGCGCCTGGTCGGCAGATATACCGTCTTTCATCCAATCCACGGCGTATCCGGCCTGCTTGAGGCCTGCCTGGATTGCATCGCCCAGCAGGGCGTCGTCTTCAATCACCAATATGCGCATATTTCCCCGACAATCAATGTGAGAGGGTCCGGCAGAGAGCGGCATCATGATACCTGCTCGGGGTGGGATGCTTTGCTATTTGGGTATCCTGATGCCGCGCTCGCTGTAATTGCCACTTTCCGCCAGGGTGTGACAGGCGGCACAGTTGGCCGCATTCTTGATTTTTGCGTTCTTCCATGTTGCCTCGGGCACTTCGTCATGCTCATGCAAAAACCAGCGGGTTTCGGTTATGCGCAGGATCGGCTTGCCGGAAGAGGCTTGCCGATTGCGGCCGGCGTTCTTTTCAAGAAACGTCCCGATCTCCATCGTTGTTGCAGTATCCAGACTGGCATCGCTTCCAAAGTGCTTATCCAGCCCGGCCATCATTGCGCGCCAGGATTCTGCAGGAAGCAAGCGGGGGGGGAAGGCCACGTGGCATGAGCCGCATTCGGTCTGCCATGCGGCATTTTTCACTGCGGGCATATGCTCCCCGTCATCGTCATCATGCTCGGCATGCGCGACGGACATCATTCCAAACGACAGAAACACGACGGCGACAAACAATCGAAAAGCATTTTGAAGGTTGAGCAGCATGGCAGTCTCCTTAACTCTTTACAGTGAGCAGATAGGTGATTACATCGCCTTTTTCCTGCGGTGTACAGACACGACCCAAGACATCGTTGCAATTGCGCTTGAACCATTTTTCCACTTTGGCGGAATCGGAAAAGCGCTCTGCATTGGCAGCCGGTGCCAGCGCCTTGATGATTTTGCCGGTCTTGGAATGTTTGCCGGATGCGGCGGGATTCTCGGTATGGCACGAAGCGCAACTCACTTCATTGCCATGTGTCTGTTTGAAGAAGCGTTCACCGGCTGCGGCCGAGAACCCCTGAAAAGCGGGTGTGGTTTTCCTCGCCTCATTCCTCATTGAGGTCAGTGCTTCGTCGGGTGTTTGCGCGGAAGCAGTCAGCGACATCAATCCCGTGACGGCAACAAGGGCCAGAATCAATATATGAAGTGTGCGAACCATTTTTATCTCCTGAATTGCATTGCGAGGTGTGCAGATTAGGAGGGATGGCTTAAGGTGTGCTTAAGTGCGGCGATATTTTGCAGGCTGCTGATTTTTAACTGGGTTATTCGCGACGATCAAGTCTCACATCCGCCATATATATAGTGTCGAATGGTGCAGGTCATCGACAGTGATGGATTCCCCGGGGGGGTGGTCTGCCACCGCGAAGGTGTTGCTGATGAACAGGCTGCCGGGATGCATCTCGCGTCTTGCCTTGTTCCACAGTTCATCCATGGGCACGGGCGAGAGATAGGCGAAAACCACATCGTATCGCGACAGGTCGCAGTCCCACAGGCTCCCCCAGTGCACCGAACATCCGGCATGTCCGCCCAGCTTGATGCGCAGCCAGCTCCACACAAAAGGCAGGGGGGCGGACTCCACCCCGTGATAACGGCCTGGCGGGTGCGTTTGGGAAAGATGCGTCAGCACGCCGCCAATGCCGGAGCCCAGATCGATGAAGTCGAACGGTTCGGCGGGCAATTTCGTTTCCAGTGCCCGCCACACTTTGTTGCTGGAAAGATAGAGCGGCACTTGCGTGCGAAAGGTGCTCCAGTACACCACTAGGAGGATGAGGAAAGCGGCAAGGAACAGGGTGGGGGACAGCGACAGCGAAAGTGTTGCCAGCAGGGCCGGTACGAATACGAACTGGATAGGCAGCCACCACCTGTTCATCTTCAACATACGGCTCAGCAAAGTAGCCAGGGTGCCGCACACAAAAGCAAAGGACAGTGGGGAGAGTGAATATCCGGCGCGACCGATGACGAACAGCGCCGCCACGGCCAGCAGTACCGCCGCGATTTGCAGCAGCAGTGCCAGCACAGGCGGCGGTAGCCTGGGGCGGGGCGTATCAGACACGGTATTCTATCACCCTGTAGAAGCCGCCGAAAAGCGCAGTCTCGCCGACCGGCTGCAGCAACTTGTTGTGACGTGCGGCGCAGTCCTGCAACTGCGCGGGCAAGTCGCTGTTCCAGAAGTTGTGCAGGAATGGTTCCAGGCGCTCTATCGTCCTGCGCAGTGGCGTGACCCGATGCAACCAATGCTTCCCGCGATTGACACCGTATTCGGCCAGCAGCAGCCTGCCGCCGGGTTTCAGCACGCGCAGTGTTTCTTCCAGTGCGCGGTGACGCGCATCCGGCGGGAGCTCATGCAGCAGAAAGAAGATGACAAGGGTGTCGAAACTGTTTGAGGCGTAGGCCAGCTGTTCGGCGTTCATGCGTGTCAGCCGTGCAGTCCGGCCGCGTTGTGACAGGCTGCGCTGGGCCAGACGCAACTGGATGAGAGCGACATCGTTCAGATGCAGCTCTTCTGTGTGCCTGCTCAGGGTCGGCGTCAGTTCGCCGTAGGCGCAGGTCAACTGCAGCATACGCTCGCATCGGGTGTCGCCCAGACGTGCGGTGATCGCGGAAAGAATCTTCCGGTATTGTCCGAACAGGATGAGATTGATGATGCTGTGGTGACTGAAGAACCAGACGCCGGGCGGCGACAGGTATGCCCACCAGTAATTCCGAACAAGATATTCGGGATTGCCGTCCAGGTACCGCCGCCACCATTTCAGCATCGTCAACGAACCAGCCCGGCTTCGACTTCGTCCCGCCTGGCTTTGCCCGCCAAACGTTCCACCAGCATCAACGCGAAATCCATTGCAGTACCGGGGCCGCGCGAGGTGATCAACTTGCCGTCTTCGACCACGGCCAGAGGTAGGCGTGACACTTTGGGGAAGGCATCCAGTGAACCGGGGAAGCTGGTGGCGCGCTTGCCGTCGAGTACTCCCGCTGTAGCCAGCACCGAGGGAGCGGCACAGATGGCACAGACGAAAAGGTCTTTTGCCGCCATTTGCTGAACCAGCTTGATGATGCGCGCATCAGCCTTGAGGTTGTTGGTTCCCGGTTGTCCGCCGGGCAACACGACCATGTCGAAGTCGCGCTTCAGTGCTTCATCCAGCGATATGTCCGGAATTAGCATGGTGCCGCGGCTGCCGCGTACGGGCTGGCCGTCCAGGCTGGCGCTTACGGCTTCGATGCCGGCGCGGCGCAGGATATTAAGGATGGTGACGGCTTCCAGGTCTTCGCTACCCTGGGCGAGCGGGACGAGTACGCTTTTCATGTCAGAAGCTCCCGGTAATGCGTATGCCGATTAAACCCCCGGACACATCCGGTAGCAAGCTGAACTTGCCCGGGCGCAAGTCCTGGTTGCGGGCGACCACGCTCTTGCCGACCCAGGTGCCTATCATGGCCCCGGCCAGTACATCCGAGGCGAAGTGCGCGTGGTGATAAGTGCGGGCAAGCCCGACCAGACCGGCGATGGAGTAGGCGGTGCAAGTCACCCAAGACTCCTCGTAATGGTTGGCGACGACGGAGGCCACGGCGAAGGCCTCCGTCGTGTGGCCGGACGGGAACGAAGAATTGACGTTGCTGAAAGGTTTGAAGGTGTAGACACCCCGGTCGTCGCGCGGACGGCTGCGTCCAGCGACCAGTTTGATGGCGGGGGTGACGATGCCGCTCGCGATAAGACTGGCTGCGAAACCGTCCTGTGCGACCTGCAATGATCTCCGGTCATCGGCGAGCATGCCCGCCAGATAGAAACCACCCACCACGCCTGCCGCGTACTGCACGCCGAAACGTTCCACCTGTGTCATGAAAGTGCTGTTACCGCTGTGGCGGCGCATCTCGTCGCGCAGGGGGCGGTCGATGACCAGCGCCGTACCGACTACCGCCAAAGATGCCCAGCCAACCTGCTTCCATTCCGCGTCTTCCCAGCGCGCAGGTGAGCCGACGACGTGTTTGACATCGGCTATCAATATCTCGGGGTAGGAATATTCGGTTGCACCGGCCTTGTGCATGAAACACAAGGCCGGCAGTAAAACGGCCAGAAAATGCAGCGCGCGACTCAATCGCGGAAGTTCTGGTATTGCAACGGGAAGTCGGTGATCGTCTTCTTGACGAATGCGATGGCATCCTGCAGGTCGTCGCGATTCTTGCCGGTGACACGCACAGTGTCGCCCTGGATGCTGGCTTGAACCTTGAGCTTGCTGTCCTTGATGTGCTTGACGATCTTTTTCGCCAGTTCGATCTCCACGCCGACCTTGATGGTGCAGGCGCGCTTCACTTTGTTGCCGCTGACTTTTTCGATCTTTTCGCTAATGTCGAGACATTTGATATCCACGCCGCGCTTGGTCAGCTTGCCGTTGAGGATTTCCTGCACCTGGTTCATCTGGAATTCGTTGTCGGCATGCACGGTGAGTACCAGCTCGGCCTGCTCGACGCGCGCGTCGGAACCCTTGAAGTCGAAGCGCGTGCTGACTTCCTTATTGGTTTGCTCGACCGCGTTCTTGACTTCGGGCTTTTCTACTTCGGAAACGATATCGAAAGAGGGCATGTTCTTCCCTTAACCGAAACTGCAAATATAGTCGACAGCGTCCGCACCGGTATGGATGTCAAAGCTGCTGTTTTCCGCCACCTTGAAGCTGCTTCCCGCGGCGTAGGTCTTGAATGCGGACTCTCCGGCGATCTTCACCGAACAAGAGCCGGCAGTGATCTCCATCAGTTCGGGTGCGCCGACATTGAATGTAAGCTGGCTGTTGGGCAATACCACACCCACGGTCTTGCGCGATCCGTCGGGGAAGAACACCGAGTGCGACACGCACTTGCCGTCAAAGAAGACATTGGATTTTTTGCCGACGCTGACGTTGTCGATTTTGTCTGACATGCTGGGATTTCCTTTGAGAGTGGTGGATTATTTCTGGGGTTCGGCGGCCTTGAGGCCTTTTTGGTAATTCACGTAAATATAAACCGGAATATTGAGGTCGCCGAGATGTTTCTCGATCAGCGGCTTGACTTCGTTCCAATCCAGTCCGCCCACACCGCAGGCCAGCCGGGGCAAGGCGATGCTGCCGAGCTTCTCTTTTTGCACGACACCACGCAGTGCGTGCAGGCTGTGATTGATATGGTGCAGCGTGGCATGGCCGGGTTTGCTGCCGTGGTCGTAAGCGCCATCCTGTGTGAACAGGTTCACCAGATAGCGGCCATCGGCGCTCATCCAGGTCCACAGCTCGCCGGACTTGGGATGCTTGGTCTGGCAGAAGTGGCGAAAATCCTTGTACATGGCCGGCATGCGCTCGCGCAACTGCAGCGCGAGCCCCTGGTGGAAGTCATCGTTGGGCGCCACGCCCTGGATGATGGCTTTGGCACCGCTGAAAAGAATATCACCGCTCAGTTCGTGAAGCATGCCGCCTCCTTAAACTCGCTAGACTTATTTTTTCCGGTTCTGCAGATTCGCCGCGATGCGCATGCGCAGGGCGTTCAGCTTGATGAAGCCGCCTGCATCCTTCTGGTCGTAGGCACCTTTGTCGTCCTCGAAGGTGGCGATGCTGGAGTCGAACAGCGAATCGGTCTTGGAATCGCGGCCCACGACGATGACGTTGCCCTTGTACAGTTTGACGCGTACCCAGCCGTTCACGGACTGTTGCGTATGGTCGATCAAAGTCTGCAATGCCTTGCGCTCCGGGCTCCACCAGTAGCCGTTGTAGATCATGCTGGCGTAACGCGGCATCAGGTCATCTTTCAGGTGGGCCACTTCGCGGTCCAGCGTGATGGATTCGATGGCGCGGTGCGCCTTGAGCATGATGGTTCCGCCGGGCGTCTCATAGCACCCGCGCGACTTCATGCCGACGTAGCGGTTCTCCACCAAATCCAGACGGCCGATGCCGTGCTTGCCGCCCAGTTCGTTGAGCTTGGTCAGGACCTGTGCGGGCGACAGCTTGCTGCCGTTCAGCGCCACGATGTCGCCGTTGGCGAATTCGAGATCCAGGTATTCGGCCTTGTCTGGAGCATTCTCGGGAGAAACGGTCCAGCGCCACATGCTCTCTTCGGCTTCGGCAGCCGGATCTTCCAGATGGCGGCCTTCAAAGCTGATGTGCAGCAGGTTCGCATCCATGGAATAGGGCGAACCGCCGTTCTTGTGCTTCATGTCGACCGGGATGCTGTTCTTTTCGGCATACGCCATCAGTTTTTCGCGCGACAGCAGATCCCATTCGCGCCACGGCGCGATGATTTTGATGCCGGGCTTCAGCGCATAGGCGCCCAACTCGAAACGCACCTGGTCGTTGCCCTTGCCGGTTGCGCCGTGCGAGATGGCGTCGGCGCCGGTCTTGTTGACGATGTCGATCAGGCGCTTGGCAATCAGCGGGCGCGCGATGGAGGTGCCGAGCAGGTATTCGCCCTCGTAAATGGTGTTGGCGCGGAACATCGGGAACACGAAATCGCGCACGAACTCTTCGCGCAGGTCGTCGATGAAGATGTTCTCGGGCTTGATGCCGAATTTCAGCGCCTTTTGGCGTGCGGGTTCCAGTTCTTCGCCCTGGCCGAGGTCGGCGGTGAAAGTCACCACTTCACACTGGTAGGTGTCTTGCAGCCATTTCAGGATGACCGAGGTGTCGAGTCCGCCGGAATAGGCGAGGACGGCTTTTTTGATTTCGCTCATTGCGTGTTATTCCGAGTTAGTTGTTGATCTTGCCCAGCAACAGATATTCCATGAGGGCTTTCTGCACGTGCAATCTATTCTCCGCCTCATCCCAGACCACGGATTGCGGGCCGTCGATGACGGCAGCCTCTACTTCTTCGCCGCGATGCGCGGGCAGGCAGTGCATGAACACGGCATCCTTGGCGGCGACGCGCATCATGTCGCTGTCCACCTGCCAGTCGGCGAAATCTTTCAGGCGTTCCTCGTTCTCGGCCTCAAAGCCCATGGATGTCCACACATCGGTGGTCACCAGGTCGGCGCCGCGCGCGGCATCCATCGGGTCGGTGAATTCCTCGTAGTGATCTTTGCCGAACAGTCCGGCACGTTCCGATTCCACTTCATAACCGGGCGGGGTGGAGACGTGGACGTTGAAATCCATCAGCTCCGCCGCCTGCAGCCAGGTGTTGCACACGTTGTTGGAGTCGCCTATCCAGGCCACGGTCTTGCCCTTGATGCTGCCGCGGTGCTCGATATAAGTGTAGATGTCGGCCATGATCTGGCACGGATGGTACTCGTTGGTCAGGCCGTTGATCACCGGCACGCGCGAATTGGCGGCGAAGCGCTCGATGATGTCCTGCTCGAAAGTGCGGATCATCACCAGATCGCTCATGCGCGAGATGACCTGCGCGGCGTCTTCCACCGGCTCACCGCGCCCGAGCTGCGTGTCGCGCGTGTTCAGGTAGATGGCGGAACCGCCCAGTTGCTGGATACCTGCCTCAAACGACAGGCGCGTGCGGGTCGAGCTCTTTTCGAAGATCATCACCAGTGTGCGGTCGGACAACGGGTGATACGGCTGATAAGCCTTGAAACGCTGCTTGATGATACGCGTGCGCTCGAACACGTATTCGAGCTCGGCGAGCGTCAGATCCTTGAATTGCAGATAATGCCTGAGAGGTTTGCTGCCCATGACTCACTCCTGCGCCAGAAATTCGGTGACCAGCGGGCACAGGATATCCACCAATTGCTGCGCTTCTGTTTCAGAGAAGATGAGCGACGGCAGCAGGCGGATCACGCTGTCGGCAGTGACGTTGATGATCAGGCCTTTTGCCAGCGCCTTGGCCACCAGTTCGCCGCACGGTTTGTCGAGTTCGATGCCCAGCATCAGGCCCTGACCGCGCACGGCGACAACGCCTTTCAGTCCGCCCAACCGGGTCTGGAATTGTTGCTTGAGCCAGGTGCCCAGCTTGTCGGCATGGGCCAGCAGCTTGTCCTGTTCCATGATATTCAGAGTGGTCAACGCGGCGGTCGAAGCCAGCGGATTGCCGCCGAAGGTTGAACCGTGGTTGCCCGGTTTGAATGTGCCGGTTGCCTTGCCCGCAGCCAGACAGGCACCGACGGGGACGCCCGAGCCCAGGCCTTTGGCCAGGGTCATCACGTCCGGCATGATGCCGGTGTGCTGGAAGGCGAACCATTTGCCGGTTCTGCCCAAGCCGCATTGCACCTCGTCCAGCATCAACAGCCATTCGTGCTCGTCGCAGATCTTGCGTAAACCCTGCAGATAGCTGATGTCGGGCGTGCGGATACCGCCTTCGCCCTGTATAGGCTCGACCAGTACGGCAACGATATTGGGCGTGTGAGCGGCGACCTGCCGGATGGCGTCGAGATCATCGTAAGGCACGCGCACGAAACCTTTGACCAGCGGCTCAAAGCCCGCCTGCACCTTGCGGTTGCCGGTGGCGGACAGGGTGGCCAGTGTCCGACCATGGAAGGCCTTTTCCATCACGATGATGGTCGGCGTATCGATGCCGCGCTGGTTGCCGTACATCCGGGCCAGTTTGATTGCAGCTTCGTTGGCTTCGCAACCGGAGTTGCACAGGAACACTTCCTGCATCCCTGAGATCTCGCACAATTTATCGGCGATCAGCTCC
>JAYTUW010000051.1:0-21589 GCA_043744345.1 Sideroxydans sp. | reverse complement strand
GTCCGGGAAGAACTCGGCGTTGACCTTGGCCGCATCGAAACCGCTCATCGGGCCCGCGTCCAGCCCAAGTGCCCGCGCCGCCATGATCAGGTAGGCGCCCTGCAACGAGGAATTGCGAAACGCGGTGCTTTCGGCCAAAGCTGCATTGCCGGCGAACATCGGTGTGGCGTCATAGGCCTTGAACTGTCCGGCCAGGTGTTCATAGAAGGCACTGTCTGCGGCGACGATTACGCTCAGCGGTGCGACACTGGTCTTCTCGGCATTGGAAGCGATCAATGCGGGCAGCAACCGTTGGCGGGCTTCCGGGCTGCGAACGAACACATAGCGGGCGGGTTGCGAGTTCATCGACGTGGGCGCCCATTTCATCGTTTCATAGAGCTCGCGTATGGTCTCATTGCTTACCGGTTGATCTGCGAAGCGGTTGAAGCTGTGCGCGTCGAAAAAGATTTGGTTCAGTGCCTGTTGGTCGAGTGTGTGTTTCATTGTTAGCTCCTTGAGTATGAATGCATGCAGAGTGAATGGCTTACCACTTCATCTCGCCCTTGTTGACCTTCGCACCGATCTCCAATGCGACGTCGAGACCGGCATCGGGGTAGAGGTGTTTCATGGTTTCGATCAGCGCGGCGGCGTTAGGTGCCTTGTCCAGTTCTTGCTCATAGCGGCGCAGATAATCCTTGCTGAAATTGATGGCTTCACTCGCACCGACAGGAACGGATTTTGCATGCCCCGGTACGACGATGGCCGGATGCAGGCTTTCGATCTTTTCCAATGTCTTGAACCATGCGGCACGTGCTGCCTTGGTTTGCGTATCTGCAGTCCAGAGATGCAGTCCGCTGAAAACATTCACGCCGCCAACCACCGCCTTGATGGAAGGAATCCAGACGAAACTGCGACCGGGCAATTCGCCGTCCAGACCGACCACTTCCAGCTTTTGTCCTTCCAGGCTCAGGCCTTCGCTGGGCAGAACCGAGGGAATGACCGGAGTGCGGGGGGCATTGGCACCCATTTTCGGGCCCCAGAAAGCCTGCTTACCCTGCACGGTTTTCTTGATCCACTCGACGGTCGGTGCGCTGGCGTAAACCTTGATGTCCGGAAATTCGGCCTTGATGACTTCCAGCCCGAAGTAATAGTCGGGATCGCCGTGGCTGATGTACACCGTTTTCAGGGTCTTGCCGCTGGCCAGAATATCGGCAACCAGACGATGCGCATCGGCACGGGTGAACTGGGCGTCGATCAACATCGCATCGTGCTTGCCAGTCAGCAAGACCGAGTTGACGTGGAAGCTGTTGCCGTCGGCGTTGTAGGTCTTCACCTCGATAGGGGCGGAGGCAGGTGCTTCGGCGCGCGCAACACCCATGCCGAACACGGCGACTGTAGCGAGCAATGTAAGAATTCTTTTCATGATAGTTCTCCTGTGTGGATGTGAGGTGTATGCACTTTAGCTGCTTGAAGTGAGCAGATAAACCGGCTAATCTGCACATCTTTGTTGCATAAAGTGCGCATATGGACAGGTTGATGGCAATGCAAGTGTTTGTCGAAGTGGCGCAACGGGGCAGCTTTACCGCCGCCGCCGATAGCCTGGATATGTCCCGCGCCATGGCAACGCGTTATGTGAGCGAGCTGGAACAGTGGCTGAATGCGCGCCTGCTGCAACGTTCAACCCGCCGCATCTCGCTCACCGAGGCCGGCGAAGCCTGTTTGATTCAGTGCCGGCAGATGCTGGAATTGAGCGGCGAGATGAAAGATGCCTCCGGCCAGGACGTTCGCGAACCCAAAGGCCAGTTGCGGGTAACCACCAGCATGTCGTTTGGCATGGCACATCTGGCGGCCGCAGTGGTGGACTACCAGAAGCTGTATCCGCAAGTTTCCGTGGACATGTTGATGGTCGACCGCAGCGTCAACCTGATCGAAGAACGCATCGACCTGGCTATTCGCATCTCCGGCGAACTGGACCCCAACCTGGTGGCGAGACGCATTGCGCCGTGCCGTTCGGTGGTCTGCGCGTCGCCGGAGTATTTGCGCAGCCACGGTGTTCCCGCGTCACCGGATGACCTGACACGGCACAACTGCCTGACCTACTCGAACTTCGGCAAAGGCCAATGGCGCTTCGCGCGCGCGGGTCAGGAAGTCGATGTGCCGGTGAGTGGCAAGCTGAGTGCGAATGAGGCTACCGTGTTGACGCAGGCCGTGCTGGCGGGGGCCGGTCTGGCTTTGCAACCGACCTATCTGGCGGGGCCGCTGATCCGTAGCGGCCAGTTGTCTGCGGTATTACCGGACTGGGAGCCGCCGGAGCTGGGCATCTGGGGCGTGTACGTTTCGCGCCGCCACTTGCCGGTCACGTTACGAACCCTGCTGGATTTTCTGGTGCAACGCTATGCCGGGGTGCCGGATTGGGATAAGGACTAATTCCTGGAACTCATCAGTCTTGCAGAGATGCTCATGCAAGCGTCAGACCATGCTACCGTTTGAGAGAGGAGACTTCTGCCAGCTTTTGCGTATGAAACGCCTCGATAACAAAATTGACAAAGGCGCGCGTTTTGGCCGGTAACAGTTTCTGGCTGGTGAAGTACAGCGACATTGCCCCGACATCACTATGCCAGCCCGGCAGCAAGCGCTCCAATGCGCCGCTCTGCAGATGTGGCGCCGCATGCGCCACGGCAACCAGGCCGACACCAAGACCCAGCAGCGTCGCGCGGAAGACTGCGTCAGGGTCGTTGACGATTATCACCGGCTTTTGAACCGCAGCCATTTCTGCGCCGCCACCGTTGCGCATGCCCCATGTGATCACACGGTTGTTATCCGACGAACGCATCACCACGCCGGGAAGTTCTGCAAGCCCTGCCGGATCCTTGGGGTGGCGTTTGCCGTGCAAAAATTCCGGCGTTGCCACCGCAATCAGATGTACCCGCCCCAATTCGCGCGCCACCATCCCGGGTTGCATCTCGAAACCGGCGCCGAAGGCCGCATCAAAACCATCGCCGATAAAGTCCACCGGGCGGTTATCAAAGTGCCAGTCCGTTGTCACCGCCGGATAACGTTCAAGGAAAGCCGGCATCAGGGGCAACAGGTAATCCATCCCAAAGCCTAAATTGGCAGCCAGCTTGAGCACCCCGGCCGGCTGCCCCGCATTCACCATGACATCGGCAATCGCGCCTTGAATACTGTCCAGCCCGCCCTGCACTGACTGCAAGAAACGCTCGCCTGCCTCGGTTAACGCCAGACCGCGCGTGCTGCGCTGGAATAGCCGCACGCCGAGGTTGCGCTCCAACTGGGCGACGTTGCGACTGATCGCCCCCGGCGTTAGCGATAGTCGGCGCGCCGCCGCAGAAAAACTGCCGCTCTCGGCGCTGCGTACAAAGGACTCCAAATTGGCGAGCGTTTCCATTACTTCACCTTCTACAAATGCTTGAAACTGATTCTATCAGTTCACCACTACTGCTAGAAGCTGGAAGTACCTAATATGCGACCTGTGGTTCAACTTTTCCACCCAACCCAACAAAAGGAAACATCATGAAAATAGGCATCATCGGTTCTGGCGGTCTTGGCGCTAACGTAGCGCGTGTACTTGCAAAGAAGGGCATTTCTGCAACGATTTCAAATAGTCGGGGACCGGTCTCGCTGGCCTCGCTGATTGCAGAAGTGGGCCCGTCGATCAAGGCGGGTACAGTGGCAGAAGCCGCGAGCGCGGACATCGTGCTGATGGCGGTGCGCTGGGAATCCCTGCCCAAGGTGCTGGCAGGCATGCCCGCCTGGAACGGCCGTATCGTCATTGACGGTACCAACCCGGTAGAGTTTCTTGATCCGAATGCCCCCAAAGACCCGACCAATCCGCTTGCGGACTGGGGCATCAAGGCGATTGATCTGGGTGGCAAGTTCTCCAGTGCGGTGTTCAGCGAAATGGTGCCGGGCGCGCGGGTTGTCAAAGCCCTCAACCATCTCGACGTTAACGTGCTGAATCAGGCAGAAGTTTCCGGGGGCACACGTGTCCAGTTCTATTCTGGAGATGACGCTGCGGCAAAAGCCGAAGTCCGCAAGCTCCTCGAAGCGATGGAATACTTTGCCGTTGACCTTGGGACGCTCAATGTGGGTGGCGCTCTGGCACAACTCCCGTTCGGTCCGCTGGCAGGGATCAACTTCATCAAAATCTAAAGGACGAAAATGCCCGCCCTTGTGGCTCGCCAGAACCGCGTTGTTGTGACGGGCTTAAGGCGCGGGTAGTGCAGTAGCGTAGACACATCATGGGGGCAAATCATGAGTAGCCACTTTAGGGCAATTATTCCATCATGAGCCAAGCATCTACACGAAACATCAGCTTGTTGGTCGCAACGGTCTGTATGCCTATCGTTCTTGGGCTGTACACAATGACCGCTGCGGCAGCTTCGACCTGGCTTGTCGCAGCCCGGGGCGAGACTTTCCGTTCCGACGAAACTATCCTGTTCGATGTCGTTAGACCCGCATCACAGGAAGGGTGGCCCGAGGTACTTGACCTCCGACTGAGACAAGACAGCAAGACCTGGGAAGTGGCGCTTTCCGCTGTTGGGCCCGTGGCGAAGGGTGATATGCGGCGGACATACCGGGGGGTGATGCCTCCGCATGTATCCGGTCTGATACGGGGGGAACTTGGCGGAGTCGAATCAAACCGGCTGGCGCTATTGGTTCGGGAGCCGGATGCGATCCAGCAGATGATGTCCCCGGAAGATAGCAGTGAGTTGAATGCGCTGTATACCGAGCGCGCCGTCAATCTACTGGCGCCGGTGGGCGAGCCGGCGCTGTCGGCTCATGAGCCGATGTATTTCGTCATAGGCAATGGCGGTGTCGCACGCTTTCAGTTCAGCGTCAAATACCGGATGTTCGATACCGACAGCCAACCGGTCGCATGGCTATCGCCATTGGCCAATTTGTATTTTTCTTTTACGCAGTCCTCGTTATGGGATCTGAGCGCCAATTCAAAACCGTTTCGCGACACCAGCTATCGCCCCAGTGTCTTTTGGCAGGGCACTTCGCTTGGCGATGGCATTAAGCCGGACTTGCTGCGCGCCGGTTTTGAGCATGAATCAAATGGCAAGGATGGGCCCAGTTCGCGCAGCATCAATATATTCTTTGTGCAGCCTGCATGGACCACCCGTTTTCCGGACGGGCATATCTTCGTTGTTATCCCGAAGATATATGTCTATCAGGACAAAACGGACAATCCCGACATCCCGCGTTATCGGGGATACGCAGACTGGGAACTTGGTTATGGGCGGGAGGACGGCGCGGTCTTGAGGGGAAAATTTCGCTCAGGGACTGCGGGGTATAGCAGTGCTCAGATTGCGATTTCCTATCCGTTGCGCAAGGCGCTGTTTGCTCGCGGCGGCGGGTTCGTGTACCTCCAGCTCTTCCGGGGGTATGGTGATACGCTTCTGACTTACAATCAGTACACTTCAACACAGGTACGGCTGGGATTTGCGATCGTTCGCTGATGCCTGATTGCTACTGCGAGGATGGACGCGACGGCAATTACGCTACGCGGCAGGACACACCGGGTTTTACAGTGGAAGGTTAGTGAGTAGAATGAGCGCATTCCAGTGCCCACACTCATCAAGTCTGGCGCACCAGTCACTCCGAAATTCCATGACGATGAATAAAAAACCCTACAGCGAAGAAGAGCGCGAAGACACCCGCATGTCTTTGCCGTTCGAGGCGTTCAAGGCGGCTTTGCCTTATCTCATCGCGCTGCTGTTCATCGCGGTGGCCGGATATATCCTCATCGATCCCGCCCCGCCCCGGAAGATCGTCATTTCCATCAGCAAGGAAGACGGCAACTACCAGGCCTATGCGCGTCTGTACGAAGCTTTGCTCAAACAGGACGGTATCAAGCTGGAGATACGCGAATCTGAAGGCCCGCTCGCCAGCCTCAACGAGCTGCGCAAGGAAGGAACGGACGTGGATATGGCGTTCGTGCCGGGTGGTGTGGCGACTTCAGAGTCCACGGTGGGCGTAGTCTCGCTGGGTAGTCTGTATTACGAACCGCTGTGGATATTCAGCCGCGAACAACGCAAGATCGAATTGGTCTCCGCCCTGAAAGGCAAGCGTATTGCGATCGGCAGGGTCGGCAGCGGTACCAACATCCTGTCGAAGCTGATCCTGAATGCGGCCGGAGTGAATGCGCAGAACAGCACGTTGTTCGAGATCGGTGAGGATGACGCGAAAGAGGCTTTGCGCCACAACGTGGCAGACGTGATCTTCCTGTCCGGCGTACCCACCTCTCCCCTCATCCAGGAAGTGGCGGCAATGCCCAAGGTGGTGTTGCTCGACCTGAACGAAGCCGAAGCCTATTCGCGCCAGTTCAATTTCCTGACCCATCTGGTATTGCCGCAAGGCGCACTGAGCCTGGAAGCCAACATCCCGGCGCATAAAGCCGATGTGTTGGCGCCAACTGTCACGCTGGTGGCGCGCGAATCCATGCATCCGGCGCTGGCATATCTGGTGCTCAAGGTGCTCACACGCGTGCATGGCGGACCGGGCATGTTGCAAAAGAGTCGCGAGTTTCCCTCGGCCAAGGATTCTGACTTCGAGATGAGCGCTCAAGCCGCGCATTTCTACGAGTCCGGCCCGCCCTTCCTCGACCGCTATCTGCCATTCTGGGCGGCCACCTACGTGAGCCGTGTGATCATCATCCTTTTGCCATTGCTGGCACTCGCTATCCCCCTGAGCCGCATCGCACCGGCCGTGTACACCTGGCTGATCAAGTCGCGCGTGCATAAGCTGTACGGTGAATTGCGTTTTCTGGAGATGCAACTGCGTGATCCGCGCAAACCGCTGGAGTTGTCCGCCTTTCGCAAAGAACTCGACATCATCGAGAACAAAGTCAATCACTTGCGCCTGCCGGTGGCCTTCTCCAGTCACATCTACGAGCTGCGCAGCCATATCGAGCTGGTTCGTTCTAAGCTTTCCCGCGCCTGAGCCGATACAGTACTTACAGGGGCACGGCGATGCTCCGGGATAAGGAGGTGTGTCATGGCAACCACAATGAACATCAGCGGATACGAGATCGAACGCGGGGATGTCGCGGCCGATGAACATGACGACGAGGCGATACGCGCGGATTGGATCACGCGCTTGCAGGTGAACGAACTGCCGGCCGCAACCGAAGACGGTCGCACGGGTTTCCCTCCCGAGTTGGTGAACGTGGATGTCGATGCCTTCCTGGAAAAGATGCACGAATATCGGCGTTAAACAGTAACAACAGATGCGGCTCCGCAGCAGGAGCCGCTGTCTTCGCAAGCCATATCCCACGCCCTGTTCAGGGCTGCAATGATCAGCCGGAAGTCGCTCTGTGCTATCCTTCAACCAGTCGATCCCGAGTCCTCCCATGAAATTCGTTTTGCTCCTGCTGCTGGCGCTGCCCGCAAGCGCGCTAGCCGACCAAGAAAGTGACTTCCGTACCGCCCGCGAAGCTTTGCGTGTCGGCAACGCGTCACGTCTGGATGAAGTGGCTGAGCGCCTCAAGGACACTCCGCTGGAGCCGTATGCCACTTATTACCAGTTGCGTTTGCACTGGGGTGCGCAATCCACTACGCAGATCAAGGCCTTTCTGGCGCGTACCGACGAGAGCCCGGTGGTCGATCAGTTCCGCGGCGAATGGCTCAAAAATCTGGGCAAGCGCGAGAGTTGGGAAGAATTCGCGGAAGAATATTCGCGCCTGTTGACTACCGATGACGAACTGATCTGCTATTCGCAACAACTGCGCATGAAAACAGATGTCGCCGGGGCGATGGCCGAGACGCGCAAGTTGTGGATGCGCAGCGAAGAGATGCCGGACAGCTGCACGCCGCTTTACGAAGAGGCGATGAAGCAGGGCGTCATCGGCGAAGTCGAGGTGTGGCAGCGCATGCGTCTGGCGCTGGAGAACGGCAACACCACACTGGCCAAACAACTCATCAAGCATCTGCCCAAGGCGCAGGTCTTTCCGGCTGCAGAATTGAGCGTGGCCTCCAGTAATCCGCGGCTTTACCTGGACAAGACCAAATTTGAGAATGCGGGCACGGGCAGGCGCATGGCTGCCCTGTTCGCGTTGCTGCGCCTTTCCAGGCAGTCTCCGCAGCTTGCTTTTACGCGCTGGGAAAAGATCGCCATGTATTTTTCGGAAGCCGAGCAGCGCTACTTCTTCAGCTGGATGGGATACGCGGGTGCCCAGGCACAGGACGAGCGCGCGTTGGGCTGGTTCGCCGCGGCGGGTGATACGGCGCTGAATCCCAAACAGCTGGCCTGGCGTACCCGTGCCGCGCTGCGCGCCAACAACTGGCGCGAAGTGTGGGAGAGCATCAACGCCATGGCGCCGGAACAGCAGAAGGAAGGTGTGTGGCGCTACTGGAAAGCGCGCGCGTTCAAGGCGCTGAACCGCCCCGCCGAAGCCGAGGCGATATTCGCCGAATTGAGCCGCGAGTTTAATTATTACGGCCAGCTCGCCGCCGAAGAATTGGGCGCGGCACCCGCTACGGACATCCTTTCGGTGGGTTATCATCCGGGCGAATCGGAGATAGATGCGCTCCAGGCGCTGCCGGGAATCCAGCGTACACTGCTGTTGTACCGCATGGATATGCGCACCGAGGCAGCCAAGGAGTGGGCCTGGGCAATACGCAGGATGAACGACCGGCAATTGCTGGCCGCCGCCGAAGTGGCGCGCCGCAACGAGCTGTATGACCGTTCGATCTACGCGGCGGATAAAACTGTGCAGATGCACGATTTCTATCTGCGCTATCCCTCGCCATATCGTGCCGCCCTGCAGGAGAATCTGCACAAGCACGGTCTGGAAGAAGCCTGGGTTTACGGGCTGATGCGGCAGGAGAGCCGCTTTGTCACCAAGGTGAGCTCGGATGCCGGAGCGGCCGGGCTAATGCAGATCATGCCCGCCACGGCAAAATGGGTGGCTAGGCAGATCGGCATGAAAGGCTACCGCAAGGGACTTATCCACCAGCTGGACGTGAACATCAAACTGGGCACGTATTACATGAAGACGGTCTCGCACCAGTTCGACGATAACCCCGTGCTGGCATCCGCCGCCTACAATGCGGGGCCGACCAAAGCACGCCAATGGCGCGGCAAACAGACGCTGGAGGGGGCGATCTATGTCGAAAGCATCCCATACGACGAGACCCGCGATTATGTAAAAAAAGTGATGAGCAACACCTATTACTACTCGACGCTGTTCGGACAACCGGTGCGCCCGCTGAAGCAGCGGCTCGGTATCATAGAGCCCGAGAATGCGAAGAACCAGAAGTCATATCTTGATGAGTGAAGACCTGACAATCTACTGCGTGGGCGGTGCGGTGCGCGACAAGCTGCTGGGCTTGCCCGTGCAGGATCACGACTGGGTTGTGGTCGGCAGCACACCCGAAGCCATGGAAGCGCGCGGTTTCAAGCCCGTGGGCAGCGACTTCCCTGTGTTCCTGCATCCCGATACGCACGAGGAATATGCACTGGCGCGCACCGAACGCAAAGTGGCGCAGGGCTACAAAGGCTTCACCGTCTACACCTCGCCCGATGTCACACTGGAGCAGGACCTGCTGCGCCGCGACTTCACCGTCAACGCCATCGCGCAGGATGCTGCGGGCAACCTCATCGATCCGTATAACGGCCAGGCCGACCTCAAGGCGGGCATCCTGCGCCATGTCAGCGATGCCTTCGCCGAAGATCCGGTACGCATCCTGCGCGGTGCGCGATTCGCTGCGCGCTTTGGCTTTTACTTCGCACCGGAAACAATGCAACTGATGCGCAACATGGTGGACAACGGCGAAGTGGATGCGCTGGTGGCCGAGCGCGTCTGGCAGGAACTGGCGCGAGGACTCATGGAACAACATCCCTCGCGCTTCTTCACCACCCTGCGCGAATGCGGCGCACTGCAAAGGATATTGCCGGAGATGGACGCCTTGTTCGGCGTGCCGCAACCCCCGCAATACCACCCCGAGATCGACTGCGGCATCCACGCCATGCTGGTGCTGGACGACACCGCCAAACACGGCTACCCGCTGGAAGTGCGCTTCGCCGCGTTGGGCCACGACCTCGGCAAAGGCAACACCCCCGCCGACATCCTGCCGCGCCATATCGGCCACGAGTCGCGCAGCCTCGAACACCTGAAAATCGTGTGCGAACGCCTGCGCGTGCCCGGCGAATGCCGCGACCTCGCCATGCTGGTGGCGAGATACCACGGCAATGTGCACCGCGTCAGGGAACTGCGCGCCGACACCATCGTGAAACTGTTCGACAGCTGCGACCTGTGGCGCAAACCGGAACGTTTCACCCAGATGCTGCTCACCTGCGAATCGGATGCGCACGGCCGCACCGGGCACGAGAACGACGTTTATCCCCAATCCGGCTATATGTTGAAATGCGCGCAAGCGGCACAGGCCGTGAATGCGGGCGACATCGCGCGCGCTTGTGCTGACAAGAACCTCATCGCCGACAAGGTGCGCGAGGCACGCATCGAGGCGGTGGAAACAATTATCAAGGAAGTGTTGCGATAGGTATTCGAAAAGATGACGGCGCGCGAGATTGTTGGCTTCGGGTTATTGATCGTGGGCACTGCTTTGGCTCCGCTTGGATGGATCGTGAGCCACAGGATTTTGCTTCTTGCAGGATTGTTCGTGTTCGTGGGAGCTTGGCTCTTTTTCACCAAGCGGATGCAAAAGAGGGAGGAGCAATTGGCTAAAGAAAGAAACGACAGTAATCTTGGCCATTCAATGTCAGGCGATATAAACAACTCTACCGGATGGCGCACCGGCGGGAGAACCGAAACGTTGGAGTCAACTTCTTTTGATGGTGGTGACGATGGGGACTAAGCGCTCAAAACTACGCTCACGATAAAAAATGAGCCAGCGAGGATGGGTTGCCCCCTTCGGGGACGTGAGCAACGCGAACACTATCTTCTCTCATGATGGGTATCCTTCGTCACCCCCTACGTACTTGCCTGCCCACGCATCATTCGCGGGAACCCATCGCTTCATTCCATTCCTTTAATTTCTCTGTGTAGCGCATCCCTGCATGCGCCGGACTGGTCGACGGCAGGCGCGTGAAATCCAGTAGCGGCAACTGCTGTTTTCCCTGCACGAATTTTTTGAAACTCTGCTCGGCCTTGGCACCGTTGAAGCATACGCGCGTGATGTGCGGATGCTGTTTGAAGAATGACGCGAAGTCGTTGGGGGTTCCGTTCCGGATGTCCGAGTCCAGGCTGCCCTCGCGTTCGCAGGTGTTGAGCACATCCCACAGGGCGATATGCGCTGCGGTCAATTTGAGCAGGCGTTCGTTGTAGGGGAGCTCCCGCGAGGCGCCAATCAGTTCTCCCATGATCTTCCAGAAGGTGTTCTGTGGGTGAGCGTAGTACTGGTTTTGTTTCAGCGATTCTTTGCCGGGCATGCTGCCCAGAATCAGCACCGTTACATGTTCATCGGCAACCGGGGGGAAACTTCGGACACGCGACATGCCTGTTCACAGCAGCCGCGACAGATCGCCGCGCAAGAATCCCGACAGCGGCTGGTCCATCCCCTTGCCCAGCGCGATCACCTTGAACAGTTCGCCCATCTCGGCCGGGCTGGTGAGTTTTTGCAGTTGGGCGGAGAGCGGTGCGTAGGCTTTGACGTCGTCCAGCGAGATGTCGCCGAAGAATTCGGTGACGCCGTTGTTCATCAGGAAATGCGCCTGCGAGGTGTAGCCCAAGAAATGCGCGCCTTGGTCGATGGCGGCCTCGGCGATGGCGGTGAAGTCGACATGCGCGGTGATGTCCTGCAAGCCCGGCAAGTAGAATGGGTCATCGTGCGAGTGGTGGCGGTAGTGGCACATCAGCGTGCCGCGATTGCGCTGCGGATGGTAGTACTCGCCTGCCCCGAAGCCGTAGTCGATGAACAGTAGCGCGCCCTTGTCCATGCGTTCGCACAGGCTGCTGACCAGGCCGCGTGCGGCAACTGAGACTTCGCTCAGATAGTCGTGCGGTACCTTGATGTTCTTGGTGATGTCGGTCAGGACCTTGCAGTCTGCAAGCTTGTCTTTCCAGACGAAATGGTTCGCCTCGCTGGTTACGCCGCGTTCCAGCACTTTGCCGCCTGACCAGTACATCAGGTGCACTGGCAAAGCATCCAGCACCTCGTTGCCGATGACTGCGCCGGAGATTTTGTCAGGAAGTGCATCCAGCCAACGCACGCATGCGGCAAGATGCGGCAGTTTCTCGCGGATCAGAGCTTGTTGCCGTTCGCGCAGGTCGGCGCTCACTTCCAGAATCGAGTAGCTGTCAGGCAGGGCATGCAGGCGCTCCAGTTCGCCCAGGATATCCAGCGCCAGCTTGCCGCTACCCGCGCCGAGCTCAAGGATATTCGGCGTGCTGGCGTGCATGACTTCGACCAGCTGTTTGGCCACGGTGCGTCCGAACAGGTTGGATATCTCCGGCGCGGTGGTGAAATCGCCTTCCGCGCCCAGTTTGCGCGATCCGGCCGTGTAATACCCCAACCCCGGCGCATACAGGGCCAATTCCATGAAGCGCGAGAAGGGTATCCAGCCGCCCTGGGCCGCGATGTCGCGGCGGATGAGCTCGCACAGCTTGGCGCTGTGGATGAGTGCATCGGAAGAGGGGGCAGGTAGGTGGAGGGACATGGTCGGGTATAATCTCCAAGGCGGCATAAATCTACTGCGCGACTCCATGATGAGCTTGGGCGGTGCTCGCGCTCCTCACATACTGTAAGTATGCTCCGGGCGCTGCGCTCCGGCCAATCTCACCATGAAGCCGCTCGTGACGATTTCTGTCCACCTTGGTCGTGGTGGCTATAACGCAGAGTTTAGTGGGGAATGGGATGCAAGGCAAAACGGTTTTGGTGACGGGCGGGGCGAAACGCGTGGGTGCGGCCATTGTGCGGCATCTGCATGCGGCCGGGGCGAACGTTGTCATCCATTGCCATGCTTCCCTGTACGACGCCCTGGCCCTGCGTGCTGAGCTGAATGAGAAGCGTCCCGATTCGGCCGGAACAGTTCAGGCCGACCTGCTGGATACCGCGGCCTTGCAGCGCGTGGTGGAAGAAGCAGTGAAGCAGTTCGGACAACTCGATGCGCTGGTGAACAACGCCTCGACGTTCTATCCCACGCCGCTGGACAAACTGAACGAGCAGCAATGGGACGATCTGCTGGGTACCAACCTGCGAGCGCCGCTGTTTCTGGCGCAGGCTGCCGCGCCGGAATTGCGCCGCCGCCACGGTTGCATCGTCAACATCGTGGATATCCATGCCGACTTTCCGATGCACGGGCACCTGCTGTACAACGTCGCCAAGACGGGCTTGTCCGGCCTGACCCGCGCCCTGGCGCAGGAGCTGGCTCCGCAGATACGCGTGAACGGCATTGCACCCGGCGTGAACGTCTGGCCGGAGAGCGAAGAATGGAAAGACCGGGAGCAGCGCCGCAAGCTTGTCGCGCACACGCTGCTCAAACGCGAAGGGACGCCGGAAGACATCGCCAGGACAGTGCGTTTCCTGATTGCGGATGCGCCTTACATCACAGGCCAAGTCATTGCAGTCGATGGCGGGCGGAGTATCAACCTTTAAATCCGGCGAATTGAAAAACGTGTCTACCCCCATCCTGGCCTTCCCCCTGCAAGGGGAAGGTAATGTCTCCCTCCCCCTTGCAGGGGGAGGGCTGGGGAGGGGGTAGAATCTTTGAGTAGCGAATGAACATCACATGAACGACATCACCCAACCCATCCATTTCGAGCACCACTCCACCAACTTCAATCGCCTGAAAGGCAGGCTGGAGAGTTCGGTCGGCAAAGCCATCGGCGATTTCAACATGATCGAGGAAGGCGATGTGGTCATGGTGTGCCTGTCGGGCGGCAAGGATTCCTACACGCTGTTGGACATCCTGCTCACGCTGCGCAAACGCGCGCCCATCGACTTCAAGATCGTGGCAATGAACCTGGACCAGAAGCAGCCGGGTTTTCCTGCCGATGTATTGCCGAACTATCTGAAAAAACTCGGCGTGGATTTCCATATCGAGACGCAGGACACCTATTCCATCGTCAAGGCCAAGATCCCCGAGGGCAAGACCACCTGTTCGCTGTGCTCGCGCCTGCGCCGCGGCATCATCTATAAGGTGGCGGGCGAGCTGGGGGCGAACAAGATCGCGCTGGGACACCACCGCGACGACATGGTGGAGACGCTGTTCCTGAACATGTTCTTTGGCGGCAAGCTCAAGGCCATGCCACCCAAGCTGGTCACCGACAAGGGCGACCACGTGGTGATCCGTCCGCTGGCCTATTGCGCCGAGAAAGACATCGCCCGCTATGCGCGCGGCATGGAGTTCCCCATCATCCCGTGCAATTTGTGCGGTTCTCAGGAGAACCTGCAGCGCCAGAACATCAAGGAGATGCTCACCAACTGGGAGAAGCAGTATCCGGGGCGCAGCCAGACCATCTTCACTGCGATGCAGAACGTCAAGCCGTCGCACCTGCTGGATGGGAATCTGTTCGACTTCAAGAATATGCAGTTGGGTGCAGTCGTGGAAGAAGGCGATATTGCTTTCGACCATGAGGGCTGATGCAACGCAAGGAACACATACATAATTTCAGGCTGTGAATTGCGTATTCAACCTGAACCTAATTGGGAGTGACCAAATGTTTTTCTGGACAGTTCGTATCACTGGGGTATTTGCCGCGTTGTTTCTGGCTGGATGCGCTACCCCGGTGAGTACCAACATTAAACCCACAGCTGCGCAAGTCGCAAAATTCAATGAGTTGCCCGCGCTGGATGTTGTGGAAATGCTGGAAAAGAGCGTGAATACAGCCAGGCATGACAACATGCCATTTCTGGCACCGACCTATTTCCGAGAAGCCGAGCAGGTCCTTGGAGAATGCCAGAGTGCACTGACCAACAGGCCCAAGGAGTTAGTGGCGACCCTTGCTGCCAAGGGTCAGGCAATTCTGGAAAAAGGGCGTTCCACCATGGCGATCGTGCAGTATCGCTTTGCCAAAGAGCTGGAGCTCAAGGCTCAACTTGATGAGCACAATGCGCCCCAATTACTGCCCGGGGAATATGAAGCTGTAACCGGCAGCCTATCCAGGTTGATCGGAAAAGTTGAGCGTGAACAACCCGACAACATCGACAAGGAAAAAGCCGCCTTGCTTAAATCGATGCTGGATCTGGTGATCAATTCTGTACAAGAAGGTGCACTGCGTGAAAGCGAATCCATCAATGCAGACAGCAAAAAGAAGAATGCCGACAAGCAAGCGCCCATGACTTATGCCGAGGCCTTGCGTGTATACCAGGAATCGAAAAACCAGATTGCTGTTGCGCATCACGATAAGGCTTTGGTGCAACGACTAAGTGCGGAAACGCTGTTTGCCGCGCACCATGCGCAGCAAGTCAACGAGCGTGTCGCTTTGCTGCAATCCCAGCTAAAGACAAGTACGGCCGGCGGAACCTCGGGTATGGAGAAAGTCACGCTAGAAAAGATCGTTGTGCAGGAAGAAGAACGCCTGTTGGGTATTTCATCCGCACTAAGGCTCAAGGATCTACGCGACCTGCCGCTGGAAAAGCAGGTGGAAGAAATACGGCGGGCTGCCGCGGATGCAACAACTCAGCCCAACGGCGAAGCTATCAGGCTGAAATTCGAAGCGCGTTTGAAAGTCGCCGACGAGGAAATCCAGCAGGCACTCGCCGAGTTGGTGCAGAAGGACAAGCTTCTGGCTGAAAAGGAAAAGCAAGTTGCCGAGAAGGAAAAGTTGCTGGCTGAAAAGGATAGGCAGCTGACGGACAAGGACAAACAGTCGGCCGAAAAAGACAAAGAAGCGGCTGAAAAAGACAAACAAATGGCTGAAAAGAAAAGACAGCTGGCAGAGAAAGATGCACAGATCAATACACTGAAAAACAAGTTGCGCTCAATGAAGCTGATGTGATCCCCGGTGTGGAATTTCGTACCGGGATGCAGGACACTTGCTTCATCGCAAACTGTCGCAGTTGCCGGATGGTTTGTTGTTCGATTTCAAGAGCTTCAAGGTGGGGGATGCGGTGGCCGAAGGCGATATAGCATTCGACGATTAGTTCAGAACAAAAGAGTATTTGTTGAAGCAAGCAGGTGGCGGCACAATTCAATTTTCGCGGCAGTACTTAAAACAGGGAGAGAAAAAAATGAAATTGGAAACCATAGCGGTACACGGCGGTTACAGTCCTGACCCGACCACCAAGGCAGTGGCGGTGCCTATCTACCAGACCACTTCTTACGCGTTCGACAGTACACAACATGGCGCTGACCTGTTCGACCTGAAAGTTCCGGGCAACATCTACACGCGCATCATGAATCCGACCACCGACGTGCTGGAAAAGCGTGTCGCCGAACTGGAAGGCGGCATCGCCGCACTGGCGGTTGCATCCGGCATGTCCGCGATCACCTACGCCATCCAGACCATCGCCGAAGCAGGCGATAATATTGTGTCTGCCGCCACGCTCTACGGCGGAACCTATAACCTGTTTGCGCATACGCTGCCGCAATACGGCATCGATGTGCGCTTCGCCGATTACCGCGATCCGGCCGCCTTCGACAAACTGATCGACGGAAGAACCAAGGCCATCTTCTGCGAATCCGTGGGTAACCCGCTCGGCAACATCACCGACTTCGAAAAACTGGCTGAAGTCGCGCACAAGCACGGCATTCCGCTGATTGTGGACAACACCGTGCCCTCGCCTTTCCTGTGCCGCCCGTTCGAGCACGGCGCGGATATCGTGGTGCATGCGCTTACCAAGTATCTGGGTGGCCACGGCAACAGTATCGGTGGCGCGATCGTGGATTCGGGCAAGTTTCCGTGGGCGGAGCACAAGCAGCGCTTCAAGCGCCTGAACGAACCGGACGTTTCCTACCACGGCGTGGTGTACACCGAAGCGCTGGGCCCGGCGGCCTACATCGGCCGTGCGCGCGTGGTGCCATTGCGCAACATGGGCGCGGCGATCTCGCCGTTCAACTCGTTCCTGATCCTGCAAGGCATCGAGACGCTGGCGCTGCGCATGGAACGCATCTGCGACAACTCGCTCAAGGTTGCACAGTTCCTCAAGAATCATCCCAAGGCAAGCTGGGTCAACTATGCCGGATTGCCCGATCATAAGGACAAACCGCTGGTGGACAAATACATGGGCGGCCGCGCTTCCGGCATCCTGACCTTCGGCGTCAAGGGCGGCATGGCCGGCGGTGCGCGCTTCCAGGACGCTTTGAAGCTGGTTACCCGTCTGGTGAATATCGGTGATACCAAGTCATTGGCTTGCCACCCGGCTTCAACGACTCACCGCCAGCTTTCACCGGCAGAGATGGCCAAGGCCGGTGTGAGCGAGGATATGGTGCGCTTGTCCATCGGCATCGAGCATATCGACGATCTGCTCGCCGATCTGGGTCAGGCGCTGGACGCAGTTTAAATCCGGCTGGTTGTGAATGAAAAGAGGGCATGCGATGCATGCCCTCTTTGTTTTCTATCACCGAAAATCAACCAGTCTGTCATACCGGCGCAGGCCGGTATCCAGTTGAAATTAATATTCCCTCGTCAGAGGGGCAACTTGAATCTGTTCGCTTCGCGGGTTCTTTGATTGCTGGATACCGGCCTGACCGAAGGTCAGTTTATCCTGAGCCTGTCGAAGGGCCGGTATGACGCGGAGGCTACTTATAGTTCAGCTGGGATTTACAGTGATCTTGAAAATCACCTTGCGTATCGTGCCATTGCCCACCAAAGGCGCATGCGCATCTTCCGGGAAGAAGATGCAAAAGTGATCCGGCGGCACGGGCACATACGACGCGGGTGCATCATGGAAGAAGCGGATATCTTTTTCCATGCTGTGCTCGCTGATCGGGTTCAGACAATCCGCCAGCGGCTTCCAGCCCATCGTCTCGTCGCCTTCCAGCACCAGCTGGATGTCGATGTATTTGCGATGCGCTTCCAGCTTCGCCATGTCTTTTGTCTTGGCAGGTACCTTTTCGACGATGGCGATCAGGTCGTCGCCAACGATGTTGTAGCGCCCCGGTTCGATGGCGAACAGGTCGGTGTCGCGGATGTAGTCAAAAACGCGTTGGAACAGCGGGTGCAGTCCGGCGTAGCGGTCGGATTGGGAAAGGGATGAAAGGATCATGTTGTCAGGTCCGGAAAGTTAGTCATTTGCAGCGCGTATGGTCATCGTTCCCTTGTACAGCCGCACGTCCATCCTGCCCAGGAAGGACATGCCTAGCAGCATGTCTCCCTCCAGGTTGGGCGTGATGATGGCCGCGACATTGCGTGCCTCTATCGCTCCCAGCTTCACGCTGGACAGGCGGGTCATGTAGGCGACTGTATCGCCGTTTGCGGTCTGCGTGCGGATGGCATCGGTACTTTGGATGCCGAGCCTGTCGGCCAGCCGTTGCGAGATCGCCACATCGGTTGCACCGGTATCGACCATGACATTGGCTTTTATCCCGTTGATGAAGGCCTCAGCCCGGTAATGCCCGCTCAGGTCTCTGGCAAGCGTCACTTCAGTGCCGCCGCCAGCCAGTTTGCCTGCCGTGTTTGGGTTTTCCTTCGAATCAAAAAAGTAGAACAGACCACCGGCCAACAAAAGCCAGATGAGGGTGATAACTGCCGTTTTGAGATTCATGCGATCCGGATGCCGATTCAGTCAGGTGTTATGGCATGTCTTCCGTGTGGGTGACGACGCAGTTGCGACCGGTCTCTTTTGCCCGGCTCAGCGCTTCCTCCGCCTGGAGCAAAGCCGAGTCGAAATCGCCCAGCGAGCTGCCCTCGACCACGCCTATGCTGGCCGTGATGCGAAGCTCTGTTTCGCCGGATATGAATACATGTTCCGCGATGCTCTGGAGAATGCGTTGCGCCGAGCTGTTGCCGCTGCCGTATGAAGAAGCTTCGAGCAGCACGAGGAATTTTTCGCCGCCATAACGCGCCACCAGGTCATAGGGGCGACATTGCTTCACGAGTATTTGCGTAACCGCGATCAGCACGTCATCGCCGACCAGATGTCCGTACTTGTAATTGATCTGCCTGAAATGGTCGATGTCGATCATCAGTATGGCGATGCCTGCCCCGTCACGACGCCAGCGTTCGAATAGACGGGCGCCTTCCGTGGACAGGTAGTGGCGGGTATATAGGCCGGTCAGCGAGTCAGTGTTGCCGTCCAGTTCCGCTTGTTGACGGCGTTGCAGGATCACATCCCGCTGGGCAAGCAGTGTGGCATTGGCATCGTTCAACTCCTTGGCGAGCAAGCCGACTTCGTCGTTGCGGGCCAACAGGGAGTCCGGAACGTGTTGCGGTCTTCCCATGCTGCTGGCGAACTCCTGCAGCATGTGCAAGGGGTGGGTCACCAGATAGTGCGACCCCAGGAGAATGGCAAGAATGACCAGTATCAGCAGCATTCCCGCGCCCACCAGAAAATTCAGTCGGGTGGTGTTCAGCATTTCCAGCTCCGTGCTCATCGGCAGGGTCAGGCTGATGCCGCCACGCACATCCCCGACCTTGTATCCCTGGAAGCCGTGGCAGGCCAGACAGCTATGCTCTACGTACAAGGGGGCCATGAAGCGGAAGTACTGTTTTTCATTGTCCCGGACAAGTTCGGAAGTTTCCTTCTGGCCTGCTTCGAACTGTTGCAGGCTGCGCTTTTCGAAATCATCCGCAATATTGCCGGGATTGATCGGTTTCAAACTGGTCAGATGAAAGCGGAGATCGGAGTGTTTGGCGGCAAGTTCCGACAATTCACGTGTCATCAATGCCGGGTTCTTCAGCGTGTAAACATGCCCCTGCTCGTCCGTGATTTCGGGGATGATGGCGCTCGGAAGCCCCTGTCCGGGACCGGCCTCGTAGAGGTATTTGTTGGTTTCGACGCCGGGAGTCTTGCGCGCGTAAATCCCGCTGTAGGCGGCATTCCAGCTGCGGGTGATCATGATCTGCTGGTAGATGACCCGTGCCTGCTGCAGCATGAGCTTTTCCAGGTTGCGATGGGTGAAATCGTTGTACCAGAGCGCAGTCAGGACAAAAATGACGATCAGGACACTGGAAATCAGGAACCCGAGCTTCTTACCTACCGAACTGTTCAGCCACATATCGATACCCGAGCCACACTAGATGCGGCGATGGTAACAAATTGTTCAACCGTGCGGTATGGCACGGGATGGAGTACCTGCAGGCTAATGGTCGGATATTGGGTGACACAACCCGCCCGTGGGGGCTGCTAGCCGCGCCGCGGAAGCATCCGGGTCAGGGTATTGTCGCGCTGTACATAGTGATGGTAGACCGCAGCCGCCGCATGCAGGCCGATGAGGAAGTACCCCGCGGTGCCGACGGCCTCGTGCAATTCCTTGATCTGCCCGGCAAGGTCCTTGTTCTCCCCGATCAGCGCGGGAAGTTGCAGGCCGAAGAACGGGACAGGTTTGCCGGCGGCGCTGAGCAACAGCCAGCCGGTCAGCGGCATGCCTATCATCAGCGCGTAAAGTGCCAGATGCAGCAGCTTGGCGGAGATCTCCTGCAGCTTTGGAATCGGCGGATGGATCAGCGGAGTGGGGCCGGAGAAGCGCATTGCTAGCCGTAGCCAGACAAATACGAAAGTCAGCATGCCGAGCATGAAATGCCATGCCTTCAATGCTTCACGCGGGTCGCTGCCTTTGGGGTATATCTCGCGCAGGGTGATGCTGGCATACACGGCGATGAACAGCAGCAGCATCAGCCAGTGGATGCCGATGGATAGCGATCCGTAGCGGTTTGCGGTGTTCTTCCAGCTCATGGCTTTCTCCTTGGACGATGAGAGTGGCAGCGACCTGTGGTGTGTCGCGCGGGGGTACGACATTGAAAACGAAACAGGGAACAGGGTGGTAAAAGTTGCAGGGATCGTAACCGGCATTCCTTAAGACATGCTTAACCTGTACGCCTGTCTATATGAACCGGGCCACCATCCCTTGGGCCAGTGCTCCCTGAAGCGGAATCAGCACGCGATGCCCGCTGCCGGGAGCGGTAGTGATCGAAGTGCCTTCGAGGTTGTGCATTTCTTTCAGTTCGATGATCGAATTTCCGGCGGGATGAATGATCTCAAGCTTGTCGCCGACCTGGAATTTGTTCTTCACATCGATCTCGGCCATGCCGTTCGCGCAGCTCACGATGTCGCCGACATACTGCTGGCGGAAACTCTCGGAGTGGCCGCGCAGGTAGTTCTGCTGCTCATGGGTATGATGGCGTTCGTAGAAGCCGTCGGTGTAGCCGCGATTGGCCAGCGCATCCAGCGCGCCCAGCAACTCCAGATTGAACGGACGGCCTTTGACGGCATCGTCGATGGCTTGGCGATACACCTGTGCCGTGCGCGCCACGTAGTAGATGGACTTGGTGCGGCCTTCGACTTTGAGCGAGTCGATTCCAATCTTGACCAGCCGCTCGACGTGCTCCACCGCGCGCAGGTCTTTCGAGTTCATGATGTAGGTGCCGTGCTCGTCTTCCAGCACCGGCATCAGTTCGCCGGGGTGATCCTGGCGCGAGATGACATAGACCTTGTCGGCCAGCGGATGGCGCGGCTGGTTGCCGCATTCGGACAGTTCGGATTCGCTGAGCGCCTTGTCGAAATCGAAGTCTATCTTCTCGATC
>JAYTUW010000050.1:0-5680 GCA_043744345.1 Sideroxydans sp. | reverse complement strand
TTGGAGTTGGTGACATCGCGCCCCACCATGCCGTCTTGTTGGTCGTTAAGTGCAATCGCCCCAGCACTGGTGCAACTCACCAGTACATCGCTGCCTGCCTGGTAGCACTGGCTAGAGCTGATGCCGGTGTCGTTGAATTGAGGGAAGGCAACCGTTACGGTGTAGGTTGTCGTGTTGTTGTCTCCAGCGGTGACCGTGTAGCTTACCGGGCTGGAGAAGTCATTTTGATTTACACCACTGGTCTGCGTAATTGATGGTGTGGTACCAACAGTTACCTTGGAGCCCGAGTAGGTGAAAGCAGCAACAAGTGCCTTGACATTGGTACCATATGGCACGGTGACTGTTATGTTTGTACCATTAATAATACCAACCCGCCCATTATCCAACGAGAAGGTAACGATGGACCTGGCAGTATCTGCTGCGATCGTTACCGTTACTTTGTAAGTTGCTGTTGTACCATCTTCAGCGGTGACGGTGTAGTTCACCGGACTGGAGAAGTCCCTGGTTGTGCCACTGGTTTGCGTGATTTGTGTTGTACCGACCATAACACTGACAGTGGCACCTTTGGAGGCAGTGAAAGTAGCGGTCAGTTTTGTGACATCCGTATTAGATGGCACGGTGACTGCAATAGTTTTGAGTGTTTGGTCGATGACGGTGTCGGTTGAGCCATTCACCGAAAACGCGGTAATCGCTTTGGAAGACGATAGCAGGTCGCCTGTTTTGCTGGTGCCGCCGCCACTGCCACCGCCGCAGGAAGACAGGAGTGCAAACATGCCAAGCAGAAATACATTGCCTAAGTGGGCTTTCCAATTCATTTCATTTATTCCCTTAACGAGTTACTGCGATTGCATGCGAATCAATATACTCAGGCACCCACGGCATTCCGCTCTGTTTGTGCGGTAGCCCCGCCCTTCACTTCCTCCGCCAGATCAAGAAAATCGCAGGCAATCTGCCTGTTCTCGTCTATCACCAGACTGAGAATATCGGGGATGTTGTCTTCGACCATGAAACCCAACAGGGTGCGTGCCACATTGGGCAGGAGTTGGCGATCTATTAGTGCATCGACGTGGCGGGCGCCGAGTTCGGGGCGCTGGCAGAGTTCGGCCAGGTGTTCGATGACTTCGGGTTGGCAGCGCATTTGCATTTTGTGGGTCTCTTGCAGGCGTTGCGCGACTTTGTCCAGTTTGAGCATGACGATTTGTTTGAGGGCTTGTTTGTCGAGCGGCAGGTAGGGGATGACCTGCATGCGGGCCAGCAATGCCTGCGGGAAGAATCGCAGCAGTTCGGGTTGGATCTCGGCTTCCACTTTGTCGATGGACAGCAACTGCGGCGCATCCGCTGCTTTGGCTTCCTGCACGGCCTGCTCTGCTTCTGCTGCGGCCTTGGCCTTGCCGGATTTTTTGGCTTTGGCTGGCGTCTCTTCTGCCGGTGCTGCCTCTGCTTCGGCGGGCGCATGATGGTTCTGCCAGATATCCATGATGTGATCGGAACCCAGGTTGCTGGTCAGGATAATGACGGTGTTGGTGAAGTCGATCTCGCGGCCTTCGCCGTCGCGCATGAAGCCGCGATCAAATACCTGATAGAACATGGCCGCCACATCCGGATGCGCTTTTTCGATTTCATCCAGCAGCACGACGGAGTAGGGCCGCTGACGCACCGCCTCGGTGAGCACGCCGCCCTCGCCGTATCCCACATAGCCGGGAGGCGAGCCTTTGAGTTGGGATACGGTGTGCGCTTCCTGGTATTCGCTCATGTTGATGCTGATGAGGAAACGCTCGCCGCCAAAGATGTATTCGGCCACGGCACGCGCGGTTTCTGTTTTACCCACTCCGCTTGGCCCTGCCAGCAGGAACACACCCAGCGGCGAATCAGTTCGCGTCAGCCCTGCTGCGCGTGCGCGCAGTGTCTTGCCGATCTTTGCGACACCCTGGTCTTGCCCGACAACACGGCCTATCAATTTGTCATCAAACTCAAGCAATGCGATTGCAAGGTCGCTGACCATGCTGCCCACCGGCACGCCGGTCCAGTCGGATACGACCGAGGCAACCACGCCGGCATCGACTTCGCTGTACACATAGGGAGATTTGCCCTGATTGGATTTCAGTTCATGGCGGGCGGCAGCCAGCAGGCTGCGCATCTCCGGCGTGACCTCCCCGCTGCCTTCACTAATGTCGGGCCGTTGTTCTTGCAGCTTCATCACCAGTGCCAGTTCGATCTGCCATTGCAGGCGTGCCTCAACCAGATCGGATTGCAGACGCGCCATCTCGGCGTTCAGTTCTTCCAGCAAGCTTTCATCCGGCTCCAGCCCTTGCCGACTTTCCTCGTCCAGGTGGGTCAGGCGTCTTTCGATATGCGCCAACTCAGCCTCGGCGATTTCCACGCTCGCTGGCGGTGTTGCTTGCCCCATGCGCACGCGTGCCGCCGCCGTATCCAGCAGGTCGATGGCCTTGTCGGGCAATTGCCGTCCGGTGATGTAACGGCTGGAGAGTTCCACCGCCGCTTTGATTGCTTCGTCGGTAATGAGTACTTTGTGATGGCTCTGATAGTAGTTTTTCAAACCGGAAAGCATGGTGATCGCGGTCGCCACATCCGGCTCTTCAACCTTGATCAATTGGAAGCGGCGCGCCAAGGCGGCATCGCGTTCAAAATATTTCTTGTATTCAGACCAGGTCGTCGCCGCGATAGTGCGCAGCTCGCCGCGCGCCAGTGCGGGCTTCAACAAATTGGCGGCATCGCTGCCACCCGCATCGCCACCTGCGCCAATCAAGGTATGCGCCTCGTCGATAAACAGAATGATAGGCACGGGCGACATTTTGACTTCGTCGATCACCTGCTTGAGGCGTTTTTCAAATTCGCCTTTCACCCCGGCACCCGCTTGCAGCAAACCCAGATCAAGAATATTCAGGCTGACATTCAGCAGTTCTTCCGGCACCTTGCCTTCCACCATGCGCAGTGCGAGACCTTCGACCAGCGCAGTTTTGCCGACACCGGGTTCGCCCACCAGAATGGGGTTGTTCTTGCGGCGGCGGCTGAGAATATCGACCATTTGCCGGATTTCATTGTCGCGCCCGAATACGGGGTCAATCTCCCCGGCACGCGCGCGTGCGGTGACATCAATGGTGAATTGCCCCAACGCTCCGCCATCCGGTGTGGGCGAGATGGAAGCGCCGGGGTGCCCGGTCTGAACAGAGGGTGCCGCGGGCATCGCAGCGCCTATGCTTTCCACCGATCCTTCAGTAATGGCCTTGAATTCACGCCTGAGCGTTTCTTGCGAGATGCCGTCAAGTTGGGCGAAATGTCCGCCGGGCAGGCGATCCGTCATCTCCAGCAAAGCATCGAACAGCACACCTGAACGGATACGGTCATATCCATAATGCAGACTGGTATTGATCCATGCCTGTTCAAACCATTGCAGCATGAAAGGAGAGAAACTGGGCTTGCCAGAATTGCCGGAACGATTCTTTGCCAGATGCTGCAACATGCCCTGCCAAAGAGCATCGGCATCAATATTGAAAGCCCGGAAAATGCGTGCCAGATCGCCGCTGCCATCTTCCAGAAACTTGATGAGCATATGTTCGATCGACACCTCGTAATGGGTGCGACCGCTGGCAAATCCGGCGGCAGCGTCCAGCGTTTCGGCGCAGTGATCATTGAGTCGATCCAGCAAGGCTTTAATTTTCTTTACGCTCATGGTGTTTCCCTTATTTCAGTCGTTTCGACAAATTTATGAATTCCCCGGCACGTGCATTCAGTTATTGAACCTTTTTTAACATGCGATTCTTTTGCCGTCATACCGGCCCTTCGTCAGGCTCAGGACAGGCTGACCTTCGGTCAGGCCGGTATCCGGTAAGAAAAAAGCAATATTTAACCCAAGAAATCCATTAGCCACTTTATTCCCTCCCCCTTGCAGGGGGAGGGCTAGGGTGGGGATAGAAACGTTGAGGCTTCACGAGCCTACCCCCATCCGAGCGTGTGTTGTTGGGGCTTTGCCCCGTACAACCACGGCCTACCCCTTGCGGGTGCAACCTTCCCCCTGTAAGGGGGAAGGAGCGGTTGCGGTGCAGATGAACTATTTGGGTTTAAACCCACTGGATTCCGGCCTGCGCCGGAATGACGAATGGGAAAATTATTCAGACCTTGTTTCAGCATCAATGGGCGACTGCTTCGTGTGCAGCCGGTTTGCGTTTGTACTCCGCACCCGAAACCTGTATTGAGTAAGGCTTGCCTGTTGCCTCCCCTAGCCACATGCGCCATCCCAATCTGAGCCCTTCCGAACCCAGCGCGGGTGCCTGACCGGTCGCACCTTCAATCTTCAGTGTTGTATCAAACTCAATCGAGTCGCCCAAGTACTGCCCCAGCACCTCGCCCAGCTTCTTCGAGTTTTCAGTTCCGGGAAGCAAGGTGAAGGCGTTTTCGATGCTGAGCGGCCCAAGGTTGATCTGCACTTTGCCTTCGACATCCAGTATCTGGTTGCCCAGCATCATGTTGTCGCCAAGCACCATCGCCTGCTCTCCGGCCCCGCCCATCGTGACATTGGTATTCACCGTCTTCCAGCAAGGGATGTACTGCTCGATTTCCACCGGTGCGCCCACCAAATCCCGCAACAACCCCTTGAGCGCAGTTGCGCTGCGATTTTGCTGCCCGCTCAAACCGGCGAATCCCAATGACTCGAAAGACTGGACGGGAGAGTCCGACCCCGACAGGGCATTGATGTAGCGGTAGTAGGGAGAGGAATGGTTTTCCAGCGAAATCGCGGGATGATATTTTTTCCACGCCTGATACAGGAGTACATAAAAACGGTGGTTGAAAATATCCAGGAACGCCTTGGTCACTTCGCCCGCTTCATCTTCGTACAAAGCGGTGGTAATGATGTACTGCGGCACGGCGGCATCCACACCGTACAGACCCATGAAATTCAGTTCAACACTCAATTTTCCGTTTTCGGTTTGCCGGGCTCGCCGAACATCAGCCGCCGGAAAAGTGATTTCCTTTGCGGGACGAAATCCGACTTTGGCATCCAGCGGGTTTTTATGGGAATGGTACGCACCCCAGATCGATTCCAGCATTCGAACCAGTTGGTAGTAATCATATTGCGGCGCATCGGCCACAATTTCCCTGGCTAGCGCGGGGAGGTTTCTTTGAACATCGGTTGCCATTGAAATTCCGCGTTGCTGGGGTGAGTGTGGATGCGTGTGCGCGTAAACGAATTGATGCTGGCATAACTGCTGAAAAACCGGTGCAACACAATGCCGAACAAATAACTATCGGCGATAGAGCCGTAGGATGCATCGTTCATGGAAAGCCTGAATTCCGTGCCGCGCATCAACGCGCCCTGCCGCACCATCTCGGCCGGTTTGCACGACTCGACCGACAGCCCCTTGATACGGCGCTTGTTCGATTCCTCATGCGTCCATTCATACAAGCTCAGCAAACGGCGCAACACATCCGTGTCGGCCAGCGATGCGTAATTCAGGGCCAGATGGGAAATCAGCGACCACTGATAGGCCCCGCGCTCCGGGGGAACCAGCATGCGGGTTGGCCGGGTGATGTTGCGTAACGACACAAAGCCCGGGCAATCCGAGCCCGGCGTGGTGATGCTGCCGATCTGCAAGTGATCGCGCGGAATGTGACCGTTGCTCGCGGTGATTTCGCAGGACAGGGATTGTTCGCGAAACTTGCC
>JAYTUW010000049.1:0-22787 GCA_043744345.1 Sideroxydans sp. | reverse complement strand
GTGCATGCCTTGAGCGACAGCGAGAAGGCACAGGCTTTGCAGCAACATGCACTGGCACGCGGTCTGGAATTGCCGAATGAAGTAACTACTTACCTGTTGCGGCACGGTCGGCGCGACCTTCCTGCGCTGCTGGCCACGCTGGATGCGCTGGACGAGCATTGCCTGCGGCTAAAGAGGGCGGCATCCGTGCCGTTATTGAAAGAGGTGATGCGCGCATGACTTTGGCTAAATAGCGGGCACTATTTGACAAAGCCGCATGGGCGCATTAGCTTTGCAGGCGGTTAGGTGGCGAAATCAGCCAAATGGAATAACCATCAAAATTGGGGGGTGCCAATGAAAACTAAATTACTGGGTTTGGCTTTGTGCGGTGTTTTTGCGACTGCATCCAATGCGGCGGAAGTCGGTGTGTACGTGAACGGCGGCACCACTGGCTTTGGTCTAGGAGTGGCAGGGAAAATGTCGGAGAGCGTGGGCGGGAGACTGGGTTTCGATACCTGGAAGAAGACCATCACGCAGAGCGACAGCAACGGCAACTACAATGGTGATTTGAAACTGCAAACTGTCGGCTTGCTGGGCGATTGGTATCCGTTTGCGGGTGCGTTCAGGACGACTTTGGGGTTGGTGGCCAACGGCAACAAGATTACATTGACAGCCACCCCGAGTGCCGGCGCCCAGTACACTTTCTCAGGAGTTCCCTATAACGCCTCGGACGTGGGTTCTTTTTCCGGGGAGGTGAAGTTCAATAGCACCGCCCCGTATCTGGGAATAGGCTGGGGTAACCCGGTCGCCAAGTCCAAGACTTGGGGATTCGTGAGCGATATTGGGGTGCTGTTCCAAGGCTCACCCAAGGTGACGGATACGGTGACCTGCAGTCAGGCGGCAATTACAGCTGGTGTTTGTTCTGCGCTGCAAAAAGACGTAGCTGACGGTGCGACCAAGTTGGAATCCGATTTGAAGAATTACAAATACTGGCCGGTTATCTCAATCGGCGTGTCCTACCACTTCTGATTTAGTTGGCCTGAAAATCAAAGGCCTGCAGCGATGCAGGCCTTGTTTTTTTATAAGGAATAAATAGTGAATCTGGCTTTATTCGATCTGGACAATACCCTGTTGAGCGGCGACAGTGATTTCGAGTGGTCGCAATTTCTGGTCGAGGAGGGGGTGCTCGAACGTGAGCTTTTCGAGGCGAAGAACCTGGCGTTCTACGAGCAATACAAGGCCGGCACGCTGAATATCGCCGAGTTCCTTGAATTCCAGCTCGCCCCGTTGTCGCGTCATTCACGCAAGACGCTGGACCAATGGCACGCCGAGTTCATGCGACGCAAAGTGCGGCCCATGATGGGAGACAAGGCGCGGGAACTGGTGGCGAAACACCGCTCGGCGGGAGACGTCTGCGTGATCGTCACCGCCACCAACAGCTTTGTTACCGCCCCCATCGCGCGCGAATTTGGTGTGGAAAATCTCATCGCCACCGACCCGGAGCAAAAGAACGGCGAATTCACGGGAGGGGTCGCCGGGGTGCCGAGTTTTCGCGAGGGCAAGGTGGTGCGCATGGAAAATTGGCTGTCAGAGCGCGACTGGAATTGGGGGAGTTTCGCCGAAACCTGGTTCTACAGCGATTCCCTGAATGATCTGCCGTTGCTGTCAAAAGTGAAATACCCGGTCGCCGTCGATCCCGATGCCACCCTGCGCGCGCATGCTGAAAAACACGGCTGGGCGGTCATCTCGCTACGCTGAAAGGCGGGCGGAAGGGGGCGGTGTATAATCCGCCCTGAGATACAAAGAATCGCCGCCCCCGCGGCGATTTCAACTTTTGCTGACGATGATAAAAAGACTGATTAAACGGGTGTTTGGTAAGGCCGCTCCGGTACGTGTGGTAGGTGCTGCGCATGTAATTCCATATGAAGAACATAAAGTTAGCCGCGACGGCATCAGCTACGGTGCGAAACGTGTGACCGATGGCTTGCAGGCAGCCGGGTTTCAGGCATTTGTGGTCGGCGGCGCAGTGCGCGACCTGTTGCTCGACCGCGAACCCAAGGATTTCGATGTGGCCACCGATGCCACGCCGGAGGAAGTGAAGCGCGTATTCCGCCGCGCCCGCATCATCGGGCGGCGCTTCCGCCTGGTGCATGTAATGTTCGGCGAAGAGACGGTGGAAGTTTCCACCTTCCGCCGCGCCATCGAAGCGGAAGATGCCGAGACCGACGCGCACGGACGCATTCTGCGCGACAACGAATTCGGCGACCAGAAGCAGGATGCGGCGCGGCGCGACTTCACGGCGAATGCGCTGTTCTACGATCCCGCCACCCAGGAAATATTCGACTACCACAACGGCTACGCCGACATTCGCGCCAACATCCTGCGCATGATCGGCGACCCGGAAGTGCGCTATCGCGAAGACCCGGTGCGCATGCTGCGTGCCGTGCGCCTTTCGGCCAAGCTGGGCATGAAGCTGGATCCCGCAACGGCTGCACCGATTTTTGAGATGAAGGAGCTGCTGAACAACGTGCCGGAAGCACGGATGTTCGACGAGATGCTCAAACTGCTGCTGTCCGGCCAAGCCATGCCTTGCATCAAGAAACTACGCGCCATGGACCTGCATCATGGCATGCTGCCCATGCTGGATGTCATCCTCGAACAGCCGATGGGCGAGAAGTTTGTCATGCTGGCCCTGGAAAATACCGACAAGCGCATCGCAGAAGAGAAAGCCACTTCGCCCGCCTTCCTGTTCGCTGCATTGCTGTGGCATGAGGTGCTCGCCGCGTGGAAGGCCAAGCAGGATGCGGGCGAGAAACCCATCGGGGCGATGCACGCGGCAATGGACGAGGTGCTGGACAGGCAGCGTGCGCAACTGGCAATCCCCCGCCGCTACGACACGGTGATGAAAGAGCTGTGGCTGATGCAACCGCGCTTCGAGCAGCGCGGCGGGCAGCGTCCCCTGCGTTTGCTGGCCTTGCCGCGTTTCCGCGCCGCCTACGATTTTCTGTTGTTACGCTGCGAGAGCGGCGAAGTGGAAGCCGAGATGGCTACCTGGTGGGAAGAGTTTCAGCATGCCAGCGATGAGCGTCGCGCCGAGATGCTGTTGCCGGACACGGGCGGGCCCAAAAAGCGCCGCCGTCGCAGCAAGAAGCCGGGCGGTGCTCCCCAGAGTGAGTTGCCAATAGACTGATGGGGCACGTTGCATTCATCGGGCTGGGCAGCAATCTGGCTGATCCGGTCGCGCAAGTGTCACATGCGTTGGAGGCGCTGGGGCATTTGCCGCAAACGCGCGTGATAAGGTGTTCCTCCCTGTATCGCAGTGCGCCTGTGGGTTATCTGGATCAGCCTGATTTCATCAATGCGGTGGCGCAGTTGGAAACGGAACTGGCACCGCGTGCCTTGCTGGATGCACTGCTGGCATTGGAACAGGACAACGGGCGCACCCGGGAATTCTGCAACGCGCCACGCACACTGGATCTGGATGTGCTGATGTACGATGACTTGCAGCATCACGAACACGGATTGACCGTCCCGCACCCGCAGATGCATTTGCGTGCTTTCGTGTTGCAGCCGTTGCTTGAGATTGCGCCGGATTGCATGATTCCCGGTGTTGGGTCGGCTGCGGACGCGGCAATGCAATGTACGGGACAGAAACTGGAGCGGCTATAACATGCCCCTGAGCAAATATCGCTACATCGTCGTTGAAGGTCCGATCGGCGTGGGCAAGACCAGCCTCGCGCAGCGACTGGCCGATCATGCCGAAGTGCAGCCCCTGCTGGAAAAACCGCAGGACAATCCTTTTCTGGCGAACTTCTATCAGGACCCGGTGCGTTACGCGCTGCCAACCCAGTTGTTCTTCCTGTTCCAGCGCATCAATGAAGCACGCGACATGGCGCAGATGGACCTGTTTCAAAGCCGCACCGTCTCCGACTACCTGTTCGAAAAGGACGCGTTGTTCGCGCGTCTGACCCTGAGCGACGACGAGTACAAGCTGTACCAGACCATCTATCAGGGATTGTCACCGCAGGCACCCACACCCGATCTGGTGATCTACCTGCAGGCCCCCACTTACACCCTGTCCGAGCGTGTGCGCCGCCGCGGCAACCGTTACGAGCGCACCATTCAGGACGACTATCTGGCGCGACTCGCCGACAGCTATGGCGAGTTTTTCCACCATTACGATGCAGCACCACTGCTGGTGGTGAATAGCGAACACCTGAATTTTGTGGATAATGAAGATGACTTCAATCTCCTGCTGGATCGCATCGCGAAGATGAAAGGCCGAAGGGAGTATTTCAACGTGGGCAGGGATTAATGATTGCCTTTCACAATTGCTTCCTCTCCCTCCGGGAGAGGATTGAGGTGAGGGAGTTATTTTGAATTCATGCCCTCACCCCAGCCCTCTCCCAAAGGGAGAGAGGGCATGTAGCCGGAGAGAAATATGCGCACAACCCTGAGCAAACTGCAATCCATGCGAGACAAAGGCGAGAAGATCGCCATGCTGACCTGTTACGACGCGAGCTTCGCCACGCTGATGGAGGCGAACGGCGTGGACGTGCTGCTGGTCGGCGATTCGCTGGGCATGGTGATCCAGGGGCGCGAATCCACCCTGCCGGTAACCATCGAACAGATGGCCTACCACACCTCCTGCGTGGTGAGCGGAGCGCAGCAGGCTTTCGTCATGGTAGACATGCCGTTCGGCACTTCGCAGGCCAGCCCGAGTGCGACTTTTGCCTATGCCGTGCAGCTCATGGCGGCGGGGGCGCACATGGTCAAGATCGAAGGTGGCGCCGAGATGGTCGAGACCGTGCATTTCCTGACCTCGCGCGGCATCCCGGTGTGCGCGCATATCGGGCTGACACCGCAGTCGGTGCACCAACTCGGCGGCTACAAGGTGCAGGGCAGGAGCGACGCGGCAGCACAGCAATTGCTGAAAGATGCGCTAGCCCTGCAACAGGCCGGTGCCGGTATTGTGTTGATGGAAGCCATTCCCGCCGCGCTGGCAAGCGAAGTCACTGCAAAGCTCAGCGTGCCCACCATCGGCATAGGTGCGGGCGCGGGCTGTTCCGGTCAGGTGCTGGTGGTGTACGACATGTTGAATATCTACCCCGGCAGGAAGGCGCGCTTCGTCAAGGATTTCATGGCGGGCGCGGGCTCCGTTGGGCAAGCGATTGCAAACTATGTTGCCGAAGTGAAATCCGGCAGTTTCCCCGCAGCGGAGCATTCCTTCTGATGCAGCTCATCCATTCTGTTGCTGAATTGCGCTCGCGTTTGGCGGATGAAAAAGCCATCGCGTTCGTTCCGACCATGGGCAACCTGCATGAGGGGCACATCGAACTGGTGCGCATCGCGCGCGCGAAAGGCAGTTGCATAGTCGTCAGTATCTTCGTCAACCCGATACAGTTCGGCCCCAACGAGGACTTCGACAAGTATCCGCGCACGCTGGAAGCAGATTGTGCCAAATTGCAGGGGCTGGCAGATGTGGTGTTTGCGCCACCAGTCGATGAAATGTATCCCGAGAAGCAGACGATGTTCGTCGAGCCGCCGCCCATCGCAAAAGAACTGTGCGGCGAGTTCCGCCCCGGACATTTTCAGGGCGTGGCCACAGTCGTGATGAAACTGTTCAACCTGGTGCAGCCGAAAATCGCCATTTTCGGCAAGAAGGATTACCAGCAACTCGCCGTCATCCGGCAGATGGTGACCCAGTTCAACCTGCCCATAGACATCGTCGGCGCCGAGACATCGCGCGCAGCAGACGGGTTGGCGTTGTCCTCGCGCAACCAGTACCTGTCCCCTGCGGAGCGAACCGAAGCGGTATTGTTGAGTCAAACACTACGTGGGATGGGGGATGCCCTGAAAGGCGGGGCGGTCGGCTATGCGGCGCTGGAGCGGGAAGCGGGTGCGGCGCTTGCCAAGCGCGGCTGGGTGGTGGAGTATGTGGCCGTGCGCAAACAGACCGATCTGGGCATTCCGGCCGATGGTGAAAGCAGGCTGGTGGTACTGGCGGCAGCGCAGCTGGGCAAGACCCGCTTGATCGACAATCTTGAGGTTTGTCTTTAGCGCCCAGACGTTTATAATGCGCGCCCCTTGGAATTTGGCGGGAATTGAAATTGCTTTTCTCGTTTGTTCTTTCTCCCGCTAGCGGGAGAAAGTTAGAGAGAGGGCTTTGGAGGAAGTAACCATGCAGCGAACCATGTTACAGGCTAAATTGCACCGAGTACGCGTGACGCAGTCCGAACTGCATTACGAGGGTTCGTGCGCCATCGACGACGACCTGCTGGAGGCAGCCGGCATCAAGGAATACCAGGCGATTGACATCTACAACGTCACCAACGGCGAACGTTTCAGCACCTATGCCATCCGTGCCGAGCGCGGTTCGCGCACTATTTCGGTCAACGGCGCGGCTGCGCACAAGGCAGATCCGGGCGATATCCTGATCATCGCGGCGTTCTCCCTCTATTCCGAACTGGAATTGCAAAAATATCATCCAAAACTCGTTTATGTGGATGAATCCAATCGCATCCTCTCCCAGCGCGATTACATTCCGGTTCAAGCAGCCTGATATCCCAACAGCCCTTGTCAATCCAGGGGTATATGCCTTCCTAGTACGTTTGGACTATTGACCGTAAGGGCTTGCGCCCTTACTCTGATTCTTGTCAATTTGCGTCAATCCAGGTAAATCTTAAGCAGCATTTTCGGGGTGGTTTGCATGAAATATTTTTTCCATTTTGCAGTGGGTTGTTTCGGGTTGTCTGTCGCGATGATGGGAAATGCGGCGGAAGCGCCCGTGCGTGCAAATGCCGGAAAAGCTGAAAAGCAGATCACCCAGGCGCAGGCGCTGGTTCAGGCAGGCAGGTTCAAGGAAGCATTTGATCTGTTGCAGCCATTGGAGTTTGAGCAAGCAGGCGACGTGCAATACGACTATCTGCTTGGCGTCAGCGCAGTGAATTCGAGCAGGCCGGATCGGGCGACCATCGCTCTTGAGCGCATAGCAGCCAGCAATCCCGGCTTGCTCGATGCCAGACAATGGTTGGCTATCGCCTACTTTCAATCGGGCGACTCGGTTCGAGCCAAAAAAGAATTTACTTGGCTGTTGACCCAGAAAGCGGCCACGGCGCAGATTAAAGCAACCGCAAATCAATATCTTGCGACTATTAAACAGCAGGAAGTGGGACGTGATGCCGAAGCCAGAAAAGCCCAGCGTCCCTATTTGATTGGGAGTGCAGAACTCGGCTACGGCAAGGATTCAAGTATCGCCAGTGTTCCGCAGGATTATTCGTCGGCGTATCTGGCTTCGATTGGACAACCGCCGCCTGCGGATCAACCTAAAATCCCCAGCGGCATTTCGGATCGATTCGAGATGCTTAATCTGAATATGGAAGGCCGGGTGCCTTTTTCGTCGGCCGGAACGTTTGGTTACCTCTCTGTTGATTCAAACCACCGGGCATACAACGCCCATAGCATGATGAACTCCCATACCAGTATCGTAAAAGGCGGAGTGAACATCGCATCACGAGGACACACCTATCGCCTGGAAGCTTCGCGTCGCGGCTACCGTCAGACCGGTACGGAGCTGATCAACGGTTATACCAACAACAGTTCGCAAACTGCACTGCTGGCTGATGCGAGGTTGATGCTGACTGAACGCGATTTCTGGGCATTTTCTGTGCAATATGCCACGCCCCGTTACGTCACCACGCCTACCCAAGACACCAGACAGACGGTATTGGGAACGAATTACATGCACATTTTTGCGCGGGAAGGCTCACCACTGGTCTATTTTGCGTTCAACCATACCCGCGACAAAGCGCTGAGGACAATGAACCAGACACAAATCGTCACGTACGACGTGTTCGATACTTCTACGCCTCCCCAATTGATCGGAACTGTTACCCAGTACCCTACGGTCCTTACAGATGTGAGTCGCAATACCAACGCTCTGATCGCCTATACCCAGTACGGTTTCCATGCGAATGCGGATGTAACAGCGATGTGGATGGCGAGTCGTCGCCTGGACAGCACTCCCTATGCAAGAAGCGGAATGCTTGAATATGCAAACGGCAGAGACCTGATGCGGGTGGCAATGCTTGGGGTGAATTGGAGACCGGCCAAGGACTGGACGGTTCACCCGCAGTGGATGCGTACAAAAAACGATTCAAGTATTCCGTTGTATTCGTTTCAAAAGTCAGAGTTGAGCGTCAGTGTCAAAAGAGAGTTCAAGTGATCCATCATATGTGGAGGTGTGACATGAAAAGCAAATCAATTGTCGGGCAGGTATTGTTGGGTGTCTTGATTGCGGCAAATGTGTATGCGGAGGTGCCGGTCCGGAGCGAAACTTCGGACAGGAATCTGCAGAAAAACAGGCATCATGAAGACTCGAATGGTGGTGCACAAAACGCCCCGCGGGAGATGCCTGTGAAACCCGGTGTCGGAGTGCCTCCCAAACCTATGCCTGTTCCGCTTACTCCGGTAACGACATTATCGGGAACGCCTGCCGCATCGCCCGCACTCTTGAATGCCCAGCCGCTGATGTTGAAGCCTGTTCCGGTGACGGTCGCGCCTCTCCCGGCACCATTGCCCATCGTGCAGCTCGTTGCCCCGCCAGCTGCGGTACAGATTGCTCCGATTTCGCAAATTGTTATTCAACCGATAGAACTTCCAAAGATTCAGCCAATCTCGGTGATCCCGCCAGTAATCACGGCAGATCCAACAGGCACGACAAGTTCAGCCGGGTCTACTCCCCCTTTAGCTTCGACAACTGTTTTGACGTTGGTTAGCCTGCCCGCGGGTCCTTCGACAGGAACAGGTGGAACAACCACTCCTGTTGCTACGGCACCCATCGTGCTGAGTAATACTGCCCTGATTTCCACAGTAGGAACTACAGGGGGAGCCGGTGCTACGGGTACTTCAGGTTCAATCGGCACGACAGGCACAACAGGTATAGTTGGAACGACCGGTACAACCACGACCCTGACGCTGACAAGTCAAACCCCGGTACTTGCTGCGGGAACGACAACGCCTGTCATCTCAACAGTGCCGACGACCTATGTGTTGAGGCCAACAACTATCAAGGTGTCAGATCGCCGCCTGAAAACGAACATAGAACGCATCGGTACGCATCGCTTGGGTATCGGTATCTACAAATTCGACTATGTGTGGGGTGAGCATGCAGTTGGCGTGATGGCGGATGAGGTTAAGACAGTGATGCCCGAGGCTGTTGTCAGGGGCAGCGACGGTTATGACCGCGTGGATTATTCCAGGTTGAATCAGTAGTGAAGTTTGAGGAGCGATAAATGAAAACCCCCTTCATTGTCTTGGGTCTTTTGGCCGGATTGGTGTCTTTACAGGCGGAAGCAGCAGCCGGACATTTCCAGTTCGTTTCCGGAGAAGTGAAAGTGACTTCAGCCGCTGGCAAGGATCGTCTCGCCCGCAAGGGGGACGAGATCAGCCAGGGCGAGACCATCACATCGTCTGCAGGTGCGACCGCCCAGGTCAGGATGCAGGATGAGGGGTTGATCATCATTCGCCCCGAAACCAAGTTGCGAATCACGACTTTTCAATTCAACGGCAAGGCTGACGGTACAGAGACCAGCCTGATTTCTTTGGTGAAAGGCGGGTTTCGTGCCATCACGGGGATGATCGGCCGGGTGCACAAGGAAAAGTACAAGATCGAGACGCCCACCGCGACCATCGGTATCCGCGGTACGGATCACGAGCCCATGTTTATTCCCAACCCTGTAGCCGGTCAACGAGCGATTGGCGAACCCGGAACTTATGACAAGGTAAACAGCGGGGCGGCAGTACTGTCGACTGCTCGGGGTACGGTTCTCATCAATCCCAATCAGGCCGGGTTCGTGGCGAATATTGCGAACTCTGTCCCCAAAGTGCTGGTAACTGTACCGGCCTTCTATCAGCCACCAAGCAAAGATGAGCCACAGATCGTACCAAGTGCTGCAGCGCCCCAGACTGGTACGACAGCGGGCGCTTCGGCTTCACCTGCCACGACTGCTGCCACAACGTCCGTTCTGAAGCCGATCTCCAGTACTTTGCTGGCACCCATCTCGACTGCGACAAGAATCCAGACGATCAGTACGGCGACAATCGCACCTGCTACTGTTACATCAATCAAGTCGACTTCGCTGAGCACGGCAACGCTTCAACCGGTTAGCACAACAACGATTGCGCCGACCACTACCGCGATCCAGCCGATTAGCACGTCGACGATCTCTGCGACGACCCTCCAACCGATCAGTACCACGACAATCGCACCGGTCAGTACCACAACGATCGCGCCAATCAGCACCACGACGATCACACCGATCAGTACTACAACAATCGCACCGATTAGCACTACAACCATTGCGCCGATCAGCACGACAACCATTGCACCGATTAGCACGACAACCATTGCGCCGATCAGTACGACAACAATCGCGCCAATCAGCACCACGACGATTGCACCGATCAGCACCACGACTTTTTCAGATCGACGTTTGAAGCGCAATATCAAGCGAGTCGGCACGCATCGCCTGGGTATCGGAATCTATGAATTCGACTATGTATGGGGCGAACATGCCACTGGCGTCATGGCGGATGAAGTGAAGCAGGTGATGCCGGATGCCGTTATTCGCGACAAGAGCGGGTATGACATGGTCGACTACAGCAAGCTGAACTGAGGATTGTGATCCGCAAACAAAAAGCCCCGCCGAAGCGGGGCTTTTTGTTTGTGCAGTAGCCGACTCAGATGCGCTTGGCCAGTTCAGCTGCCTTGCCGGTGTAGGTCTCGGGGCTGAGTGCCTGCAGTCGCTGTTTTTCAGCAGCCGGGATGTCCAGCGTCTGGATGAATGTCGCCAGGCTTTCGCGATTGATCCCACCTTTGCCGCGTGTGAGTTCCTTCAGCTTGTCGTAGGCGTTTTCGATGTTGTAGCGACGCATCACGGTCTGGATCGGCTCGGCCAGTACTTCCCAAGCGTTGTCCAGGTCTTCCGCCAGTCGCTGTGAATTGGCTTCCAGTTTGTTCAATCCCTTCAGGCAGGATTCGTAGGCTAGCAGGGTGTATCCCAGAGCCACACCCATGTTGCGCAGCACGGTGGAGTCGGTCAGGTCGCGCTGCAAACGCGAGATGGGCAGTTTTTCGGAGAGGTGTTTGAGCAATGCATTCGCCAGACCCAGATTGCCTTCTGCATTCTCGAAGTCGATGGGGTTGACCTTGTGTGGCATGGTGGACGAGCCGACTTCACCTGCCACGACTTTCTGTTTGAAATATCCCAGCGAGATGTAGCTCCAGATATCGCGGTTCAGGTCGATCAGGATGGTGTTGGCGCGCGCGTAGGCGTCATACAGTTCCGCCATATAGTCGTGCGGCTCGATCTGGATGGTGTAGGGGTTGAACGTCAGGCCGCGCGCCTCGACGTAGCGTTTGGCGAAATTCTCCCAGTCCACATCGGGGTAAGCCGACAGATGCGCGTTGTAGTTGCCCACTGCGCCGTTGATCTTGCCCAGAACCTCGACTGCAGCGATGCGCGCGTGGGCGCGGCGTAGGCGATACACGACGTTGGCCATCTCTTTGCCCAGCGTGCTGGGTGTGGCGGTCTGGCCGTGGGTGCGGCACAACAAGGGCAGGTCGGCATGCTGGTGTGCGAGGTGTTGCAGACGGTCGATCAGGACTTGCAGGGCGGGCAGCATCACCGCATCGCGCGAATTCTTGAGCATGAGCGCGTGGCTCAGGTTGTTGATGTCCTCCGAGGTGCAGGCGAAATGGATGAATTCCAGTGCTTTGGCAGTCTCGGGATTGCCGGAAAGTTTGTCGCGTAGCCAGTATTCGATGGCTTTGACGTCGTGGTTGGTGCGGCGCTCTATGGTCTTGATTTGTTCGGCATCGGCTTCGGAGAAATTGGCGGCGAGTTGATCGAGTTGCGCGATGGTCGCGGCAGACAGCGGCGACAGCTCCCTGATGCCGGATTCGGCAGCCAGTGCCTTGAACCACTCGATCTCGACCAGAACGCGGTAACGGATCAGGCCGTATTCGCTGAAATAGCCGCGCAGGCTTTCAACTTTGCCGTGGTAACGCCCGTCCAATGGGGAAAGTGCTGTGAGTGCCGAAAGTGTCATGATGTATAAGCAGGAAGAAAAGTTTCAGGCGCGCATTTTACGATAAAGCGTGCCCCTGCGCAGCGTCACGCTGGGGTTTGATTCAGGTAGAGCGTGCGGGTGGGGAAGGCGATCTCGGCGCCATGTTGCGCGATGATGTCCGACACCCGCAGCAATATTTCCTGTTTTACGGCATGGAACGGCGCCAATTTGGTGGTTTTGCAGAAGACTTGCAGCACGAGGTTAAGTGAGGAATCGGCAAACTGATCGAAGGCGACGACAGTTTCCTGGGTGTTGTCGACATCCGGATGGTTCTGCAGCATGGTTTTAACATCCTCGACAATCGTGCTCACCTTGGCCAGATCGTCATAGCGCAAGCCAATGGTTTCGCGGATGCGGCGGTGCGACATGCGCGACGGATTCTCAACCACGTTGGCGGTGAACAGGGCGTTGGGCACATAGATCAGCGTCATGTTGGTGGTGCGGATGCGTGTCTGGCGCCAGCCGATATGTTCGACCCGGCCTTCGATTTGGATGCTGGGTGAGCGTACCATTTCGCCCACGTTGAACGGCCTGTCCAGATGGATCATCAGGCCGCCGAAGAAGTTCGCCAGCAGGTCCTTGGCGGCGAAGCCGACGGCGATACCGCCCATGCCGCCGAAAGCCAGCAGGCCGGAGATGCTGAATCCCAGCGTCTGCATCACGGCCAATACCGTTACGACCACCACCGCGATACGCGATATCTTGCTCAGGGCATCCACTGTGGAGCGGTCCACCTCGTTCCCCGTCCGGCCGCCTGCGGCAACGACGTTGTTGGCAAGTTCGCGTATCAGCTTGAACAGAAACCAGGCAGTACAGATGACGACGCCGATATTGCGGGCGGGTTCCAGGTATTCGAGCAATTGTTCGCCGGTCTGGCGGTGCACCAGGTGCAATGCAAAAGAGATGCCGGTCAGCCAGATCAGTACCGGAAGCGGTCTGCGTGCGGCATCAACCAACGAGTCGTCCCAGACGTTTTCAGTGCGCGCGGCGACTTTCTCCGCATGCTGCAATGCGCGCCGAGCCAGAAAATGCGCAACCAGCGTTGCGAACAAAACCAGCAGCAGACGGACGATCTCGGGACTCAGATTGTTGGGCATGGTGTTTCCTTGAAGATCACTTGATGATACCGCCACCCAGGCAGACATCGCCGTCGTATACCACGACGGACTGCCCGGGCGTTACGGCCCATTGCGCTTCGTCGAAAGTAAAATGGGCGGAATCGGTTGCGTCGAGCGAGATACGGCAAGCAGCATCCTGCTGGCGGTAGCGCGTCTTGGCGGCATAGCCGCGCGAGGTGTCCGGTGCATGACTGCTGATCCAATGCATATCCAGTACGTCCAGTTGCGGGTTGAGCAGCGCTGGGTGGTCGTGTCCTTGTACCACGATGAGGCGGTTGCGCTCCATGTCTTTGCCCGCGACGAACCACGGCTCGCCGCTGCCGTCCTTGCCGCCGCCGATGCCCAACCCCTGGCGCTGGCCGTGGGTGTAGAACGACAACCCCATGTGCAGGCCCATCGTTTTGCCCTCCGGCGTGACCATGTCGCCCGGTTTGGTCGGCAGGTAGCGGTTCAGGAACTCGCGGAACGGACGCTCGCCGATGAAACAGATGCCGGTGCTGTCCTTCTTCGCATGGTTCGACAGATTGTGCTGGCGCGCGATCTCGCGCACTTTCGATTTGGGGATGTCGCCGAGCGGGAACATGGACTTCGACAGCTGATGCTGGTTCAGTCGGTGCAGGAAGTAGCTCTGGTCCTTGCTGTTGTCGTCGGCCTTGAGCAATTGAAATGCGCCGTCCTGTTCGCGCACCTTGGCGTAATGCCCGGTGGCGATTTTCTCGGCACCGAGGCGGATGGCATGGTCGAGGAACGCTTTGAACTTGATCTCCGAGTTGCACAGGATGTCCGGATTCGGCGTGCGTCCGGCCTCGTATTCGCGCAGGAAATAGCTGAACACGCGGTCCTTGTACTCTTTGGCAAAATTCACCGCCTCGATGGGGATGCCGATGGTGTCGGCGACCGACACCGCATCGTTCAGATCCTCGCGCGAGGAGCAATATTCGCTGTCGTCATCGTCCTCCCAGTTCTTCATGAACAGGCCGATGACCTCATAGCCCTGTTCTTTCAGCAGGAGCGCGGTCACGGATGAATCGACGCCGCCTGACATGCCGACGACGACGGGGATTTTGCGATTGCCTTTCACGACTGGCCCCTCTCCCCCTGGGATAACCAGCGACTTGGCTGCGGCTTTTTGCAGTCTAGTCGAATGGCTAGTTGTTCCACCCAGAGGGTTCCACCCGCAAGGGGTAGGCCGTGGTTGTAAGGGGCTAAAGCCCCAACAACACACGCTCGGGTGAGGGAATGCTGCTTACTCATAATGCGTGATCAGATCCAGCGGATACCGCTTGCCCGCGAGGTAATCTTCCACGCAACGCAGAATCAGCGGGCTGCGGTGACGATCCTGTGTGGCGCGTATCTCGTCCGGCGTCATCCACACGGCGCGCACGATGCCTTTGTCCAGCTTGCGTTCTGGATGATGCGCGAGGATGCGTCCGCCGAAGGCGAAGCGCAAATAAGTTGTGTCGGAGGCGTTTGAGTGCCAGCGATAGACGCCGATCAGATATTCCGGCTCGAATTCATACGCGGATTCTTCCAGTGCTTCGCGGATAGTTCCTGCGGGCAGGGTCTCATTCGGCTCCCAATGTCCTGCGGGTTGGTTGAATAGCAGGCCTTGCGGGGTGTGTTCTTCCACCAGTAAGAACTTGCCGTCTTTTTCGAGGACGGCGGCAACGGTGGCGTGGGGTTTCCAGATCATGGCGGGATTTTAAACGAAAAAAAGGCAGGGTTACCCCTGCCTTTTTGCTTACAGCCGGATTACTTTGCTGGTGCGGCAGCAGGAGCGGCTGGTGCTGCTTCAGCGGCTTTGGCTTTCTTTGCTTTCTTGGTTGCTTTCTTTGCAGCTTTCTTTGCTTTCTTGGCCTTCTTCGCGGGAGCTGCAGCAGCGGGAGCTGCAGCGGTAGCAGCAGGAGCTGCTGCAGGTGCAGGAGCGTCAGCGGCAACAGCGGTGAAGGAAACAACAGCAAAAACAGCGGCGATCAGTGTGGACAGCAGTTTCATGTGAGGCTCCATTCAGTAGTTGATAAACGTTTATGACACTACCTGTGTCACAGCGAATAACGCGGCGAGTTCTAATCGCGTTGACACGTTCCGGGAATTCCATGCCGGGGGAGAGGCGGGGCCAGATCGCCTGGAAAGCCGGAATACCTCAATCTGATGTCTCTAAAACTCGGTTTGTTGTGAAATTGGCAAACAGGAGGGCAGAATCCCTACTTATATGTACAATATTTACCGAGCCCGGTTGAATAGGCTTTGCACGTTATACAGCTGCAACTATTTAAATTACCCGGGTGGATTTAACGACGATGAAGCTCTTGTTGAACGGGCGGGATTGATACGCAGGACGACCAACCTATGGGGAACGTATGAAAAATTTGTTTGTTGCATTGATCTTGTCGGGAATGTTTATTGGTATGCACGCGAATGCCGATGAGTTGGCGAATGCCGATGAAAAGTCGCTTGTGCGTGATGCCAACAATGCGCTGGCGCAAAAGGACTACACAACTGCCGTTTCCAAATTTACCCAACTTGCGGAGCAAGGCAAGCCGGCTGCCCAGTTCAATCTGGGGGCTTTCTATTTGAATGGGCAGGGTGTGCAGAAGGACGACAAGCAGGCTTACGAGTGGTTTAGAAAATCGGCGGCACAGGGGAATACACGCGCTCTGCAGGTGATTGAGAAAGCGGCGGCGCAGGGCAATGTGTACGCGATCAATGAACTGAAGCTCATCAAAGGACTGGCGGAGCCGACTCCCGTCAAGGTGTTGACCCCGCCGCAGCCAAAACCGCAGGAAGTGATCCAGGATAAACCGCAGCCAAAGCCCCAGGAAAAAGTGCAGGAAGCCCGCCAAGAAAAGCCCCAAGCCAAACCCCAGTTTCGAACCGGCAACAAAACGGCTCAATACCGATTGGCAAGCAATGACCCGACTGTCGCTGCGGAGGGTAAATGGGTGTACGGCATTTCGGCCGAGTATGCCAAATTCAAAGCGACAGAGCCGCTCTATTACCCGGCGGCAGGCGGGGTTCTGAATTCAGTGACGCAAAGTTATAGCGTTTCCCAACCCGGGGTGAGCGTCTGGGCTGGTTTCGGGGACATCACAGTGATGGCGTCGTTCAGGAAGAGAACGGGGAATGTCGCATCATTGGTTCCGGGAGTCGGCCCATTGAGCAAGTCGTTTCGGACCAGCGATACAGAATTCGACGTCCGCTGGTTGATTCCGCAGTTCTCATCCAGCCATTTTGCACCGTACGCGATTGCCGGCCTCGGGCTGGGTTCAACCAGTGGAACAGCAAATGAAATTGATTTTCTGGACACCTATTCGCAAAAAGATACCCTGTTGATGATGGGTGCGGGCGCGATCTTCCCGCTGGATGAAAAGATCGGTTTTCGTGCCGAGGGCAGAATGGGTTGGGATAAGCAAAAAAGCTCGGGAACCTATGTGGCCAGTCCCGGAGTGACCCTGAGTTTTAACTCGTATAGCTACTCGGCGACGGCAACTTATAACCGGCTGAGCGCCTCGATGTATTACAAGATTGGTGCCGGATGGAATGCACAGTTGGGTTTCAGGCGCGGGAGCTATTCTGCCGGGATAGGACCGGCATACAGCGATAGCGCCTTCTTCCTGTCGGCTGCATATGCTTACCGGTGATGCTGTCTGAATCTGCCGCTTCAGCAACGGCGGAAACGATGCTGACAGAATCATTCTGGAGGCAGTCTGCGTTGAATAACACAGGATAAAACGAGTTTTTGGTGCCGGGGGGGGGAATCGAACCCCCACGCCCTTTCAGGCACCGGATTTTGAGTCCGGCACGTCTACCAGTTCCATCACCCCGGCAAGAGTGTAATTCCCATTTGCTACCGGATTCGGGCGGCTTCCACGCTTGCGCGCTTTGGCATCCGTCCAACCCGGTCAGGGAAGGGCGCGAATTATCCATGAAACGCCTGCCCTCATCAACTACAATGCGCGCTTTTCTTCCGCCATCCCCCTGATTTTCATGCGTACCGACGATTTTGACTTCATTTTGCCCGAACGTTTGATTGCGCAGCATCCGCCCGCGCAGCGCGGGGCGAGCCGCTTGTTGCAGGTGGGCAAGACGGGGCTGCAAGACAGCCAGTTCGCCGATTTGCATGGGTTGGTGCGCGAGAATGACCTGCTGGTGTTGAACGATACGCGCGTACTCAAAGCACGCCTGTTTGGTGAAAAAGAGAGTGGCGGCAAGATCGAGGTGTTGATCGAGCGCGTGTTGGGTGAACACGAGGCGTTGGCTCAGGTGCGCGCCAGCAAGACACCCAAGCCCGGGAGCCAATTCCTGCTGGCGGATGCCATCCGGGTCACGGTATTGGGGCGGAAGGGTGAGTTCTTCCATCTGCGCTTCGAAGGGCAGGAGGCCGTGGAGACCTTGTTGGAACGACATGGTCACTTGCCGCTGCCGCCTTATATCACCCATGCCGCCGGGGCCGAGGATGAGACGCGCTACCAGACCGTGTTTGCCCGCGAGCCCGGTGCGGTGGCCGCCCCCACGGCCGGGTTGCACTTCGGCGAGACCATGTTGCAGACACTGCGCGACAAAAAGGTGGATATCGCTTACGTGACACTGCATGTGGGAGCGGGTACGTTCAAGCCGGTACGCGCCGAGAACATCGAAGAACACGTCATGCACAGCGAGCGCTATACGATTCCGCAGGCTACGGTGGACGCCATTGCACAAGCAAGAGCCAGAGGCGGGCGCGTGATCGCGGTCGGGACGACCAGCTTGCGTGCGCTGGAAAGTGCTGCGGCAGTTGGTGAGCTGGCTGCCGGTTCGGGCGAAACGCGCATTTTCATCACGCCCGGTTACCGCTTTAAGGTGGTGGATGTTTTACTAACCAATTTTCACCTGCCGCGCTCCACTTTGCTCATGCTGGTGTGCGCCTTTGGCGGGATGGATAAGATGCTGGCCGCATACCGGCACGCGGTGGAACAGGAATATCGTTTTTTCAGTTATGGCGATGCGATGCTGATCGAAAGAGAGCTATGAAATTCACGCTACACAACACCTCGGGTGCCGCCCGTCGCGGCACGCTGGATCTGGCCCACGGCAAGCTGGAAACGCCCGCTTTCATGCCTGTCGGCACGTACGGCACAGTCAAGGCCATGTCGCCGCTGGAGCTGAAAGACATGGGCGCGCAGATCGTGCTCGGCAATACGTTTCACCTCTGGCTGCGGCCGGGTCTGGAAGTGATCGCCGCCCACGGTGGTCTGCACCGCTTTATGGCCTGGGATGGTCCTATCCTGACTGATTCCGGCGGTTTTCAGGTGTTCAGCCTGGGGCCGTTGCGCAAGATTACGGGCGGCGGGGTGGAATTCAGGTCGCCGGTTAACGGTGATAAATGCTTCCTGTCGCCGGAAGAGTCTATGCGCATCCAGAAGGTGCTGAACTCTGACATCGTGATGATCTTCGACGAATGTACGCCGTATCCGGCGGACGAGCAGGTGGCAGGAGTGTCTATGCGCCTAAGCTTGAGCTGGGCCGAGCGTAGCAAAAAAGCGCATGAAGGCAATCCGAATGCACTATTCGGCATCGTACAGGGCGGTATGCACGAGCATTTGCGTGACGAATCGCTGGCGGGATTGAAGGATATCGATTTCGACGGTTTTGCCATCGGCGGCCTGTCGGTGGGCGAGCCCAAAGAAGACATGCTGCGCATCCTGCAGCACACTGCGCCGCAATTGCCGCAGGATAAGCCGCGCTACCTGATGGGTGTGGGCACGCCGGAAGATCTGGTGGATGCGGTGGGGCACGGTATCGACATGTTCGACTGCGTGATGCCGACTCGAAATGCACGCAATGGCCACCTGTTCACCCGTTTCGGGGATGTGCGCATCAAGAACGCGCAATACCGGCTGGATACCAAGCCGCTGGATGCGCAGTGTACCTGCTACACCTGCAAAAACTTCACTCGTGCCTATCTGCACCACCTGCACCGCCTCAACGAGATTCTCGGCGCGAGGCTCAATTCCATCCACAACCTGCATTACTACCAGGAGCTGATGGCTGATATGCGCGCCGCCATCGAACGCGGGCAGTTTGCCGAGTTTGTGGCCGGATTCCATAAGGCCAGGGCTGGATTGTAGGTGCGAATTTATTCGCATGCTCAATAAATCAGGTGCGAATTCATTCTCACCCGCATAGAACTCAACCCTGGCGGCTTTTTGGCCGGGGGCCGGGCGGGTAGCAAAACAGTCATATCTTCCATGATAGAATGCGCGACTTCGATTTTTGAACCCTAATTGTTATTAACAGGAGTAATTATGATTTCCCTCAGCCAATTGTTTATCAGCAATGCTTATGCAGACGGCGCATCCGCTCCCCAAGACGCGGGCCTCATGCAATTCCTGCCCCTGGTTGCCCTATTGGCAGTGTTCTATTTCCTCATCCTGCGTCCGCAACAAAAGCGTGCGAAGGAGCACAAAACCTTGATGGAAGCCCTGCAGAAGGGTGATGAAGTCACCACCATCGGCGGCATCCTCGGTAAAGTGACCAAGGTTAGCGAAGATAGCGCCGCGATCGAGATCGCCGACAATGTCGTCGTACAGGTGCAAAAGGCCGCCATCCAGAACGTTCTGCCCAAGGGCACGATCAAGTCTGCCTAAGTCGTAGAGACTGTTTTGTTTTAATGTTGCAAAACTAAGGTGTCGCAATGAACCGCTATCCGCTTTGGAAAAATCTGCTGGTATTAGTCGCGCTGGTGCTGGGTTTCATCTATACCCTGCCAAATTTTTACGGTGAGGCACCGGCGGTGCAAGTGTTGCCGCTGCGCTCCAACCTGAAAGCTGATGCGGCATTGCTGGCGCGCGTGGAAGAGGCGCTGAAGACCGCGCAGCTCAATCCCGAGGCCATGTCTCTGGAGACCACCAGCGTCAAGGCGCGTTTTGCGGACACCGATACCCAGCTCAAGGCAAAGGACGTGTTGCACGCCCAGCTCGGTGATGACTACATGGTGGCGCTCAATCTGCTCGCGCGTTCGCCGCAGTGGCTGACGAATATGGGCGCCTTGCCCATGTACCTTGGTCTGGATTTGCGCGGCGGCGTGCATTTCCTGTTGCAGATAGACATGAAAGGCGCGTTAGACAAGGCTTTGGAATCGACGTCCAGCGACATTCGCAGTACGTTGCGCGAAGCCGGTGTCGCCTATTCCGGCGTGAGCCGCGACGGTAGCGTGATCACCACCAAGTTCCGCGATGCCGATGCGCGCGGCAAAGGGGAGTCCGAGCTCAAACAGCGCTTCGGCGGTCTGGAGTTCAATACCCGTGAAGAAGGGGGTGAATTCCTTCTGCGAGCCAGCCTCAAGCAACAGGAGCAAATCCGCATCCAGGAATCGGCAGTGCAACAGAACCTGGTGACCTTGCGCAACCGAGTGAACGAACTGGGTGTGGCCGAGCCGGTCATTCAGCAACAGGGGGCGGACCGCATCGTGGTGCAGTTGCCCGGCGTGCAGGACACGGCGCGCGCCAAGGATATTCTGGGACGCACCGCCACGCTGGAGGTGCGTTTGGTGGACGACGAGCATCAGGTTGGTCTGGGATCGGTAGCGCCGTTTGGTACCGAGATGTTCAAGGATCGCGACGGTTCAACCCTGCTGGTGAAGAAGAGCGTGATCCTGACCGGTGAGCGCATCAATGATGCTCAACCGGGGTTCGACAGCCGCAACAACGAGCCCGCGGTGCACATCAACCTAGACGCGGTCGGCGCGCGCAAATTCAAGGAAGCAACACGCGAAAATGTGAACAAACGCATGGCCATCATCCTGTTCGAGAGGGGCAAAGGCGAAGTAGTCACCGCGCCGGTGATCCGCGAGGAGATCGGCGGCGGGCGTGTGCAGATCAGCGGCAAGATGAGTACCCAGGAAGCCAACAACACGGCGCTGCTGTTGCGCGCCGGTGCGCTGGCGGCACCCATGGATATCATCGAGGAGCGCACCATCGGCCCCAGCCTGGGTGCCGACAACATCGCCCGCGGATTCCACTCCACCTGGATCGGTTTTGCCGCCATCGCGATATTCATGATCATTTACTACCTGATGTTCGGCGGGGTTTCAGTGCTGGCACTGGCAGCTAACCTGCTGTTGCTGGTGGCGTTGTTGTCCATGCTGCAGGCCACGCTCACTTTGCCGGGCATGGCGGGTATCGCGCTGACGCTGGGTATGGCGATCGACTCCAACGTGCTGATCAACGAGCGCATCCGCGAGGAGTTGCGCAACGGTGTGCCGCCACAGACGGCGATCCACGAGGGCTACGAGCACGCCTTTGCGACCATCCTGGACTCCAATATCACCGCGTTCATCGTCGGTATGGCTTTGTTCCTGTTCGGGTCCGGGCCGATCAAGGGTTTTGCGGTGGTGCTGTGTCTCGGCATCCTGACTTCGATCTTCAGCGCGGTGCTGGTTTCGCGCGCGCTGGTCAATCTGATCTACGGCCGCACTGCGCGACTGAACAAAGTCGCCATAGGCTAAGGGGATAAGACATGGAACTGTTCAAAATCAAAAAAGACATCCCGTTCATGAGCTACGGGAAAGTGACCACCGGTATCTCGCTGGTGACTTTCCTGCTGGCGGTATTCTTCCTTGCGACCAAAGGTCTGAATTTCGGTGTGGACTTCACCGGCGGGACGGTGATGGAAGTGCATTACGCCCAGTCGGCAGATCTGGATAAAGTGCGCGAACAACTCGGCAAAATCGAACTGGCCGATGCGCAAGTACAGAACTTCGGTTCCAGCAAGGATGTGCTGATCCAGATCCCGCTCAAGCAGAACAAGGCGGGAGCAAAACTCTCCGAACAGGTGCTGGAAGCGCTGCGTCAGCAGGATGCCAGCGTCGAGCAGCGCCGCGTCGAATTCGTCGGCCCGCAGGTCGGCAAGGATCTGGTCGAGAACGGCGCGATGGCGCTGTTGCTGGTTTCCCTCGGTATTGTCGGCTATCTGTGGATGCGCTTCGAATGGAAGTTCGGTCTGGCGGCGATTATCGCCAACCTGCACGACGTGGTCATCATCCTGGGCTTCTTCGCCTTCTTCCAATGGGAATTCAGCCTGGCGGTGCTGGCGGCCATCCTGGCGGTGCTGGGCTATTCAGTGAACGAATCGGTGGTGATCTTCGACCGCGTGCGCGAGACCTTCCGGCGCTTCCGCAAGCTGAACACGCACGAGGTCATCGACCACGCCATCACCAGCACCACCAGCCGCACCATCATCACCCACGGCAGCACGCAGATGATGGTGCTGTCCATGCTGGTGTTTGGCGGCCCCACGCTTCACTATTTCGCGGTGGCGCTGACCATTGGCATCCTGTTCGGCATCTACTCGTCCATTTTCGTGGCGGCGGGCATTGCCATGTGGCTGGGCGTCAAGCGGGACGACCTGGTCAAGGTAGGGGTGAAAGACCAAGACCCGAACGACCCCAATGCTGGGGCGGTGGTGTAGAGTGAAAAGTTCCTCCCCACAGCCGGACGCACCCAGCTCCTGACATGGCCACCAGCGCCTCGCCCGACTCCATTGCCGGCCAGGCGCGGCGGCTCTACACCGAAGAGCTGG
>JAYTUW010000048.1:0-22794 GCA_043744345.1 Sideroxydans sp. | reverse complement strand
ACATCCAAGATGGTGTTTGAAAGCCTCTATTCCGCCATGCGCAAAGGTTGGAGCAAAAGCGAGATCAACGAAACAGTCCTGCGCTTGAATGCGAACTTTCCCGAGCTGCAGATTCGCATCTACCGCGGCGAAGTCGTCGCCAAACAGTTCGGGCTGATGGCCGGCGAGGAAGGGGCTGTCAGCAACGACAAAGACCTGGCGCGGGCATTGCGCAACGGCAAGGATGCCATGACATTCCCCGACGAGGAATCCATCCGCTATCTCTTCCCGGTCATCGCCAAGCAGGAATGTCTGGCCTGCCATACACAATCCAACGTCGGTGCCGTGCACGGTGTGATCGACATCACCTATCCTATCCGCGACCTGAAAGTGTCGTTCAGCGTCGTGATCAACACCATTGTCGGTTACACCCTGCTGGTGATCGTTGCCGTGTTCATTCTCCTGTACCTGAAACTGCGTTATCTGGTGGCGCAGCCCATCGCCAATCTGGTGGGGGTGATGCGCAGTGTGACGCTGGATATGGACATGAGCCGCCGTGTGACGGGGTCAACCTGGCTGCTTGAGATCAAGCATCTCGCCGAATACTTCAACCACCTGCTGCAAACTATTCAGGAATACAACTCCCGGCTGGAAGAGCTTTCCGTTCGTGACCCGCTGACCGGCCTGTACAACCGCCGCAAGTTTCATGAGTTCCTGCAGTCCGAGATTATCCGCGCCGAGCGGCACCAGCAGGGCTTCTCAGTGATCATGATCGATCTGGATAATTTCAAGTACATCAACGACACCTTCGGACATCCCATCGGCGATATGGTGCTGAAGGAACTCACGGCCATGCTGGGCGAAGGTTTGCGGCGCGGCGACGTGCTGGCACGCCTGGGCGGCGACGAATTCGCCCTGATCCTGCCAGAAACGCCCGCGTCAAACGGATTGCAGGTTGCCAATAAATTGCACCAGACACTGACCGGGCGCGAGTTCGAGTTGCCGGTCGGCAAAATATCCACCACGGCCAGTTTCAGCATGGTGAGCTACCCCGAGGACGGGCATACCGAAGAAGAGATCTATTCGGCGATGGATGTGGTGCTGTACAAGGCCAAGATGCTCGGCAAGAACCAGGTGATGACGGCGGATACCGAGGCGGATCGCGGCATGATGGCCATCTTCAAGCAGGGCGATTTTCTGCGCAACGCCCTGCGCGAGGATCGCATCGAGGCGTTTTTGCAACCCATCGTCGAATTGAAGACCAGGACAGTGGTGGCTTACGAAGTGCTGGTGCGGATACGCGACGGAGAGAAGATCATCCCGGCGGGTGACTTCATCGAGGTCGCGGAAGAATTGGGCATGGCACAGGAACTTGACCGCGAAGTTTTTCGCAAGGGGCTGGCGCACTATGCAGCGATCGCCGCCAGGAATCCGCAGGCCAAGATGTTCTTCAACCTGTTTCCGCGCAGTTTCAACGACATGAATTGGATACGCGGCATTCCAGAACTGGTGCGCAGCGCCGGTGTTCCGTGCGAGAAGATCGTGCTTGAAATCACCGAGCGCGAGGCCTTACCCCATCTGACCGAGGTGCGGGCGGTGATCGAGGAACTGCGTACCAACAAGATCGCGGTGGCGCTGGATGATTTCGGCAGCGGCTTTTCTTCCTTTATCTATTTGAAATACCTGTCCATAGACTTCGTGAAGATAGAGGGCAGCTTCGTGCGTCAGATCGTGGCTGATGAACGCGACCGCGTGATGGTCGCCCACATCAACGGCATGGCGCACGAGTTCGGTTTGAAGACCGTGGCCGAATTCGTCGAAGACGAGATGACGGCGAAGATGCTCACCGAGATGGGGGTGGACTATGCACAGGGCTATTATTTCGGGCATCCCGCGCTGCCCGAATGATGCACGCCTGCGGTGCGCAGTGCGACATACGGGTGCGTTTGTCTTGCTTGTAACGCTTAACGTTGCGGCACTATCCTATTTAAATCAACGCTGAACCGGTTTGGCATGGCGCTTGCTGAGTAGACAGTGAGAGCGGTTCTGGGTCACCCCGCCCACCGCTTTCTTGTTTCTCCTCCCATTCAGGGCATCCGCGAGGATGCCCGTTTTTTTGGGGCATCCGCGGCAGGATATAATGACGGCTGTTCAATATTGAAATCCCTGATGAGACACTATTCGCAAACCCCCTCCGCCGAAACCCGCACTGATTGGCGTGTCATAAAAAGTCTGGTTCCTTACCTGCTGGAATTCAAGGTTCGTCTGGTCGCGGTAGTGGTGCTGCTGGTGTTGGCCAAGCTGACCAATGTGGCCGTTCCGCTGGTGCTGAAAGCCATTGTGGATGAGATGAGCCAGCCGAAAGCCATGCTTGCGGTTCCCGTGTTCCTGGTGGTGGGATACGGCTTGCTGCGTTTGTTCAGTACCCTGTTTGGTGAGTTGCGCGACGCACTGTTTGCCAAGGTCACCCAGCGCGCCATTCGCCGCGTGGCGTTGCAGGTTTTCGAGCACCTGCACAACCTGAGTCTGCGCTTCCATCTTGAGCGGCAGACCGGCGGTGTGTCGCGCGACATCGAGCGCGGCACGCGCGGCATCAGTTTTCTGCTGACCTTCCTGCTGTTCAACATCCTGCCGACCCTGCTGGAGATCGGGCTCGTGGCCGGCATTCTGTTCGTCAAATACAATCCGTGGTTCGCCATCATCACATTCGCCACGCTGGTGATTTACATCGCGTTCACCCTGGTCATCACCGAATGGCGCATGGTATTCCGCCGCACCATGAACGACATGGATTCCAAGGCCAACACGCGCGCCATCGACAGCCTGATCAACTACGAGACCGTGAAATATTTCGGCAATGAGCGTTACGAAGTCAATCGCTATGACGAGCAGATGCTGCGCTGGGAAGTGTCGGCGGTACGCAACCAGACTTCACTGGCGACCCTTAACGCCGGGCAAAGCATCATCATCGCCATCGGTGTCACCCTGCTTATGCTGCTGGCGGCAGACGGAGTGGCGAAAGGCACGATGACCATAGGAGATCTGGTTCTGGTCAACGTGTACATGTTGCAGCTGTATATGCCGTTGCATTTTCTCGGCTTTGTCTATCGCGAGATCAAGAACGCGCTGGCCGATATGGAAAAGATGTTCCGGCTGATGGATGAGAAAAAGGAAGTGGAGGATGCACCCAATGCGCCGCCACTCAAATTGAATGGAGCCGCCGTGCGCTTCGAGAACGTTGATTTTTCCTATGATCCGGCACGCAAGATATTGCACGGGGTGAACTTCGATATCCCTTGCGGCGACACCGTGGCCGTGGTGGGGGCGAGCGGGGCGGGCAAATCCACGCTGTCGCGCCTGCTGTTCCGTTTCTACGATGTGAATGCAGGCGGCATTTCCATCGACGATCAGGACATCCGCAGCGTCACGCAAACCAGCTTGCGCGCGGCTATCGGCATCGTGCCGCAGGACACGGTGCTGTTCAACGATACCATCTATTACAACATCGCCTACGGGCGGCCGGATGCGACGCGCGAAGAAGTGATCGCGGCGGCACAATCTGCGCACATCTACACCTTCATCGAATCACTGCCGCAAGGCTTCGACTCCATGGTCGGCGAAAGGGGATTGAAGCTTTCCGGCGGCGAAAAGCAGCGTGTTGCGATCGCCCGCGCGATCCTGAAGAACCCCGCCATCCTGATTTTTGACGAGGCTACATCTGCCCTGGACTCCAAGTCTGAAAAGGCTATCCAGGACGAGTTGCACAGCATCGCGCAAAACCGCACCACCCTGGTGATCGCTCACCGCCTGTCGACTATCGTCGACGCTCATCAGATTCTGGTGATGGACAATGGACGTATCATTGAGCGGGGTACTCATCGTAACTTGTTGGAAAAGCAGGGGGTTTATGCCCAGATGTGGGCTTTGCAGCAACAGGAAGAGCAATAGCCAATTTGTTACAAGCGTTGAGTTCTATTGAAAATTTAGGGTATCCTGCGGGCCGTGTCAGGGATCGAAGGTTAAACATGTTCAAAAAAATCATCATGCTGGCGTTGTTATCTCATGTGCTGTTGGCACATGCTGATGAAATCGTAAGCGAGGCCGCGGTAGTTCCGGTAGTTCGCGACGACCAGTCGCCCAGCCCCGTATATATCCGCACCACGGAGCCCCGGCTGCAATCCGCCATCGCCATGATCTACGACGAACAGGATCAACGCCCGATCTATTCCAAGAACGCCGACAACATCGTTCCCATCGCCTCCATCACCAAACTGATGACGGCCATGGTGATTCTGGATGCCCAACTGCCGATGGACGAGCCCATCAGCATCAGCGCGGAAGACCGCGACCACCTGAAAGGTACCAAATCGCGCATGCGCAACGGCATGACCCTGACGCGCGACGATCTGATCAAGCTGGCGTTGATGGCTTCCGAGAACCGTGCGGCGGCTGCGTTGGCACGTACTTACCCGGGCGGCACACCGGTGATGCTGGCCATGATGAACGCCAAGGCGCGCGAACTTGGCATGAACTCGACCCAATTCTTCGATCCGACCGGACTGAACAGCAACAATGTCTCGACCGCCCAGGATCTGGTCAAGATGGTGATGGCTGCGCAAACCTATCCCGATATCCAGCGCTATACGACCTCGACTTCACATGTTGTGGAGGGGGATGGGCGCCGATCGCTGCGATTCAGCAACACCAATCCCCTGGTACGGAATTCCAATTGGGAGATTGGTCTGAGCAAGACCGGCTATATCAGCGAAGCAGGACGTTGCCTGGTGATGCAAGCCAGGATCACCAACCGTCCTATGGTCATCATCCTTCTGGATTCCTGGGGCAAGCGCACCCGTGTCGGCGATGCCGTGCGCGTCAAGAACTGGCTGGAAAACAAGACAGCGTATCCAATCCGTCGCGCCAGCCACCACCGCAGATAAGCGGGTTGGGCCGAGAACAATGCAAGGGGGCGCAAGCCCCCTTTTGTTTGCCTGCTATTTGCGCGGCGGCCGGATCGCAATGACCACCACAACGACCAGCACGACGATGATGATCAACTCCACGAACATGAACATATCAATCCTCTCAAGCGCCCGGCGGATGTTTCCCGCCATTATATTTAATGCTTGTGCCGTGTTGCATGCTTGAACGGGAGCGCCGACGTCCTCGTCGGCAATTTATGACCGATGCCGACGAGGACGTCGGCGCTCCCAACACCCGTTCTTCAGGCGTTAGCAAATCACACCTTATGTTCCATTAGGGTGCAACCCTACATTAGCACCAATGCGCCCCCGGACTTTTCGCCAACCGTCCGTTGCGGCTGTTTTAACATTTCTATAATATTGGAAATATAGAATCGTGGCGGAGGCAGGAATGCAGATTGAACTGGCAGTAAAAGCACTGGCGGCATTGGCCCAGGAATCGCGTTTGTCGGTCTTTCGCCTGCTGGTGCAGGCAGGGAAAGAGGGCGTGGCAGCGGGGGCGCTGGGCGAGGAGCTGGGCATTCCACCGGCCACCCTGTCGTTTCATTTGAAGACACTAACCCACGCCAAGCTGATCAAGCCGCGCACCGAGGGGCGCTTTGTCATTTACAGCGCCAACTACACCGAAATGGACAAACTCATCGCCTATCTCACCGAGCATTGCTGTGCGGGCGATGCTGTGCAATGTGCGCCGCGCAAAGCGTGTTAGAGATTCGTCATTGATGGATCTACTAGCCATGCGACTAAGCGAGCAAACAACGCTCGCCAAGTCGCTGGTTATCCGGCGAAGGCCGGAATCCAGCGGGTTTTAAACACAATGCATTTTTGTCTTGCTGGATACCGGCCTGCGCCGGTATGACGGCAGTAGTTGTGGGGTGCGCTTGCGCACCCCACGAATAACGATTGAAGGAAATTGATAATGACAACTAAAAAAACCTACAACGTACTGGTGCTGTGCACCGGCAATTCCGCGCGCAGCATTCTGGCCGAAGTGCTGTTCAATACGCTGGGCAAGGGAAAATTCAAAGCCTACAGCGCAGGCAGCAAACCGGCAGGCAAGGTCAATCCGGGCGCGCTGCAATGGCTGCGAGAACACGGATGCAGCACCGAAGGACTGCGCAGCAAAAGCTGGGATGAGTTCGCCGCACCCGGTGCTCCTGAGTTCGATTTCATCTTCACCGTATGCGACAACGCCGCCGGTGAGGTTTGCCCGCTGTGGCCGGGGCATCCGGCGACAACGCATTGGGGAATCCCGGATCCGGCGCACATCGAGGATGACGAAGATCGGCATGCGGCATTCGAAAGAGCCGCCGACCAATTGACCAGACGCATCCAGATGTTCCTTGCCCTGCCCATCGAGAAGCTGGACAAGATCGCTTTGAAAGAAAGGCTCGCCGAGATCGGGCGCATCCAGGACTAAGTGAAACAGCAGTTACCCCACTTTGAAAAAGGGGGGCAAGGGGGGATTTGATGCTCGGCAGATTTACCCAGTTCCCAAAATCCCCCTGAATCCCCTTTTTGCAAAGGGGGAAGTGATGGGCCGACATATTGGTGACTTGGCGCTGGTACGCATAGAGCGATATGACAACGACGAATAAAGATACACCGATCACATCCCGATTCGTCATACCGGCGAAGGCCGGTATCCAGTTGGTTTTAACAAAATGCATTTCTGTTTTGCTGGATACCGGCCTGCGCCGGTATGACGGCCTATTCGGTGTCCCCAAATTTATTGAAAGACAACCATGAACCTATTCGAACGTTGCCTCACCTTCTGGGTCTTCCTGTACATCATCGTCGGCGTGGTGCTGGGGCAAACGATCCCCGCACCTTTCCACTGGCTGGGCGGCCTGGAAATCGCCAAGGTGAATCTCCCGGTCGGCCTGCTGATCTGGGTGATGATCATTCCCATGCTGCTGCGCATTGACTTCAAAACCGTGCGCGAAGTTGGCAAGCACTGGCGCGGCATCGGCGTCACGTTGTTTATCAACTGGGCCGTCAAGCCGTTCTCGATGGCGCTGCTGGGCTGGATATTCATCCGGCACCTGTTCGCGCCGTATCTGCCCGCCGATCAACTCGACAGCTACGTCGCCGGACTCATCCTGCTTGCAGCCGCACCCTGCACCGCGATGGTGTTCGTGTGGAGCCGTCTGGTGAACGGTGAGCCGTTGTTTACCCTGAGCCAGGTTGCACTCAACGACACCATCATGGTGTTCGCCTTCGCGCCGCTGGTGGCGCTGCTGCTCGGCCTGTCGGCCATCGTTGTGCCGTGGGATACGCTGCTGGTATCGGTGGTGCTGTATATCGTGATACCGGTCATCATCTCGCAACTATTGCGCAGCGTGTTGCTACAACAAGGACAAGCCGCTTTCGAACAAACCCTGGTAAAAATCGGCCCGTGGTCGATCTCCGCGCTGCTGTTGACGCTGGTACTGCTGTTCGCCTTCCAGGGCAAGGCCATTGTCGAGCAACCGCTCATCATCCTGATGCTTGCCGTGCCCATCACCATCCAGGTGTATTTCAATTCAGGCTTGGCCTATTGGCTTAACCGTCGCGCAGGCGAAGCGCATTGTGTGGCGGGCCCTTCCGCCTTGATCGGTGCATCCAACTTTTTTGAATTGGCGGTCGCCGCCGCCATCAGCCTGTTTGGTTTCGAATCGGGTGCGGCGCTGGCCACCGTGGTCGGTGTGCTAATCGAAGTGCCGGTGATGTTGAGCGTGGTGTATCTGGTGAAGCGCAGCAGGGGGTGGTACGAAAGGGGTTGATGTGGGGTTGGCAGGGGGCGCACTGTGCGCTCTTGATTTGATAAGGACAACTACGTGCCCATCGTTGACGTAGTGACTTCGCCGAAGCGGATATTTCCGTAGGGGGCAATAAGCGAAGCGTTGCATCGAATGTTTCCAAACATCGGGCGCAATGCCCGTTGGTTATTGCTCTGCACGGGCTGTCCGCGAATTTATGAAATACCCGGGCTAAACCCTTCCAGATAAAGCCTGTTGCACCAAAACTTTACGTTTTTCCATCTTTTGCTTTACAATTATTTTCAATTTACTTTACAATTATCTCAATTCATCTTTACGTTTAATGTAAATAATGACAATCGATAATGCTACTCGCAGCCTACTAATGCTTGTTGTGGAGAGCGGGAATAACGTCGCCCTCAGGTTGGCTGACAGCTTGGGAATTTCCCGCCAAGCGGCCAGCGCAAGATTAAGAGCGGCAGTCCAGAAGGGGCTGCTCGTTAAAAATGGTGTGGGGCGCGGAGTTACATACGCTCTCGCCGAGACAAGCCGTATCCATCAGGAATATGAGCGCATTGGATTATCGGAAGACAGGGTATGGCAGGTACTCATATCCCCTATCGTGGCTGATTGTCCCGAAAATGTTCGCGACAATTGGCGCTATGGCTTCACTGAAATGGTGAATAACGCCATCGACCATTCAGGTTCCAACAAGATTAATGTCTGGTGCGTGCGCAATGCCATTTACACTCAAGTATGGGTTGCCGATGACGGGGAAGGCATCTTCTTGAAAATTCAGAAGGCGCTCAATCTATATGATCCACGCGAGGCAATTCTTGAGCTGGCAAAAGGAAAATTTACCACTGACCCCGCGAACCACTCCGGCGAGGGGATTTTCTTCGCTAGCAAAGTGTTCGACCACTTCGACATACGTTCTGGCAGCCTGCATTTTATGCATGATGACGGGTTGGATGACATGCTGATTGAGCGACCAAAGAATGCGCCTGGCACACTTGTTGTAATGCGGCTAATGAATGATAGTCCGCGCACGACCAAGGAAATATTCGACAAGTTCGCCACCCCGGATGAGTTCACTTTCGCGAAAACCATCGTCCCTGTAAAGCTGGGGCAATATGAAGGAGAAAAGCTGGTATCTCGATCGCAAGCGAAAAGATTGATTTTCCGCTTTGAGAAATTCAGGACCGTCATTCTGGACTTTTCAGGCGTGGAGGAAATTGGACAGGCTTTTTCTGATGAGGTTTTCCGTGTATTTCAGAACGCTCACGGTGATACCAAACTCGTTCCGGTGAATATGACAGTAGCTGTGAAAGAAATGGTATCGCGCGCTAAAGCCGGTTAATCCGGCCCTACGCGGGCAACCCCTTGCTCATTACTGCGTGCTATATTGCAAGACTTGACCCCAATGATTCGTGCGCTTTCAATCTTGAATGGTTTGATCATGTTTGCTCCTTGGGATTTGTTATTTGGCACTCTTTCAAGAATTCAGCAGATTTTCTGCCATAACTTTAAAGCGAGCTCATCAATAGAATTCGCATCCAATTTCGCAAGTATTAGATGCCCATCAGCGCCTTTATCATGATGAACCAAAATCTTCTTTTGTACCAAGCAAGCAACAATTTTCTTGGAAATCTCTCTCAGATCATTAGGTACGACTTTATAAACACTTGACCTCTTCAATATTCTTTTCTCTGAAAAAAGGCTCAATATTTGAATCAGTGCATACTTCACAAATGGGATGTTCTCCTGATCCGTTTGCGGCACACGCCGATATTCGCCTTTGTCAACCACATTCCAAAACTCTTCATGTGCCACAAACGTTACATTGTCTGCGAAATGCTGGGCCGGTTCTGATTTCCTTGTCCAGTCAATAGTGGCGTACTCTGCGCGCGACAACATGTAACGATCAAAAAGGCGATGATGAGTAGGACACAGAATAAGTATATTGCTTGCTTCAGCCGTCCCGCCAAGTTTATTTGGAATAATATGGCATCTGTCTGTCGACCTATTTTCACCACAAACTTCACAGGCCAGATTGCGCGAAACGATTATGCCTTCGAGTATCTGATTGGCCTTTAATCGGGCCATAAACTGACTTACTTCCTCGTTTTTGATATCGCGAAATTTTCTATTTCCAAGATTAGAAAAGAACGATTGATAAATCATCGCTTCAATTTTGTAGTGATTATCAAAAGAGTACGGCTGAGCTTTCTGAGCAAATTTGCTGACGCTATCGGTTAATTTCTCAAGCTGCTCAATGTAGTGAGGAACTTGATCGATAAGCTGAATTAAATGTTTAAGTTCTTCTTCATCGTAAGGGGCAATTTGGTCACCGCCGAAAATTCCCTGAATGTCTGACTTCGTTGCCATCTGATACCCCTACATATTTCATTCTCAGCTTTCTTGCACGCACAGTTTAGCTGTACAGCTAATGTCCGCCTCCGAGCAAAGTACCCCAAACTTCTAAATGCCTCCTATTGGAACGAACCGGCAGTTTGCTAATTTTCCACTAAGCAGCCATTGGCGGATTGTAGGTGTAAACGACATCTAGCCACAACGGGCGGTATCAAGCGTGCGTAGCGCTAACCTTTTTCCGCCAAGCTGCACATCACCCGATGCCATCCCGCTTCCGCTTCAGCCCCAACCTGATCGAATACCGCCTGCAGTTGTTTCATCTGGGTGCCGGTGAGCTGCGCTTCCAGTTTGCTCCCGCTCGCGGTGAGTGACAGTTGGCGCACTCGTCCATCGTGTTCGGCGGTGTCCATCGCGATCAATTTCATCTCGATCAACTGGCGCAGCGGGGCGTTGAGTGCCTGCTTGCTGACGTTGAGCAGGGCGAGCAGTTCGTTGACCGAGATTTTTGGGTTGCGTCCGACGAAGTAGAGGATGCGGTGATGCACGCGCCCCAGTCCGCGCTGGTTGAGGATGCGGTCGGGCGGTTCGGTGAAGGCGCGGTAGGCGAAATAGAATTGTTCTATCGCCAGGTGCAGGGCTGCTTCGCGTGACAGGGCGCTGGGATTGTTGGTGTTGGCAGATGGGTCAATCATGTTGACATGATAAGTGAGTGGCGGCTAGACTGTCTATAGGTCAAGTCGATTGACGTTTGTGGCGGATTGCTGCATCACCCTTGGTAAGAGGCAAATGCTATGAACTTCGTCATTCCGGGCTTGACCCGGAATCCAGTGGGTTTAACAAAATGCATTTCTTGTTTTGCTGGATACCGGCCTACGCCGGTATGACGGTGCAACTTGATAGATGCCGACTAAATAGCATCAGATGGATTATCCAGATGAATACAAATTCACATTCAAACAACACCAAATTTTCCACCCGCACCCGCGACCTGCATGCGTCGCCGATCCGCGAGATTCTGTCTGTGGTGGATCGCCCCGGCATGATTTCGTTTGCGGGCGGGTTGCCTGCGGTCGAGAGTTTTCCGCAGTTCAACCTGGATGCGATGCCGCAACCGATGCTGCAATACGGTCCCAGCGAAGGCGAGTGGGAATTGCGGCAGCGGGTTGCGGATGATCTGAATGCGCGCGGTTTGCAGTGCAGTGTCGAGCAGGTGTTGATCCTGTCCGGCTCGCAGCAGGGCATAGACCTGGTCGCCAAGCTGTTCGTCGATCCGGGCACGCCGGTGGCGGTGGAATCGCCGACTTATCTGGCGGCGTTGCAGGTGTTCCGCTTCTTCGGTGCGCGCTTCCAGGCCTACGACGCGGATGCGCTGGATGTGCCGGGCTGGCAGCGTGAGAAGCCCGCATTCGCCTACGCCATCCCTACGTTCCAGAATCCCAGCGGGCGCTGCCTCGATGCCCATCAGCGCGATGCGCTCGCAGCGGCTTGCGATGCGGCAAACGTGCCCTTGTTCGAGGACGATCCATATCGCGATCTGGTGTACGACGCTTGCGAACGCACACCGGTTTGCGCTCGGCTCAAAATCGCGCCGTGGATCTATCAGGGCTCGTTCTCCAAGAGTCTGGCGCCGGGACTGCGTCTCGGTTATCTCGCCGCCTCACCGGAACTGATCCCTTTCCTGACCCGGCTCAAGCAGGCCGCCGATCTGCACAGCAATCGCGTGAGCCAATGGCTGGTGTTGCAGCAGTTGAACGACCCGGCTTACGAACAGCGCTTGTATGAATTGGCAGGGCGCTATCACAAGCGCCGCGATGCCTTTGAAGCGGCGCTGCGAAGGCATTTCGGGGATATTGCCAGTTGGCAGATGCCGCCTGGAGGATTGTTTTTTTGGCTTACTTTGAATCGTTGCATGGATACGCGTCTGCTATTGCCCAAGGCCATTGAGGCTGGGGTTGCGTTTATGCCGGGGGAACCGTTCCTGCCGCTGCAAGTGGAGAGTTGCGGGCAACTGCGATTGAATTTCAGCCATGCGAGTGAGGTTCAGGCAGAGGAGGGGTTGGCGAAGCTGGCGTCGCTGGTGCGCGGGTTTGTGTGAACCTGGAGTCAGGGAGGTAAGTTTGATTTCGTGACGCCGCTCTCGCCTTTGCCCCACTTTGGCTGCGGAAGGGTCGCTGCGCAGCAGCGGGGTACCCACCGGCGTACTCCTTGCGGGTGCAAAGGGGGGTATGGGGGGATTTGAAAATGGTGATCAATCACACAAACGGCAAATCCCCCTCAATCCCCCTTTTTCAAAGGGGGAAGTGGTGGAGGTGCTGCCTTGAGAGTGCAAACGGATTTAGAATCAACTATGGACATAGAACTGTACGGCACAACATTCTGTCACCTGTGCGAAGAGGCGGAAGCGATCCTGCGTGAGATAGGAATTGAAGCCTATTACATCGATATCGCTGACGACGATGAACTGACGGAGAAGTACGGCATACGCATACCGGTGTTGCAGCGCAGGGATACGGGAGCGGAGTTGGGCTGGCCGTTCGATGCCGCAAGAGTCCTCGAATTCCTGAAGTAGCCATTCCTGAAGGGAGCCGTACCCATTGCAGCAGATGGGTGTCTGGCTGTTATGATGCCTGCCTGAAGGTCCAACTCGTCAGGGGCAGGCGCATATGGCGGTCAAGAAAGTCGGTCGTTTCAATATCATTCGTGAGCTCGGGCGGGGAGCGCAAGGCGCGGTCTATCTTGCGCAGGACCCGCAACTGGAACGCGAAGTCGCCATCAAGATGCTGCGCCCGGGTGCCCAGACTGACCGCTTGTTGCGCGAGGCGCGCATCGTCAGCAAATTGCAGCATCCTAATATCGTCCCCCTTTACGACGCCGGAGAGCAACAGGGGGAGCCCTACCTTATATATGCCTATATCGACGGTGGGACGCTGGCGACGATGCTGAAAGGCGGTGCGCTGCCGCTGGTGAAGTCGGTCGAGATCGCCTGCTCCCTGCTGGATTCTCTCGAATATGCGCATCAGCAGGGCGTGATGCACCTCGATATCAAGCCGGGCAACATCATGCTGGGACTGCGCGGACAGCCCATGCTGATGGATTTCGGTATCTCCAGGCTGATGCAGGAGCAGGCCGCCACCGAGGAGGTCGTCGGCTCGCCGCAATACATGGCACCGGAGTGTTTCTCCAATCAGGCGCTGGATGCCAGCGCCGATCTTTATTCGGTGGGCATGGTGTTGTATGAGATGGCTACCGGAACGGCAGCATACAAGGGCGAAAACGTTTTTGAAGTCATGAACCGGGTCGCGCATGAGCCGGTGATCCCTCCTTCGGCGCATAACGCAGAGCTGGACGAGAAAGTCACCGCCATCATTATGAAGTCGGTGGGCAAGCACAAGGAGGACCGCTATCCGGATGCGGCCAGCATGCGCAACGCACTCAAGGAATTCCTGGGTGGAGACACGGCGGCTGCGGCTGGCGATTCGAACAGCACGCTGGAATTCCTGCTGCGGCGCATGCGCACCAAGAGCGACTTTCCCGCGTTGTCCAGCATCATCACCGAGATCAACACTATCGTGGCCTCGGAGTCGGAAAGCGCCAGCAAGCTGGCACGCGTCATCCTGCAGGATTTTGCGCTGACCAACAAACTGCTGCGGCTGGTGAATACCGTTTCCTACGGGCAGTTCGGCGGCACCATCTATACCATCTCCAAGGCGGTGGTGATCCTTGGGTTCGACACGGTGCGCAACATCGCAATGTCGCTCATCCTGCTTGAGTTCATGCAGAACCGTTCCTTGGCGCATCAACTCAAGGACGAGGTGGTCGCGGCTTTCTTTGCGGGGGTGGTGGCGACGCAGCTGACCTCGGGGCACAACATCCGCGATGACGAGGAGGTGCGGATTTGTTCCATGTTCTTCAGCCTCGGCCGCATGCTGGTGACGTTCTACTTCTTTGATGAGAGCAAGGATATTTCCCGGCTCGTCGAGCAGGGGGTGACGGAGGAGCAGGCCGCGATCAAGGTGCTGGGGCTGACTTACAACGAGATCGGGGTCGGCGTGGCGCGTAGCTGGAACTTTCCGAACCGGCTGCTGAGGGGGATGGAGAAACTGCCAGCCGACGAGGAAGTCGACAAGCCCAAGGACGACACGAATCTGCTCAGAGCAACCGTGAATCTGGCCAACGATCTGTGCGAGGTTGCGGCCGGGACGCCGCCGGACCAGAAATCCCAGGCGCTCAACAAGCTGCGCTTCCGTTACAAGAATGCGCTCGATCTGTCCGAGCGCAAACTGAACGAATCGGTGGAGAGCGGCTTGCAGGAACTGGCGCGGCGCGACATGTCGCTGGGTATCAACTCGGCGCGCAGTCCGCTTATTCACAAGGTGAAACAGTGGAGCGGGCAGGCGGCTGCACATCCCGCACCGCACAAGGCGGCTGGCAAAGATATGGCCGGGGTACCCGGTATCGAATCAGCGCTGAACGGTGGTGAGCGTGCCGAATCGCTGGTGGCAAAGACCGACCCCGAAAGCGTATTGGGGGCGGGGATTCAGGATGTGACCAACACGCTGGTGGAGGACTTCAAGCTGAACGACGTGCTGCTGATGGTGCTGGAGACCATCTATCGCGGGCTGGGCTTCAAGCGCGCCCTGATCTGCATACGCGACAACAAGACGAACACAATGGCCGCGCGCATCGGTCTGGGCGAGGATGTGGAGGAGGTGATTCCCCGCTTCCGTTTCAAACTCGAATTCGAATCGGATGTATTCCACCTTGCAATCAAGGAGGGGGTCGATATCGTGATCGAGGATGTGAGCGCGGAGACGATCGCCAGCAAGATCCCCGCATGGTATCGCGGCCTGATTGATGCGCAGAGTTTCGTCCTGCTGCCGGTGGTGATCAATAAAAGGACGGTCGGGATGTTCTATGCAGACATGCAGCAGGCGCATAGCCTGAAGTTGTCAGAGAAACAGCTTTCGCTGCTGCGCACGCTGAGGAATCAGGCGGTTCTGGCGATCAAGCAGAAGATGTAGATTCATCCTATTGAAACACCGAGCAAGTCGGCAGTTCTTCCTCTCCCTCGCCCTCTGGGAGAGGGCTGGGGTGAGGGTGAGAATTCAACGAGCTATCCATTTTCCCCGTGGGACAGGGGACTTAATCGGCGTTATCACTAATTTCAGTGAGGTAAACCCCCGGCTATGCCGGGGGACTCCAGAAGTTTGACTTGTGCTGCGGTCATGCGGCGGATAGAAATAAAGAGCTGGGAATATTCCCCCCTTTGTAAAGGGGGGCGAGGGGGGATTTGAGAGAGGAAGATGTGCCACGATTTTAAATCCCCCTTACTCCCCCTTTGTCAAAGGGGGAAACTGCTGGCGATACCGCCAAGGGCGGCTCACGGTTTTATCAGCGCCTTTGAGGCGCTCACCCAATAAGCCTCCGGCTTTGCCGGAGGTCATTTAACTGATGGCGGATCAATAGGCTTGGAAAATCCTGATCAAGCCACTCACACCGGCGCAGGCCGGTGTCCAGTCATACTTCCACCCGCCCTTTGCAAAAAGGGAAAGCAGAGTGTGGCGTCACCCCAGCGACCTCTCCACGATCTCAAACACATCGCGCGACAATCCCTTGTGATTGCGCAGCGTTTCCAGCGCAGCACGGGCGTGTGCCTGGCGCGGGGCATCGAACCTGCGCCAGCGGTCGAAACAGCGTGCCAGCCGTGCGGCGACTTGCGGGTTGATGCCGTCGAGCGTGCGGGTTTGTTCGGCGAGGAAGCGGTAGCCGCTGCCGTCGGCGGCGTGGAAGCGCACATGGTTGCTGCCAAAGGCGCGCAACAACGAGTAAACCTTGTTCGGGTTGCGCAGATCGAATGCGGGATGCGCGACTAGCCGCTCGACTTCCGCCAGTGTGCCGGGGCGACGGCTGGTTGACTGCACTTGCAGCCATTTGTCGATGACCAGCGCTTCGTCTTTCCAGCGTGCATAGAAGGACTCCAGGGCTTGCACGCGTTCTTTTCCTTCGCTCTGTGCCAGCACGCTGAGTGCGGCGAATTGGTCGGTCATGTTGTTTGCGGTGTCGAATTGCTTCTTCGCCAGCGCGCGCGTCTCCGCGCTGTCTGTTTCGCACAGGTAGCCCAGACACAGATTGCGCAAGGCGCGGCGGGCGGCATCGTGCGAATCGGGCTTGTAGATGCCGGTTGGTGCGAGCGACTCATAGCACGCTCTGAATTCAGTGCCGAGTTGTTGTGCAAGGTGGCGGCGCAAGCCGTTGCGGGCAGCGTGTAGTGCATCGGGGTCGACGATGTCCAGTTGTTCCGCCAGCGTTGCTTCGCCGGGCAGTGTCAACGCTTCGGCGGCGAAGGCCGGGTCGGTGGAGGATTCGGCCAGTACGCGCGCTGCCGCTTTGACAAAATCTTCCGACCAGCTTGGCGTTTTGCCCGCGCTGATGGCGGCGGTGGCGGCAATGATCAGTTGGCTGGCCAGTCGTTGTCCGGCTTCGCAGCGATTGAATGGATCGTGATCATGCGCCAGCAAGTGGGCGAGCTCTGCTGCCGAGTATTCGAATTCGAGCACGACTGGCGCCGAGAAATCGCGCAGCAGCGAGGGCACGGGCGCAACGGCCACCCTTTCAAAGATGAATTCTTGCGTTGCGGTTTGCAATGAGAGTACGCGCTCGGTGGTCACGTTGCTGTCGCCCGCCAGATACAGGGGCAGGTCTTCCCCGTTGGGGCCGACCAGGCCGACGGTAACGGGGATGTGGTACGGCTTTTTTGCCGGCTGGCCGGGCGTGGCAGCACAGGACTGACTCAGATTTAACACGTAGCGTTGTTTTGCCGCATCGTAGCTACCGGTGGCGCGGATGTGCGGCAACCCGGCCTGGTCGTACCAGCGCATGAACTGCTTGAGATCGACACCGGAGGCATAGTCCATGGCGGCGACGAAGTCGTCGCACGTCACGGCCTGGCCATCGTGGCGTTCGAAGTAAAGATCCATGCCGCGACGGAAGGCGGCCTTGCCGATCAGGGTCTGGATCATGCGCACCACTTCGGCTCCTTTTTGATAGACGGTGGCGGTGTAGAAATTGTTGATCTCGATATACGACGCGGGCCGCACCGGATGTGCCATGGGGCCGTTGTCTTCGGGGAATTGTCCGGCGCGCAGGCCGCGCACCTCGCGAATACGCGCGACCGAATGGTTATGCACGTCGGCACCGAACTGCTGATCGCGGAAGACGGTGAGTCCTTCCTTGAGCGAGAGCTGGAACCAGTCGCGGCAGGTCACGCGGTTGCCGGTCCAGTTGTGGAAATATTCGTGCGCCACCACGCGGTCGATGTTTTCGTAATCGACATCGGTGGCCACGTCCGGCCGGGCCAGCACGTACTTGGTGTTGAAGATGTTCAGCCCCTTGTTCTCCATCGCGCCCATGTTGAAGTCGCCGACGGCCACGATCATGTAGATGTCGAGATCGCATTCCAGACCGAAAGTCTGCTCGTCCCAGTGCATGGCCTTCTTGAGCGCAGCCATGGCGTGTGCGCATTGGTCCAGCTTGCCGTGCTCGACGTAGATCGCCAGTTTCACATCGCGGCCCGACAGCGTGCGATAGCTGTCGCCCAGCACATCGAGCTTGGCTGCAACCACGGCGAACAGGTAGCAGGGCTTGGGGAAGGGGTCTTGCCACTTGGCCCAGTGACGGCCTCCGGCCTCGTCGCCGCTGCCCACCGGATTGCCGTTGGCCAGCAATTGCGGCAACACCGCCTTGTCGGCGTGCAGGGTGACGGTGTAGCGAGACATCACATCCGGTCTGTCCTGAAACCAGGTGATGCGCCGAAAGCCCTGCGCCTCGCACTGGGTAAAATAGCCGTTGGCCGAGCGGTAGAGACCGGAAAGGCGGGTGTTGGTATCGGGGTGGATGCGCGATTGTGTTTCGAGGCGGAAGGCATCGGGAACACCTGCAAGCGTTAACTGATCGTGGCTCAACCGGTAATGTTCTGCGGAGAGTTGCACACCGTCGAGGCTTACGCCCAGCAATTCAAGCTCTTCACCGTCGAGCACCAATGCTGCCTCCGGCGTGTGCGCCGCCGGATTGCGCCGCACGGCCAGCTGCGCGGTCACAACGGCTTCACCGGCGCGGAAGTCGATGTCGACATCGACGGTGTCGATCAGGAAAGGCGGCGGGGTGTAGTCGGCCAGGAGCGTGGTGTGGGGAGTGTGTTGGGTCATGATGGGTTTGTTTTGCGGGAAGGGGCGTAGTGTGACAGGAAAGGTTGGGGGACGTCATCCTGCGAAGGTCGGAATCCAGGGAATCAAACAGTGCACGCGAAGCGAGACAGCGCCAATGCATGTTGAGTAAATGCACTGGATTCCGGCCTTCGCCGGAATGACGATGTTCATATCTTGCGCGTCGGTGCATTCGTTCAATACTTTGTAATCATTTATGGAAACATCAATAAGTCATTTTGCTTACCCAAAATCCCCGCCGACAAAAGGTCTTACGACAAATTGCCCGAGCGGCGCATGTGGGAACTCGGGCTTTTGAATTGAATTCGTCAAAAGTTAGGTGTATAAAATATTCGTGGTCAGAAAATTTTGTAACTTGGAGATGTAACCACAAAAGGGGGGGCGCTTATCGGCAATGTCGTGAGGAAGATCCTGTGTTGCACACCACGTCAGCTTAGATGACTGACCAGATCGGAATTTAATATCCCGATATATAACGCCGACCCGTTCGGCGTTATTCATTTCTGCTACAGCAATGATGTTTCAAGAAGTTTTAAGTGTTTGCCCCGGCCGGGTACGCCTGTCGGCAGGGTCTTTGCAAGTCTTGTTACAAACCCTACAACACCCCACGCCCGTCTTGTTCCACACACGCGAGTAGAGCGTGATAATTCTGCAGTTATTCAATAAAACAATCACTTAATGTATTACGCCATGGCTGGCACGTAGTTTGCGAATACTCAGGCACAGACCACCTGATAGGAGCGAACCATGATCACCATGACACCCAACGCCATCTCCGCCGTGGAGAGATTCATCAAAGGAACGGATGCCCCCGTTGCCGGGCTGCGCATCGCCATCTCGGGCGGCGGCTGTTCCGGTTTCCAGTATGGCATGTCGCTGGAAGAGGTGAAGAACGAAGATGACACGGTGCTGGAATACGGCGCGGTCACCCTGCTGGTCGATCCGCTGTCTGCTCCGTTGCTGGAAGGCGTGACCGTCGACTTCGTCGACAGCCTGACCGGCAGCGGCTTCAAATTCGAAAACCCGAATGCCAGCTCCAGCTGTGCGTGCGGTTCATCTTTCTCTGCATAAAGGAGTTTAGCCATGTGGGACTACTCGGAAAAAGTCAAAGAACACTTCTTTCAACCGCGCAATGCCGGTGTGCTGGAAGGCGCGAACGGAGTGGGCGATGTCGGCTCAATCTCGTGCGGCGACGCGCTGCGCCTGATGCTCAAGGTTGAACCGGATACCGACGTCATTCTCGACGCGCATTTCCAGACCTTCGGTTGCGGCTCGGCCATCGCATCGTCTTCCGCGCTCACCGAGATGATCAAGGGCAAGACGCTGGACGATGCACTCAAGGTGAGCAACCAGGATATCGCAGATTACCTCGATGGCCTGCCCCCGGAAAAGATGCACTGCTCGGTGATGGGACGCGAGGCGCTGCAGGCTGCCGTGGCCAACTATCGCGGCGAAGTGTGGAGTGACGACCATGAAGAGGGCGCGCTGGTATGCAAGTGTTTCGCCATCGACGCCGTGCTGATCGAAGAGACCATACGCGCCAACGACCTGTGCTCGGTGCAGGATGTGACCAACTACACCAAGGCGGGCGGCGGTTGTTCGTCGTGCCACGAAGGCATCGAAGAGATTCTGGCGAAGGTGATGACCGAGCGCGGTGAAAGCTTCAAGCCCGGTACGCCTGCCAAGGAGGAAGCCAAACCCGTGGGCATGACCAACCTGCAACGCATCCGAAAGATCGAAGCCGTGCTGGAATCCGTGCGCCCGCAACTCAAGCGCGACGGCGGCGACATCGAGCTGGTGGATGTGGACGGCAAGACCATCTACGTCAACATGACCGGCGCATGTGCGGGCTGCCAGATGGAAGCGCTCACGTTGCAGGGCATCCAGCAGAAGTTGATGGAAGAGCTGAAAGAGTTCATCAAGATCGTGCCGACCAAGGCAGGGGCGCTGAGCAGGGCGAGTTGCCATCCGTGATGCATTAACTCCCTTCCCCCGCAGGCGGGGGAAGGGCTGGGGATGAGGGGCGTTGGGTGAAAGCGAAAGTATTGTTACTCACCGACCCTCACCCTAACCCTCTCCCGCTTGCGGGAGAGGGAATAGAAAAAGGAGCTTAAAAATGGAAGGCATCTATTTCGACAACAACGCAACCACACGGGTAGACCCCGCCGTGGTGGAAGCCATGCTGCCGTATTTCACCGAGCAGTTCGGCAATCCCTCTTCGATGCACAGCTTCGGCAACAAAGTGGGTCTCGCCATCAAGAAGGCGCGCATGCAGGTGCAGGAGTTGCTCGGTGCGGAACACGACTCCGAGATCATTTTCACTTCCTGCGGTACCGAATCGGATTCCACCGCGCTCATCTCTGCTTTGAAGGCGCAGCCGGAACGCAAAGAGATCATCACCACCACCGTCGAGCATCCGGCGATCCTCACGCTGTGTACCCATCTGGAAAAAGAAGGCTACAAGGTGCATTTGCTCAAGGTGGACGGCAAAGGTCGTCTGGATATGGACGAATACAAGAAGCTGCTCACCGACCAGGTCGCCGTGGTGTCGGTGATGTGGGCGAACAACGAGACCGGCACTTTCTTCCCCGTGGTCGAGATGGCCGAACTGGCGCACGCTGCCGGAGCCATGTTCCACACCGACGCGGTGCAGGCCGTGGGCAAGGTGCCGCTGAACCTGAAAGATACCAAGATCGACATGCTTTCCGTGTCCGGTCACAAACTGCATGCGCCCAAAGGCATCGGCGTCCTGTACCTGAAGCGCGGCACACGCTTCCGTCCGTTGTTGCGCGGTGGACATCAGGAGCGCGGTCGCCGGGCCGGTACCGAAAACAGCACCTCGATTGTCGGCTTGGGTAAAGCCGCCGAGATGGCACTTGAAGCAATGACCTTCGAGAATACGGAAGTCGCGCGTCTGCGTGACAAACTGGAAGCAGGCATTCTCTCAAAAGTGCCGCGTTCGTTCGTCACTGGCAATCCGGACAACCGTCTGCCCAACACCAGCAACATCGCGTTCGAATTCATCGAGGGGGAGGCGATCTTGCTGCTGCTCAACAAGTTCGGCATCGCTGCTTCGAGCGGTTCCGCCTGCACCTCCGGTTCGCTGGAGCCCAGCCATGTGATGCGCGCGATGGGTATTCCCTACACCGCCGCACACGGCACGGTGCGCTTCTCGCTGTCGCGCTACAGCACCGAGGCCGAAGTGGATCGTGTGATTGCCGTGGTGCCCGAGATCATCGCGCAACTGCGCAAACTGTCGCCGTATTGGGAAGGCGATGGTCCCGCAGCTGAACCGGAAAAGGCGTTCGCGCCGACCTACGCATGAAGACTATCGGACTATCCGTAGGGTGCAATAAGCGCAGCGCATTGCACCGGGTGTTTGAATCCGATGAACATCCGGCGCATTACGGCTGCGCCTAATGCGCCCTACGAGGAGGTAATCATGTCCCGCACCATCATCATCGACGACACCACCCTGCGCGACGGCGAACAGACCGCCGGGGTGGCGTTCACGCTGGAAGAGAAGCTGGACATCGCTCGCCAGCTCGATGCGCTGGGTGTGCAGGAACTGGAAGTCGGTATCCCGGCCATGGGTGAAGAGGAACGCGACAGCATCAACGCAGTCGCGTCGCTGGACCTGAACGCAAAACTGGTGGCCTGGTGCCGCATGTGCAAGCCGGACATCCTGGCTGCCGAACTGGTCGATGTTCATATCGTCGACCTTTCGATTCCGGTCTCGGACATCCAAATCAAGAAGAAATTGGGCAAGGACCGCGACTGGGTCCTGGAGACCATCTACGATCTGGTGCCGTTCGCTTGCGAGCAAGGCATGGGCATCATCGTTGGCTGCGAGGATGCCTCGCGCGCCGATCCTGAATTTCTGTTGCAAGTGGCCGAGGCCGCGCAGCATGCCGGTGCGATCCGCATCCGTTATGCCGATACGCTGGGCGTGATGGAGCCGTTCGGCGTGCACAAGGCGATCTCTGCCTTGCGCAGTGCGGTGGATATGGAGATCGAGATGCACGCGCATGACGATCTCGGTCTGGCTACCGCCAACAGTTTGGCCGCCGCCGTGGCCGGTGCCACGCATATCAATACCACCGTGAACGGTCTGGGCGAACGCGCCGGCAATGCGCCGTTGGAAGAAGTCGCCATGGGCCTGAAGAAACTCTACAACCTGAATACCGGCATCGACCTCACCCAGTTCCCGTCCCTTTCGGCTCTTGTTGCGGCCGCGTCCGGACGTCCGGTGCCGTGGCAGAAGAGTCTGGTGGGCGAGGGCGTGTTTACCCATGAGGCGGGAATCCACGTCGATGGCCTGCTCAAGGACCCCGATACCTATCAGGGCTTCGATCCCGAGGAAGTGGGCCGTCATCACAAGCTGGTGGTGGGCAAACATTCCGGCGCGCACGGCATCATCGCGGCGTACGCCACCATGGGGCTGAACCTGAGCCAGGCCGAAGCGCGTGCGCTGCTGCCGGACATTCGTTCATTTTC
>JAYTUW010000047.1:0-79620 GCA_043744345.1 Sideroxydans sp. | reverse complement strand
ACATCAGCATCCTGTCCGAAGGCGGAGCGATCACCATCGCGCAGGGAGCGGGACAGATCGAACTGAGTGACGGCAAGGTGACCATCCAGGCACCGCAGATCGACATCGAGGGCAGCAGTGTGGCGATTACGGGGCAGTCGGTGCAGTTGATGGGGGGCGGGGTGAGTAAGGCGGCGGCGGTTAAAGCGGTTGCTTCAACGCAATCGGTATTTAACGATAAGTACGTCATCCTCGACGAAAAGACAGGGCTGCCTATTGCAAACCTAGAGTATGCGATGGTGCGCCAAAATGGGGATGTTGAATATGGAACCACCGATGCAGTCGGACATACACATTTACTATCGTCTCAGGCCGCGTCTGAAGACGTGAAAATTTACACAGGTGAATCACTATGAGTCCAACGCTTGTTTCGCCTAATGGCACTAAATTAGTTTATCGCGGCACTATGACTACAACTGCGGGAGATGATAGCCAAGCAAAGGTTGTCAAAATCACGCTTAAACGCAAAAACTATTTCGTAATCCATAGCACAGGTGGGGAACTATCAAAGAAATCCATTGAGGGATATATCGGGCATCAAGGCAAAGCTCATGCATACATCATGCGCGATGGAGAAATAATTAATATTATCGATTTCGACAAAGATGCATGGGCAACGAAGCGCGAGAAACAGGACAAATCGCTTATCGGTACGATGTATCACATTGAACTAAATTACGCGGCGGGCGACAGTCCCAGTAAGGCCCAATACAACAAGCTCGCCGAGATTTATAAGCAGCTAAACACAGAGGCTGTCAAAAGTGGTGACGATCTCATAATTGTTCCGCATATAGAAGTTGACCGCGGCGTAAAGAATGGGCACAGCGACCCAGAGAATTTTGATTTCGATCATTTCTATAGCGTGCTAAAAGAACAAGGAGTAAAAGTCGAAAAAGTTAACAAGATTACACAGGGCCGATATTCAATTCCTAACCGTGCGGATCAGAAATCAAACTGGCCGCCCGTTTTAAGTGGCGCAGTTGAACGGGAGAAATGAATGTACAAGCGCTTAGCTAAATTTTCAGCCGGACTGATTTTGATGGCAGTTATTGCTATCCAACCACCTGATGCGAATGCTAGCAGTAACGCTGGCATCGAATTCGATCTTGGTGAATTCCACTTAAATGTTTACTACAGTGACGCTCTCGATTACCAAAATGAGGCCGACGGAGCAATCCGGGATCCGCGCGCAACCTTGTTCTCTTTGGCTTCGAGTATCCAGGCAAACGCCGGAACGATTACAAAAATTCCGCACACTCTCCAAGTAGAGCTGTATACACGCGCAGGCACTTCAGCCAATTATCTCCTCATAACTGAGGACCCCCAGTCACAAAGCACTATTTTCAGAGATGGGATTGTAGTCGGGGATATTTCTAAAGAAATATTAGCAGTAGTCTGTAGTAGGTATGTGGATGCTTGCAAAACGCCAGCACCAAAAAACATAGTTTTATATAGATGCAAAGAAACAGACTGCGCGGGGCAGATACGGTTTGGTTCATTCCCTTCTGAATCAATTAATAAAAGTTTTGGATTAATTCAACCTGCCCATGCCCGAGTAAAGCAAATAAGCACTACCAGAGATAAAATCGGACGGTATTTTGAGAAGCTAGATTAATGCCACTTACTGCACCATCAAGTGTTGAATAGACACAGCCATTGTTGCTTGAAATCCTCGGTTATATCCATCACGCCAGCATTGACATCCCCCCGTTACCTCCCATAAAGTGCGCCCCACTTGCAAATCCGCTGGACGCACATCGCAACGCAAGCACGATGCGAGGCTCACAGCGGAATCCCCAGAACAGGATGGCTGGCGCAAGAAACTCCCGCAACGACGGGATGTAACGCCAGCTGCACGCTTGTTCGATATAGGGGAATCACTTGCTACACCCACCACGCAACCTTCTTTGCACAGTCACGATTTATCGGGACTGGTTTGATTTGTCTGCGTTAGCCAACACACGTTAAGAGGAATAACGAAATGAGCATTAAAACTCGCCTGAGCAATGTATTTTTATTCGGCATGTTGTCCCTCTTGGTGTCTTGTGGCGGCGGAAGCAGTGGCAGCGGCAACAAAATCGGCGATCTAACCGGACCGACTGCGAAAGCCATTACCTCGTTCTCTTTCTCGCTGCAGGGCGAGACTAGCAATATCGTTGAAGCGGACAAATCCATTGCGATTACCGTGCCCTATGGCACCGAGGTCAATGCACTGACTGCCACCTTTACCGTCCCTGCGGGTGCGGGTGTCAGCATCATGGTCGGCACAACCCCAATTCAGCAAAAAAGTGGCGAGACTCAGAATAATTTCACCAGTCCGGTGTCCTATACCGTCACCGCACAGGATGGCTCAAAAGTAGACTACACAGTGAAGGTGACAGTTGCCGCCAACACTGCCAAGAAGATCAGCAAATTTGTGCTGGCCGGTAAGGAAGGTGACATCGACGAAATAGCCACAGACAAGACAATCTCTTTCGTATTCCAATATGGAACTGTCGTATCGGGACTCAAGGCCACGTTCCAGGCGCCCGGAGCAAGTAGTGTCATGGTTGGAGACACACCGCAATTCAGTAGCGAGACCCCGAATGATTTCAGCAAGCCCGTGAAATACACCGTCACTGCGGCAGATGGCACAAAGGCGAGCTATACCGTCATGGTGTCAGTCTCGCTAAACACCGACAAATCCATTACGGTCTTCAAAATTCTTGGAGAGACCGGGTCAATCGACCAAGCGCCTGCGACCAACAAACCCATCGCAGTTACCGTCCCCTACGGCTCCGATATTACAAAACTGACTCCCACATTTTCTTTCAGGGGGTTAAAGATTGAGGTCGCCGGAACGCCGCAAGTCAGCGGGGTGACCGAGCATAGCTTTCTCTATCCGGTGACATATACCGTCACAGCGGATGATGGGGGATCGGTGAGTTATGTGGTGACGGTGAAGGTTGGTCCCAATACGGCAAAACTCATCACGGGTTTTTCAATCGCCGCCAAAATGGGTAGTGTGACCGGAAAAATCGATGAATCGCAAGCGATCAAGACCATTTCGATCAAATTGCAACCTGGCTCCCTCATCGCGAGCTACTACACGACTACGGCGCTGATAGCCTCCTTCACCGCATCCCCTGGTGCAACCGTCACGGTGGGAGGAATGCAACAATTGAGTGGCACAACATCGAATCTCTTCAATACACCGCTGGACTATATCGTTACAGCTGAGAATGGTACGACAGCGATCTATCGCGTAACGGTCTCTATTGCGAGTTCCGCCAAGGCCATCACCGCCTTCTCGATTAGTGGGGTAACCGGCAGTATTAACGAAACAAACAAGACCATTGCACTCACCATGCCACCCGGTGATTACAGAGGGGGAGAGGCCGCTACTTTTTTAAGCACAGGTGACAGCGTCACCGTAGGAGGGACACCGCAAACTAGCGGCGTCACTTCGAACAATTTTGTTAATACCCCAGTGAGTTACGTGGTCACAGCAGAGGATGGCACCACGGCAACTTACATAGTCACGATGACAGTCACCGACGGTCATTACCCCAACGGTTTCGGCGGGTGTGGGTGCATTGAAAACGGTACAAATATCGTTTGTTTGCGCTAATTATCAACGGGGTCGCCGTTAAGACGGCGACTTAACGGGAGATTCGATTTGTACGACCACCACTCGCAGTGCCAATCAGAATTGCAGGGTGGGCACCAAATCAAAGTAGATATTGGTTAGCGCTTTTCCCCCATCGCAAATACCCGACGTAAACAATAGTGTTCCAATGGGGTATGTTTCGGGTTCTTTAGTAAATAAAGCGTGAATAGGCATATTGGACTATAGCCCGCTGCAAAAACACCGTGCTACAGTGCCGCTATCCGGTTGGATTTGTGATTGCCAGCCGCTTTCTGGCTTTGAAATAAATATAAGGGGCATCGAAATGAATATGCGTCTGGTTCTGGCAGTACTTTTGAGCTTGGTGTTGGTGGCTTGTGGTGGTGGTGGCAGTACTGGCACCACCACCACTGGTGGCGGTGGCGGTACATCCGGTCGCCAATGGACGTACATGGTCTACATGGGGGCGGACAATAATCTCTCCGATGCAGGCGCGGCCGATATCAATGAGATGGAAAAAGTCGGGTCGAATGCCAATGTCGCCATCGTCGTGCAGGCGGAATTCAGCTCGAAATACTCTACCGGCCTGCCTACAGATACACGCCGCATATATGTTCAGAATGATAACAATACTAACAGCGTCAATCTGACTGGCACCAGTCTTGGCAACGTCGACATGGGCAAGCCCGCCACCTTGGCGGCGTTTATCACTTGGGCAAAAACGAACTATCCTGCGCAGCACTATGCGCTTGTCATATGGGACCATGGTGCGGGATGGAAGACTCGAGAAATAGCCAGTCCCCAGCGCGGTGCCGTTCAGGACGAGACCAGCGGTTCCTTTATGAGCCTACCCGATCTGGCAAAAGCCGTTTCCGATTCGGGCGTTCACCTCGACATCGTGAATTTTGACGCCTGCCTCATGGCCATGTACGAAGTTGCCTATGAGTTCCGCGGTTTGACGGATTACATGGTCTTCTCCGAAGAGACCGAGCCGGGCGCGGGCGATCCCTATGACACCATCCTGGGGGCGCTGACGCAGACTCCGACCATGAGTAGCCGCACACTGGCGTCCACTATAGTGGATAAATACAATGCGTTCTATGTTCCCAATACGCGGGAATCAACAACGAAATCGGCAGTTGATATGGCGCAGATTGATGCGCTCGATGCCAAAATCGTAGCGCTGGCCAAAGCTTTGGCTGCGGATACGAGCACCAATACCGTTGTTACATTAGCACAGGGAAATACGCAGGCATATACGTACCCAACGAACCACGACTTGTTCCACTTCTGTCAATATCTGAACACGAGCTTACCTGCCGGCACAGCCAAAACATTGTGCGGTGACATCGTGGCGATGAAGGGAAGTGTTGTCGTGAACAGCAAAACAACCGGAACCAGCATGGCCAACTCGCAAGGTCTTGCAATCTACATTCCGACTGCAGCACAGACAAACGCGGCTGACCTAGCGCAATACGCACTTTTGAAGAGCAACCTCACTGCAAGGGCTTCGGCGACAGGAACCTGGGGGGGTTATGTATCAGCCTTGACGGGCGGTGCTGGTGGTTATACCGCTGCCGTAGGTAACTTTGCGGTGATGATGTCCTGGACTAAGCCGGACGGTTCTGCATGCGATGCGGATTTGGATCTCGTCATCAACGAATCCGACGGTAAATGGCATGCGCCCTATATGGGACAAACCTCACCAAACGGCACTTTCTCGCAGGATTCATCTGTTTCGGGTAATGCCTATGAATATTATGTTGCTAACTCAACAGTCAAGGCCGGAACTTTTGATATCTTTGTGAATTATTATGCAAATGGTTCAAGCTGTACTCAAGCAAAGGCTCGTATTCAAGTTCTCGACCAAGCCGTTTATAGTGATACAAACTGGCATGAACCTATTGCCGCAGTTAATCTGGATTTGACAAATCCCCAACCGAATTCATGCAGCTCGCCGTTCAACTGCTTGAATACCTATTCTGACTGGTGGTGGGTCGGGGGGCTGACCCGGATGTCCGGTGGTGGCGCACTTCCCGGCAACCAGGCATTGCCAATCCCCGGGAAGTCTATCAACGTGATCTTCAAACAGAAAAAAGATCTGCCCAGCAGATTGAATAAGTAGGGGTGCAATATGAAAATCATCAAACGACAATGTTTCATAGCGGTCATGTGTTGTGCGCCCTTGCTCGCCTGTTCCACCGACAACGGCGCGGGATCATCGAAGCCGATGGCAGAAGCTAAAGCTCCCGCGCTTCAACTCGACCAAAAAGCCGGAGCAGCCACAATCAAGCAGGTGATGGAGAATGCCGGCCGTATGAACGACCAAGAGGTCGAACTTACGGGCACCTTCCGCGGTTGGAAAGGATGTCCGGCTTCTGCAATGATCACCCGTAGCGATTGGGTGCTTGAGGATGGATCAGGCTGCATTTATGTTTCCGGTGCCATGCCTGAAGGTGTTTCACCCGAAAAGGCGCAGGGTGAACACGTCCGGATCAAGGGGCGGGTGCTCGTTGATGCAAAAGGGAAGCCGACGATCAAGGCTGGGCAACTGATTCGCCTTCCTTAGTCAGGAAGCGGGCATAGAGTTCTATCTTCGCCAGACTGGTAGCCGGAGTCTCCTGTCGTTGATTTGCCAAGCCACCACTGCGCGTTCGTGCAGTGGTGGCTGATCCGGCGCATGGCCGGTCTTTTCTCTCATCCCTCCATACCTTACGACTTTTACCTGCACATGAATCGGCGGGCATGGACTGGTTTTGTGCGCGCTTTCCAGTATCGCCGCGCGCTGTTAAAGTCAGGCAACGGAGAGGGGTGCTTATCTCCGCGCAAACACCAGGGGATTTATATAGGGGGCGGTCAGCATGAATATTATTTCGGGGGCTTGGATGCTGGTTGCGGCGATGGCACTCGCGGCATGCGGTCACGTGCCATCTTCAACGCAGCAGGCTGCGGAGTCAACCGATGCACCGCGTGTGCCGGGCGAATATGTGGTGACGCTGGAAGCGGGCGAAAAGGAAAGTGCCATCACCGAGCGTTACGGTCGTCTCGGTATCAAGCGCATGCTGCCGCTGGGCGGCGGGGTGTTCCTGCTGAACATCAGTAACGATCCCGGCCCGCGTGAAATGGAAAACCAGATCAAGCCGGACAAGCGCATCAAGTCGGTGCAGCCCAATTTCATCTATCGGTCTAATCAGACCGGCAAAAAAGCGAAATAATTTAACTAGGCGGAGAAATCGTATGCGTCTGGCTTTGACAGTAATATTTGGAGCAGCGCTGACGGCTTGTGGCGGCGGTAGTACGTCGACGCCAATTCCTGTACCAGCCGCACCAGCCGGTTTATCTGCGCAGCCCAAAGACGGCTTTGTCTTGCTGAAAACTGACCCATCTACTGATACCACCATCACTGGCTACAACGTTTACTGGTCCACCATTTCCGGAGTGAATAAATCCAACGGAACAAAGTTTGCTGCGGGTGCTGCTACCCCGCAAGCGCACACCGGGCTTGCCAATGGCACGACCTACTACTACGTGGTGACTGCCGTGAATGCGGGCGGTGAGAGTGCGGCTTCGAAACAGGCTAGCGCCACACCAGTTGCAGTTGTTTCCGCTGCCGACCCTCTTTTTGGCGACCAATGGAATTTGCAGAACACAGGGCAAAGGGCCGTGAACGGACTAGCGGGTATACCAGGCGAAGATATTGATATTGCCGGAAATGGTTCTACCCTACCCAGTGCTTGGGCGGCAACCACGGGTCAAGCCAAGGGTGAAGGCGTTCGTATCGCTATCGTGGACGACGGCTTGGAAATGGCGCATGAAGATCTGGCCAGCAACGTTGGTGCGAACGGCTTGAGTTACAACTATGTGACGGGCACCAGTGATCCGACCAATGATCCCACCGATGTAAAATCTGGCCACGGTACGGCATGTGCAGGTATTGCTGCCGCGCGCGATTCGAATGGGTTGGGCGGGATTGGTGTTGCCCCGCGCGCGACAGTGGTCGGCTATAACGTCCTGCAAACCCAACTGTTGTCTGATGAAATAGATGGGATGATAAGGAATGTCGCCAATGTTGGTGTTTCCAGCAACAGTTGGGGAGCTTCAGACGGATACGGCACATTGGATGCGAGTGATCCGAACTGGCAAGCTGCAATCACTACTGGGGTTGCCAGTGGACGTGGAGGGGCGGGGACGGTTTACCTCTGGGCCGCAGGCAATGGGGCGGACAGAACTACACCGCCGTATACGCTCGATAACTCCAACTATGATGGGCAAGCCAACTATCACGGTGTGATGGCGGTGGGAGCGGTGAACGATCAGGGCGTGCAATCTTCCTACTCAGAATCTGGTGCCAATCTGTGGATAAGTGCGCCCGGCGGTGAATATTGCGTAACGAATTCTACTGGGAACATGCATGCCATTACTACTGTGGATCGCACCGGTGCTACGGTCGGGTTCAACAAGACCACAACTGCAGGGGCGACCGATTACGCTGATACGAATTACACCAAGTGCATGAACGGTACTTCTTCCGCCACACCAACTATGGCAGGTGTCGTGGCACTTGTGTTGGCAGCCAAATCCACTCTGGGTTGGCGTGATGTGAGAGTCCTCCTCGCGGAAACTGCGCGAAAAAACGACGCGACCAACTCTGGTTGGTATCAGACTGGGGGAGCAACGAAATATCATTTCAACCCAAAATACGGTTTAGGTGTAGTCGATGCGGCGGCAGCAGTTGCGCGTGCGGCAACGTGGAATAATTTACCAGTTCAACAAACGCTTGCTTCATCATCAGGGACGTTGGCGTTAGCGATCCCTGATGGCAATACCATCGGTGTCAGCAATACGATTTCGGTGGCGGGTAGCTCGATCAATAGTATCGAATTCATCGAGGTTACTTTTAGTGCTCCCAATCACACTTGGCCAGCCGAATTGGAAATCACGCTCACCAGCCCGTCGGGCACGGTCAGCAAATTGGCCGAGCTTCATATGTGTTTTAGTCATGACCCCAATATCACCGGAGAAGTTAAATGTTCGCCATATGCTGCCTGGCGTTTTGGTACTGCAGGCCATTTGGGTGAAACTGCCAATGGAAATTGGACGTTGAAAGTAGCAGATGTTCATGCCACAACCCCTACGCCTGATACTGGGTCATTTACAGGCTGGAGCATGAAGTTCTACGGACACTAAGTTCTAGAACAACTATATAAGGAATCGATGCAATGACACATTTCACGAGGACCGCTTATTCTGTATTGTTCCTGCTCAGTGCGATGAGCAGTTTTCCTGTAAACGCCGCTTTGCACCCCGGAGTTCGACCCGCACAATCTGCAACCTTGTCTCAATCGTATTCTTGGTACGATGGAGTGACTACAAGACAAGTATGGCTCAATCCTGAATTAGTGGCAGACTTTAAACCTTCAAGTCGCAGTGCCCGTGCCGTTAGGACTTTGAGTTCTTCAGCACTGCAATTAAAAACGAGGACGGGGGCCAGAATTTGGCAATTGAAAGGTGGTGATGCGACAGCAGCCCGATCTTTGGCGGAGGCCTATCCGAGTGGGAGGTTCTCCCCAGTCTTTCATGAGAATGCTGATGGTTCGGGACGTCTGCGCGCGCTTCCCGGTAATGTGATTGTTTGTTTGAATCCGGCTTGGGATGTTGCGACAGTGGGTAGCTGGATCAAGACACATCAACTGGAAGTGGTGAGAAAGCTGGAAATTGGGGCCAACACCTTCTTGATTAAGACATCGGCCGGTTTGGATGCTTTGAATGTGGCTAATAAACTTTATCAGTCCGGCGAGGTTGTCTCGGCTTCGCCCGATTGGTGGCAGGAGGTTTCGACACGTTGAGCAAGTTGCCTGCTGCCACCTCCCGGGCGGCGGCAGACCGATCAACCGCTCTGCGAAGCAGCCAAAACCAAGAGTAGTCACACTTGGGCGGGGATTTCCCTTTCATCTGGATACCGGCCTGACCGCAGGTCAGTTTATCCTGAGCCTGCCGAAGGGCCGGTATGACGAGTTCAGGTCTTCGGTACGAAGGTGAACACGTCCGAGTACAGCGCGTCATTCGGCAAGCCGCGCTGGGTGGTGAACTCGCGGTGGGCCGCTTCCACCACCACCGGTGCGCCGCAGGCGTAGACCAGGTATTGCGACATATCCTTGAAGTCGTCCAGCACGGCCTGGTGCACGAAGCCGCTGCGACCGCTCCACGGTTCATCCGAGACGACAGGGGTGAATTTGATACCCTGGGCTTCCCATTCCTTTACCTTGTCCAGCATGTACAGGTCGGCCTGTTTGCGCACGCCCCAGTAGAAATGCATCTCGCGCTTGAAGCCGATATGCAGTGCGTGTTCGATGATGGATTTGACGGGCGCGAAGCCAGTGCCGCTGGCGACGAAGATGATGGGCTTGGGCGAATCCTCGTGCAGGTAGAAATTGCCCAGCGGGCCTTTGATGCGCAGGATGTCGCGCTCTTTCATGCCGTTGAACACGTGGTTGGTGAAGGTGCCACCCGCGATGTTGCGCACATGCAGTTCCAGCAGTTCGTCGTTGTGTTCTGAGTTCGCCAGCGAGAAGCTGCGCGGCTTGCCTTCTTTTTGCAGGATGTCGATGTATTGACCGGAGAGGAATTGCAGGCGTTCGTTGGTGGGCAGCTTGAGGTACAGCGCCATTACGTCTTCAGATAGGCGCACCATCTTTTCCACGCGGCAGGGCAGGGTCTTGACGATGATCTCCTGCGAGGAGGTGACTTCATGGCTTTCAAGGATCAGGTCCGAGAGGGGCTTGGCACAGCAGAACAGGGTCATGCCGGCAGCTTTTTCTTCCTCACTCAATGCAAATGCCTGGGCCTTGCCGTGATCAACCGAACCTTCTACAACCTTGCCCTTGCATACGCCGCACGCGCCGTCGCGGCAGCTGTAGGGCAGGGTGATGCCATGCTCCAATGCCGCGCCCAGGATGGTTTCATCCTTGCCGATGGGGAAAGTGTGGTTGGTCGGTTGTAGGGTGGCTTTGAAGCTCATGGCGCTGTCCTGATAAATAAAGGCGGCGATTTTAACCCAGATAAACCTATCAGGTATTCCCCTTCACCGGGACGGACAAGACAACTGCTGCGATTCTTCTATCCTGTCGGGCTGCCTGCCAATAACGCATAATCATGCACATGAAACGACTGCTCATCATCGGTAGCGGCGACATCGCCTTGCGCACCATACCGTTACTCAGCCGGAATTACCGCATCTACGCGTTGATCCGGAATGACGCACAGCGCCCAGGATTGCGCGCGCTGGGGGTCATTCCGATCGCGGGTGATCTGGATAGTCGCAAGCGATTGTCGCGCATCGCGGGGTTGGCGGATGTCGTGCTGCATCTCGCGCCGCCGCCGACAGAAAATCAACCCCCAGCCCCCCTTTTCGCCCGCAAGGATTTCGCCGCCGGGTACCCCACAGCTGTGCAGCGATCCTTCCGCGGACAAAGGGGGGAGTTGTCCCGCTCGGGAGGAACATACGGCGCGAGCTATCCCGGTTCCCCACTTTGCAAAAGGGGGGCGGAGGGGGGATTTGAAGTTTCAGATACCCGCACCCTTCACCTGCTTGCCGCCCTGTCGCAAGGCACGCTGCCGCAGCGCTTCATCTACATCAGTACCAGCGGTGTATATGGTGATTGCGGTGGTGCACGGGTGGACGAGACGCGTCCGGTGAATCCGCAGACTGCACGGGCAGCGCGGCGTGTGGATGCGGAACGGCTGGTTCGCGCGTGGGCGGCGCGCAATGGGGTGGCGGCCAGTATTCTGCGAGTTCCGGGTATCTATGCGGTTGACCGTTTGCCGCTGGAGCGTTTGCGTGGCGGAATGCCCTCCATCGTCCGGGAAGAAGATAGCTACACCAATCATATCCATGCGGACGACCTCGCCCGTATCCTCATTGCCGCTTTGCAACTCGGCAAACCGAATCGGGTGTATCACGCCAGTGACGATGGCGAGATGAAGATGGGCGACTACTTTGATGCGGTAGCTGACGCTTACCGGCTGCCGCGACCAGCCCGCGTCTCGCGAGCCGAGGCGCAGCGGGTGTTGCCGGCTTCCCTGTTGTCCTTCATGAACGAGTCGCGGCGGTTGGAAAACAGGCGGATGAAACGGGAGTTGAAAGTCAGACTGGCGTTCCCGACTGTCTCGGATCTGCTACAAAAGAAATAGTGCAGATGTAGTGGCATCACCAGAGTATTAAATAATCACTAATACTCAATTAGTTACACATTGAATCTTTGTTGCCTGGCCTGAAATATCCATTGCTTGTACCTTGGTACAATTGTTCGCACCGTGCAATGTTGGTCAAATGCCCACCCAGAATGTAAGTGTTAATTTCAAGTTAAGAACAACAACACAAGGGTGGCGACAATGACCAAGATCACAGGTTTTCGCGGTTTGACCGCAGTAGCGCTTGCAGCATCGGCACTTTTTGCAGCACAGCCTGCAGCTGCAGATATCATCGAAATCAACAGCTTCTGGGCCGGCAGCGGTGCCGCGACAATCGACTTTACCGGGACGAACTGGAAGACCGAGCAGCAAGTGGTTGGTCTTCATGAGTACGGCGGTTCGGGCGGGTTCGAGACCTACAATCTGAGTACTGATCCGAACAGACAAAATGCATTCCAGTCGTTCTGCGTGGATATTTTCAGCAGTTTCGGTTTCGCAGTGACATCCAATGATACTTTGCAGTCGGCTAACATCATCAGCACTCAGGCAGCTGAAGATTTGGGCCGCTTGTATACCAATCACCACGCTGAAATCGATGGGACAAATAGCAGTGCCACAAACGAATCTGCATTTCAACTGGCAGTGTGGGAAATCGTGAACGAGGGCTCCGTAACCGGTTACGACCTTACCCAAGGCAATTTCCGTGTGACAGGGACGGGCAGTTCGCTTGCCCAAAGCTGGCTGAGCGAGTTGGATAATACAGTGTCGACCAGCGCGTACACAGCCAGCATCTGGACCGTGCAGTCCATGATCTCCGGCTATGGACATGCGCAGGACGTCGTGACTTTCTCTTCGGTTCAGACTCCTGTGCCTGAGCCCGAAACTTACGCCATGATGCTGGTCGGTCTGGGTCTGCTTGGATTCTCGGCACGCCGCAGAACCCAGCATTAAGATTGAAGGAGTAGTACTCTTATAACCCCGCCCGAGATGGCGGGGTTTTTTTCGTCCTGTCAGGAGAAGGGCAAGGGTTCAGGCTTTCTTCGCCACCCACACGGCTTCCAGCAATCTTTCCCGCTTGTCCTGCGGTATGCGCTGCATGAAGGAGCAATCCCGCCGGTGGATGGTGATACCGAGGCGCGTGGTGTAACCGACGATATGATCGGGCGACTCCGGGCTGCAGCATTTCGCCATGCGCACACTCAGGTTGCCGACGCCTTCGATGAGCACGCCGCTGGACGAAGTACGCGGGGCGGGGGACTTCAGGGGCGCGGTTTTTGCGGGGACGATGACCTTGGTCGGTGCTTCAAGTCGCACCGCGGTGGCGATACGGTGTTGTTTGACTTCATCACGGCCGATGGCGGCCAGGAGTTCGTCGAGTTTGTTGAAGCGCAGGCGCTGCGCGAGCTTCTCCTGGTTGATATCGGTGACACCCAGTCGGTGCAGCTCGCGGTCAAGAATGACGCGACCTTCGGCGATGCTCACATCGAGGTTCTGCGTGGAGAACCAGTGGCGCACCTTGGCGCGGGCGCGGGCACTCTTCAGGAAGCCGAGTTGCGGCGAGAGCCAGTCGCGGCTGGGTGCGCCGACCTTTGTGGTGAGTATCTCCACGCGCTGCCCGGTTTGCAGTTTGTAGCTGAGCGGAACGATGCTGCCGTCCACCTTGGCACCGCGCGTGCGGTGGCCCAGATCAGTGTGCAGCACATAGGCGAAATCCACCGGCGTCGCGCCCTTGGGCAGGTCTATCACCTTGCCCTGCGGGGTCAGCACATACACGCGGTCCTGCAGTACTTCGTTCTTGAATTGCTTCTGCAGACCGGTGTCGGCCAGTTCGGCCTTCCACTCCAGGATCTGGCGCAGCCAGGCGATCTTTTCATCGACGCTGTTCTCGGATTTCCTGTTTTCCTTGTAGCGCCAGTGCGCGGCCACGCCGAGTTCGGAATCGTGGTGCATCTGCCGCGTGCGTATCTGAACTTCAACGGCCAGATCACGCGGACCGAGCACGGCGGTGTGCAACGAACGGTAGCCGTTTGATTTTGGGCGCGCAATGTAGTCGTCGAACTCCTTCTGGATCGGCGTCCACAACTCGTGCACGATGGAGAGTGTCGCGTAGCACTGTTCAAGGTCGTCCACGAGAATCCGTACCGCCCGCACGTCGTAGAGCTGGTCGAAGTCCAGATGCTTGCGCTTCATCTTGTTGATGATGCTGTAGATGTGCTTCGGGCGTCCGCTCACCTCGCCTTTGATGTCGGCTGCTGCCAGTTTTTTCTGTAGCTGTTCAAGTACATCCTTGATGTACTGTTCCCGGTCCACGCGCCGCTCGTCGAGCAGTTTGGCGACTTGCTTGTAGAGTACGGGTTCCAGATAGCGGGTGGAAAGGTCTTCCAGTTCCCACTTGATCTGCCACACGCCGAGGCGGTTGGCCAGCGGCGCGAAGATGCTTTGCGTCTCCTGTGCGACTTGCCGCTGCTGTTCCGCGGTCGCTCCCGAAAGGTTGCGCAGGGTCTGCGTGCGTTCGGCCAGCTTGATCAGCACCACGCGGATGTCTTCCACCATCGCCAGCAGCATCTGCCGCAAACTTTCGATCTGTTGTGCTGACTCGTCCTTGTCCTTCGGGGTTGCGATTCGCACTTCGCTGAACTCGCGGATCTGTTCCATGCGCGAGATGCCTTCGACCAAGCTGGTCACGCCGCGTCCGAAACGCTCGGTGAGCACTGCGGACCAATCGTCCAGATAGTTGGGCACGGCGTGCAGTGCGGTGGCCGCGATGGTCTCGTGGTCCATGTGCAGGCCAAGCAATATGGACGCCGAACCGAGTGCGTGTTGCAGCAGCGGGGTGCCCGTGATGTCGGTCTTGTCGTGATAAAGCGGCGCGGCGAGTTCGCACGCGCGGTGTATCACGTCGATCTCGGCCGGGGCGTAAACCCCGGATAACGCGCCCAGCCAGCGCTGGATGTCGGCGCTATCCTGCCCGGCAAGGGGGGGGAATTGGTGCTGGATGGAGACCATGGGTCAAATCCCCCCTCTCCCGCAAGCGGGATAACCAACGACTTTGCTGGCGTTGTTTGCCAGCTTAGTCGAATGGCTAGGAGTTATATCAGAGGGTTGGGGTGAGGGGCGGTGGGGTGCAACAAAGCGATCCGTATGTTTTGCGGCCCTCATCCCCAGCCCTTCTCCCGCTTGCGGGAGAAGGGGGTAGATCGGATTTGTCATGCTCATTTTCAAGCGTTGCTGGTCTGTATCAATTGCTGCAACTTGTTCCTGGCGGCACCGGAGGCAATGGTCTCTTGCGCCTTCTTGACGCCGTGCGCGAGAGAACCGGTCAATCCGGCCACATAGATCGCTGCGCCCGCGTTGAGCAGCACGATATCGCGTGCGGCACCGGGTTGATTGTCGAGCACGCCCAGCAGCATGGCCTTGGCTTCGGCGACATTGGCGACCTTGATCGCGCTTAGCGGAGCGGACTTCAATCCGAATTCTTCCGGTGTGACGGTGTATTCATTCACCTGGCCATCCTTCAGTTCGCCGACATTGGTCGGTCCGCTGATGGTGATCTCGTCCAGTCCGTCGCAGCCGTTCACTACCAGTACATGGCGGCTGCCGAGGCGTTGCAGCACGCGCGCCTGGATGCCGACCAGGTCCGGATGGAACACACCCATTACCTGATTGTCGGCACCTGCCGGATTGGTGAGCGGGCCCAGCACGTTGAACATGGTGCGCACGCCCAGTTCCTTGCGCACCGGTGCCGCGTATTTCATCGCACCGTGGAAGTTGGGCGCGAACATGAAGCCGATGCCGATCTGGTCGATGCTGTGTCCTACCTGTTCCGGCGTGCGGTTGAGATTGACGCCCAGCGCTTCCAGCACATCGGCTGAGCCGCAGGTGGAAGAGACGGAACGTCCGCCGTGCTTGGCCACGCTGGCACCGGCCGCCGCGGTAACGAAGGCGCTGGCCGTGGAGATGTTGAAGGTGTGCGCCGCATCGCCGCCGGTACCGCAGGTGTCGACCAGGTGGTCGCGCCGGGTGACCGGCACCTTGCTGGCGAATTCGCGCATCACGAAGGCGGCGGCGGAGATCTCACCTATGGTTTCTTTCTTGACGCGCAGGCCGACCAGGATGGCGGCGATCATGGTCGGGGTGACTTCGCCGCGCATGATCTGGCGCATCAGCGACAGCATCTCGTCATAAAAGATTTCGCGCTGTTCGATCAGGCGGACCAGGGCTTGTTGAGGTGTGATCATGATTATCTCTTCCCTTCCAGAAAGTTTTTCAGCATGTCGTGCCCGTGTTCGGTGAGGATGGACTCGGGGTGAAATTGCACGCCGTGAACCGCCAGGGTCTTGTGGCGCACGCCCATGATCTCGCCATCGTCGGTCCACGCGGTGATCTCCAGGCAATCCGGCAGCGTCTCTCGCTCGATCACCAGCGAATGGTAGCGTGTGGCGGTGAACGGATCGGGCAGGCCGGTGAACACGCTGTTGCTGTGGTGGTGTATCTGCGAGGTCTTGCCGTGCATCAGCGTCTTGGCGTGGATGATCCTGCCACCGAAGGCCTGGCCGATGCTCTGGTGGCCGAGGCATACGCCCAGCAGCGGGATCTTGCCTGCGAAAGTCTTGATCGCCGCGACCGAGATGCCCGCCTCGTTCGGCGTGCAGGGGCCGGGCGAGACGACCAGATGCTGCGGGTTGAGTTTCTCGATCTGCTCCACCGTGATCTCGTCGTTGCGGTGTACGACCACGTCGGCACCGAGTTCGGCGAAATACTGCACCAGGTTGTAGGTGAAGGAATCGTAGTTGTCTATCATCAATAACATGGTGTTCTCCTAGCGGTGTGTCCGGGAATCCAGCCCGTCCAGCACCATTTCCGCCGCGCGCAACACCGCGCGTGCCTTGTTTTGTGTCTCCAGCCATTCGCTTTCCGGCACCGAGTCGGCCACGATGCCCGCACCTGCCTGCACGTAGAGTGTGTTGTCTTTTACTACTGCGGTGCGCAGCGCGATGGCCACATCCATGTCGCCGTTAAAACCGAGGTAGCCCACCGCACCGGCATAGATGCCGCGCTTGCTGGGTTCGAGTTCGTCGATGATCTCCATCGCGCGCACCTTGGCCGCACCGCTCACGGTACCGGCGGGGAAGGTGGCCTTGAGCACATCCATCGCGCTCAGTCCCTCTTTCAGTTTTGCCTCGACGTTGGAGACGATATGCATCACGTGCGAGTAGCGCTCGATCACCATCTTGTCGGTAAGCTTTACGGTGCCGTTCTGCGCCACGCGGCCGATGTCGTTGCGCCCGAGGTCAATCAGCATCAGGTGTTCGGCCAGTTCTTTCGGATCGGACAGCAGTTCTTCCGCCAGTTCAGTATCTTTCTGCGGTGTCTTGCCGCGCGGGCGGGTTCCCGCAATGGGGCGCACGGTGACGGTATCGCCTTCCAGTCGTGCGAGGATCTCGGGCGAGGAACCGACCACGTGGTGGTCGCCCATGTCGTAGTAGAACATGTAGGGCGAGGGGTTGATGCTGCGCAGTGCACGGTACAGAGACAACGGTTGTGCGGGGAAGGGTTGCGACATGCGCTGCGAAAGCACCACCTGCATGATGTCGCCGTCAAAGATGTAGCGCTTGGATTTTTCCACCGCTGCCTTGAAGGCGGCCTCGCCGAATTCTGATTTTGCCTCATGGCGGCGCATTTGCGGCGCATCGGGAATTTCAACCGGTTGGCGCAGGGAGCGCTGCAACTCGTGCAGTCTTTGCAATGCGGCGGGGTAGGCATCCTTGTGCGCGGGATCAGCGTACACGATGAAGGTCAGTTTGCCGGAAAGATTGTCCACCACCGCCAGCTGTTCGGTGAGCATAAGCAGGATGTCGGGCGTGCCGAGGACATCTTTTTTGGCAACGATCTTGGAATTGTGTTCCGGGTCCAGACGCGGCTCGATGTAACGCACGGTATCGTAGCCGAAGTAGCCAGCCAGTCCGCCGGTGAAACGCGGCAGGCCGGATAGCGGGGCCACCTTGAAACGGGCCTGGTATTCCTCGATGTAATCCAGCGGATTGGCCACTGTCTGTGTCGTTTCACCGGCTGCAGTGATCAGTGTGACCTGCTTGCCTCGCACCGAGATGCGCGTGGTGGCGGGCAGGCCGATGAAGGAATAGCGCCCGAAGCGTTCGCCGCCCTGCACCGATTCCAGCAGGTATGAGTACGGCCGGTTGGCCAGCTTGAGATACAGCGAAAGCGGCGTGTCGAGGTCGGCGAACGACTCGACCGCCAGCGGGATGCGGTTGTAGCCCTGTTTGGCGAGTGCGTTGAATTCTTGTTGGGTGATGGGGGATAGCATGAAATATCTCCTGAGTCGTTGTAGGGCGCAATAACCAGCGGGCATTGCGCCGTATGTTTGGTGCAATGCGCTTCGCTTATTGCACCCTACAAAAGCATCAGCACCATCGCCAACCAAGGAGGTTATTCGGTTTCATATTCAAACGTGCTCAATGAGTTTCAATGCGGCGGGCAGGTCGGGTATCACCGCATCCAGTTCCAGCCCGTCCACCGGTTTGCCGTGATTATAACCATAAGGCACGCAGAATATCGGGCAGCCGGCGGCGCGCGCGGCCAGGGTGTCGCTCAGCGAGTCTCCGATCATCAGCATGTTCGCTACGGGCACGCCAAAGAAACGCGCGCTATGCAGCAATGGCAAAGGATGTGGCTTCTTCTCGGGTAGCGTATCCCCGGATACCACGATACTGAAGTAGGGGGCGAGCCCGCTGCTTTTGAGCAAAGGTTCGGTGAAGCGCTCTGCCTTGTTGGTGATGCAACCCAGCTTGAAACCGGCGTCCCGCATCGCATTCAAGCCCTGCACGACACCGGGATACGGTTTGCTGTGCAACAACAGCCCGGAGTAATGCTTGTCGAAAATGGGTAGCGCCCTGTCGAACAGGGCGGCATCGGGTTCGGCGTGCATGTCGCCTGTCAGCGCGCGTTTCACCAGCCAGGAAATGCCGTTGCCTATGTAACTCATCAGCAGGTCTTGCGACACGGCCGGACGCCCCATGTCGCGCAACATGCGGTTTGCCGCTTCCGCCAGTTCGGGGGCGCTGTGCAACAGCGTTCCGTCCAGGTCGATGACGATGGCGGAGATGCCCAGCGGGAAATTCCTGAACGACATTACTTGCCGACTTTGGCCAACTCCGCGCGCAGTTCGCCGATGATGGTGTTGTAGTGGTTCTTGTCCTTGTCGTTCTTTTTGCCGAATACTGCGGAACCGGCAACGAAGGTGTCCACACCTGCTTCAGCCACTTCCCTGATGTTGGCCGGGCCCACGCCGCCGTCGATCTCCAGGCGGCAGTTGTACTTGCCGGCGTCAATCATCTTGCGCACGGCGCGTGCTTTGTCCAGCACATGCGGAATGAACTTCTGGCCGCCGAACCCGGGGTTCACTGACATCAGCAATACCATGTCCAGTTTGGGCAACGTGTATTCGAGGATATCCAGCGGCGTGGCCGGGTTGAACACCAGACCGGCTTTGCAGCCGCTTTCCTTGATCAGGCCGATGGTGCGGTCGATGTGCTCGGAAGCTTCGGGGTGGAAGGTGATGTAAGTGGCACCTGCCTTGGCGAAATCGGGAATGATGCGGTCCACCGGCTTGACCATCAGGTGCACATCGATGGGGGCGGTCACGCCGTGTTTGCGCAATGCTTCGCAGACCAGCGGGCCGATGGTCAGGTTGGGTACGTAGTGGTTGTCCATCACGTCGAAGTGAACGATGTCCGCGCCGGAAGCGAGCACGTTGTCGACTTCCTCGCCCAGCTTGGCGAAATTGGCTGAAAGGATCGAAGGGGCGATCTCGTATTTCATGGGCAGGATCCTTTTGAATAGTTAACGGTAGAACCGGCATTCTAACTGAAACTCCCCGGGTCTTTGCTATCCCCATTCGGAAGAGCCAGGCAGGATGGGGTTCGCGTGCGGTCGTAAGCCGGAGCAGGCAGCGAAAATACATCTCCTGGAATTCAGGGGGTGCGGGAAGTCAATGAAATAAGGGTGTCCAGAGAACAGACCCGGGCGGCCATGCGTGCCGTTAATCCGCATCGTACTTATGGATATTTGTCAGCATCCGGTACTAAGCGCATATATAGACCGTTTGGTATATGTGAATCACCCCGAATTGTGTATAAAATGAGTCACGTACATAAGGGGAGGACGGATACACGTCCCCGAATAATGGCCTGACCGGTGGTACCCACTGGCATGCATCCGGCAAATGGGGTCGGTTGCGGCTCATCTGAAAAAGACTTGCAGCAATGCATGCCGGCACGGTACCCAATGCCGTGATCGAATAAGAAAGAGATTTTCAGGGTCGATATGAACAAGTCCGAGATTCAACAAAACATATTGATGGGACTTGTCGTCTTGATCATGCTCGGCGCTTTGTGGTTCCTGTATGACAAAACGCAATCGGTCGATCTTCGCGAGCAGAACGAAGTGATGAGTCTGCTGAATTCGGTGAAGGAGACAGACAGTCGCTGGGATGCCGAAGTGCGGCGCGCGCGCGCGGATACAATCAGCAAAGAGGCAGCCATGACCCGTGCCGATGCCGGTGAGAAGGCGCTGCGCGACATCACGCGTTTTGCCGGGATCACTTCCAGCAAGTCACTCAGGACCGGCTTGCCCGAACTCAGGACGGCCATACAGCTCAAGTCCGATCTGGTGCAGAAATTCATCCTCGAAAACAATACCAACAGGGCCAACCTGCATGAGGCAATCAAAGTGATTGCGGATGTCGGAAACCGGCTCAAGGAAAAAAAATCATCACCCGCGGCAGCCCAACTGTTGGGCCAGCTGGATGAGGCTGTGCTGCAATATTTCCTGCGCGGAGAAGAGGCGCAAAGGACGGTGCTGCAGGCGGGTGCCGCGCAGCTGGGTTCGATACCCGCCGCCGGAGAGGACGCGGCTCGGCTGGAAGCCAGTCTGCGCTCGCTTTTGGACAAGATCCCGGCCGAACTGGAGGATTTCGCCCAGCTCGAGAGACTGACCACGGGCCCGCGTCTGATCAACCTGACCCTGTCCTTCAATAGTGAACTGGAAGATATCCTGCAGGAAAAGGAGCGCTACCGCATCTACCTGGTCTATTACGCCTCGGCGCTGCTGGTGCTGCTGTTCTATTTCGGCGCCAAGTTGAAGACGGCCAACCAGACCCTGGAGCACCGCGTCGAAGCGCGCACCCGCGAGTTGTCGGATGCGTTGAAGCATCTCAAGGAATCGGAATCGCAACTGATTCAGTCGGAGAAAATGTCCTCGCTTGGGCAGATGGTGGCGGGGGTGGCCCATGAGATCAACACGCCGCTGGCCTATGTGAAGAACAGTCTGGGGCAGGTGTCGGACAAATTGCCCGCGATCGGCAGCGCACTGGATTACTGTGAAGAGCTGCTTGAAAAGCTGCGGGCGGGCGATGATCAGGACGGTCTGTCGCGTGCATTTCAACAATCAACAACACATCTCGAAGCGCTCGGCGAACAGCATGTGATCGAGGAATTGACCGCGCTGGTGAAGGACGGACTTTACGGTACCGGACAGGTGGCGGAAATTGTTGCCAACCTGAAAGATTTCAGCCGTATCGACCGCAGTAAAGTTTCGCATTCCAACATCAACGACTGCCTGAACAACACGCTAATGCTGGCCAAACACCAGCTGAAGCTGGTCACGGTGAACAAGCATCTCGGCGAAATCCCGGAGATCACCTGTGCGCCCTCGCAGATCAACCAGGTGTTCTTGAACCTGATTACCAATGCGGTCCAGGCCATGCCGGAAGAACGCGGCACGCTCACGCTCACGACACGCGCAGACGGCGAGGGTGTGGCGGTGGATGTGGCCGACAACGGCTCGGGCATTCCGCCCGACGTGCTGTCCAAAATTTTCGATCCGTTCTTCACGACCAAGGAAATCGGCAAGGGAACCGGTCTGGGGTTGTCGATCTCCTACAAAATCATTGAGCAACACGGTGGGAAGATCAGCGTCGAGTCCACTCCCGGTACGGGTACAAAATTCACGGTGTGGCTGCCGCTTCTGCCGCCGGCAGAAGCCCAATTGGAAGCTTAATCGACCATGAATACGCCACCAATAAACATCGGCAAGTATGTGATCCAGGGAGAGCTGGGTGTGGGCGGCATGGGCGTCGTCTACAAAGGATGGGACCCGGCAATCACACGCGAGGTTGCGATCAAGGGACTCAATAAAAATTCGCTGCCGGCCGACGAGCGCGAGAACCTGCTGAGTCGCTTCCGCCAGGAAGCACAGGCGGTCGGACGCATGGTGCATCCGCGCATCGTGCAGATATACGATTACATCGAGGATGAGGATTCCGCCTACATCATCATGGAGCTGGTGCACGGCAAGACGCTGGCGCAGCATCTGGAAAAGCAGGACGTGTTTGGCCTGCGCGATATATCCCAGATCATCTCCCAGACGCTGGACGGTATCGGTTATGCCCACGCCCAGGGCGTGGTACACCGCGATATGAAATCCGGGAATGTCATGATCAACAGCGACGGACGCGTCAAGATCAGCGACTTCGGGATCGCCCGCATCGATTCGTCCACGCTGACCCGCATCGGCGATCTGGTGGGCACGCCTTCGTACATGTCGCCCGAACAGTTCCGCGGCGAGGAGACCGACGCGTCGACCGACTTGTATTCGATCGGGGTGATCGCGTACGAGTTGTTGACAGGCAGGCGGCCGTTCGGAGGCAGCCTGGCCGCGATCATGCACCAGGTGCTGAACTCGGCCCCGGCCAAGCCCACATCGCTGAACAGCAAGCTTTCGCAGGAAGTTGACGTTGTGCTGGGCAAGGCCCTGGCAAAAGACCGCAAGGACCGCTACCAGACAGCCGGTGAGTTTTCGGTCGATTTCAAACGGGCGATCGAAGCGTCGCTGGATCTCACCGAGCGCCGGGCCACCGATACGTTGCCCAATGCCGGGAAACTGTTTGAGGCGGCACGCGGATTGAAGACGGGGCCGATCGGGGACATCGCCGCAGGCGCGCCCGTCCAGCTGGACGAGGACAGTCCGATTCATATCGACACCGGCATCAAGAAAGCGAATCTGCTGATCATCGACGATGAGGAGCGCATTCTGACCGCGTTGAAATCGCTGTTCCGCCACCGTTATCACGTCTTCACCACCACCGACGGCAACAAGGCGCTGGACTTCATCAGGCGCTACCAGATGCATGTCATCATCAGTGACCAGCGCATGCCGGTCATGCTGGGGGCGGAGCTGTTGCGGCGTTCCCGCGAGATATCGCCGCGCAGCGTGCGCATCCTGCTGACGGGATATTCGGATCTGGCGGCCATTGTCGGCTCGATCAATGACGGCGAGGTCTACCGCTTCATCAGCAAGCCCTGGGACGATTCGCTTCAGACCATCGTTGCCGAGGCCGCCACGATCGCGCTCGAACTTGCCGACACCAAGACCATGCCGGTCTCCCTTCCGGAAAAGATGAGTGCAGGCATCCTCGTCGTCGACGAAGATGACGAGGTGTACCGGGTCACCCGCGAATTGACAGGCGGGCTGTGCCCGGTGGTCTTCGCCCAGGATACCGACTCGGCATTGGCTATGCTGAAAAAGCACGAGATCGCGGTGGTGGTGGCCAACGTCGTGTCCAGCCAGGCACCGTTGACCGAGATGCTGAAACTCCTCAAGCAGGAGTATCCGCAGATCCTTTCCATCGTCGTCACCAAAGCGAAAGATGCGGAAATGGTGATCGATCTCATCAATCAGGCGCAGGTGTTCCGTATCCTGCACAAACCGATCAACGTTTCCACGTTGAAGGCACAGCTGCATGCCGCGTTGCAACGCTATCTCACGTACGAGCAGGCTCCGCAGTTGACGCGGGCACTGAAAGTCGAGGCTCCGGAGAAGTCGCGAGCCACCGGATTTGCGATGAATATCCTGAAAAACCTTCAATTCCTGCGCGGCTGATCCCCGTCGCGCATACCGCCGATTCCGCCCGATCAGACACATCGCTTGTCACGCCGCACAAAATACGGTGAAATGCGGTGATGGAAGACACCCCCAACTATCGCGTTAAGGTCGCCGTGCAAGTGCGCTACCTCGCCGACCAGTCAGATGAAGCCGATAACCGCCATGTGTTCGCGTATACCATCACGCTGACCAACGACGGCGAGCACTCCGTGCAATTGCTGAGCAGGCACTGGGTCATTACCGATGCCAATGCCCATGTGCAGGAAGTGAAAGGCAAGGGCGTGGTGGGCGAGCAGCCGGTCATCAAGCCGGGGCAGAGTTTTGAATACACCAGCGGTACCGTATTGGCCACGCAAGTGGGCACCATGTCCGGCAGTTATCAAATGCAGGTAGTGGATGGCGGGGAGTTCTCCGTTCCCATTCCGCAGTTCGTGTTGAGTGTGCCGCGAGTACTTCATTGAAATTGGTTTGACGCACCGTTCTCCCTGACTTTGCCGAAGGAGCCGGACTTGGCATTGCAAGTCGCCGGGTTTGTCGATTGCTCACTTTGACAGTGCGGGGGAGGATGGCTTAAGGAATGAAATATATAAGGCAATAATGAACAAATCGATTTGGCTGTTATTGGTAGTGAGCGTGGCGCTTGCCTCTTGCAAGACAGTGCCCCCTCCGGCGGAAGTCAAAAAACCGATAGGCAAGACCTCGCCAGACTTCATGGTGGCAAAGTGGGAAATGCTGCCGGACTGGCTCACACAAGACTTGTCCGCCTCGTGGCCGGCGTTGCAGCAAAGCTGCCGTGCTCTCCGGCTCAAGCCGGTGTGGTTGCCTATCTGTGCCGCTGCAGCCAAGGTAGACGGGGCTGATGTTGTGGCACAGCGCGCTTTCTACCAGACCTGGTTCACACCCTATCAGGTATTCAATCCGGACGGCACCGACACCGGGATGATCACCGGCTACTACGAGCCGCTGCTGTTGGGCAGCCGCACCCGAAGCAAGCGTTTCGCCTATCCCGTCTACGGCCCGCCGGATGACATGCTGGATGTGGACATGGGCGAACTCTTTCCGCAATTCAGGGGCCAGCGCGTGCGCGGGCGCCTGGTCGGCAAGCGTGTCGTGCCGTATTTCAATCGTGCCGAGATCGACGCCGGTTTGGCACCCGCGCTGCGCGGGCACGAGTTGTTCTGGGTCGAAAACCCCGTCGAACTTTTCTTCCTGCAGATACAGGGCTCGGGCCGCATCGAACTGGAAGACGGCAAGCGCGTAAAGATTGGCTATGCCGATCAGAACGGGCAAGCGTATGCATCCGTCAGCAGAAAACTGATCGACATGGGTGAACTCAAGCTGGAAGAAGCCTCCATGCAGGGCGTCGTAAAATGGGCCGAGAAGAATCCCGAGCGCTTGTTCATGGTGCTGGGCCAGAATCCAAGCTACGTGTTCTTCCGCGAACTGCCGGACACGCTTTCTGCCCCGCTGGGTTCATTGGGCGTACCGCTCACCAACGAATACAGCATTGCTGTCGACCAGCGCACCATTCCGCTTGGTGTCCCGGTGTTCCTCTCCACAACCTACCCCAACAACGCGGAGCCGCTCAACCGCCTGATGTTTGCACAGGATACGGGCGGGGCGATCAGGGGTGCGGTGCGGGCGGACTTCTTCTGGGGGTTCGGGGAGATCGCCGCGTTGCGGGCGGGGAACATGAAGCAATCCGGGAAGATGTGGGTGTTGTTTCCCAGGGGCGGGGAACCGGCGTTGAATTGAAGTGGTTTGTTATATCTTCCGTTCCTGTTTGTCGAAGCAAGAACGGATTCAGCGCGCAACTCTCAAATTAAACCAAACACAGTCGGGCTATTCCCGACTGTTTTGGTCTTAAGGAATGTGCAAACACAACGATTCTTCCCTCACCCTAACCCTCTCCCCGAGGGAGAGGGGATGGGATGTGCTCAGGATGAACGGCCTCAGGTAATCAAATACTCTTCAACGAAGCCGGCCTCCCAAACAACCACCCCTGCCCATAATCACACCCAAGCTCCAGCAACGCCAACCGTTCATCCTCAGTCTCAATCCCTTCCGCCACCACATCCATCTTCAGCGAATGCGCAAGTTCGATGGAAGCCTGCACGATCTTCGCACTGTGGGCCGAGGTGAGCATCTGGCTGACGAAGGAACGATCTATCTTCATGGTGCCGATGGGGTAGCGGTGCAATGCCTCCAGACCGGAATGGCCGGTGCCGAAATCATCCAGGGCGAGGGTGCTGCCGGCTTCGGTGAGTTTGCTCAGCAATAGCAGGGCGCGGTCTGGATTGTCGATGATGACAGTTTCGGTGAGTTCCAGTTTGAGCTCAGTTGCCGGCATTCCGTGGCGGACGGCGATGGCCTTTACGTCTTCCACGAAGCCGTCGCCCGTGAGCTGTGAGGGTGACAGGTTCACGCTGACGAAAGGTTTGTGGTGGTTGATGCGTTCACGCAGGAACGGCCAATCCAGGCAGGCGCGATCCAGGGTCCACATTCCGATTTCGCGAATCTGGCCGGTCTGTTCCGCGATACCCAGAAAATCCAGCGGCGAGATGATGCCATCGACCGGATGATGCCAGCGGATCAGGGCTTCGTAGCCGGAGATGCGCCCGCTGGAAAGGTCGCAGATGGGTTGGTAGTACATTTCGAACTGTTGTTCCCGCAGCGCTTCGGCGATGTCGTGGGCCATGCGCAAGTGGTGGGTGGCATCGCCGCGTGTCGTGTCGCGTTTGAAGGTGGCAGAGCGTGTCGGGTCGAAAGAGGGTTGGCTGCGGGTGGAGCGGTAGCGTTCGAGGATGGTGAGCAGCAGATGGCGCACCACCGGGTCGGTCTTTTCCAGCAACTCCTTCACCAGTTGGCGCGGGATGGGGATGAGAACGGTATTTTCGATGGCGCGCACGGTGGCGGTGCGCGGTTGCTGGTCGATCAGCGCGATCTCACCGAACATTTCGCCTTTGCCGAGGCGCGTGTGCTGCGTGCTGCTGACCCCGACTTCGACACTTCCTTCTTCAATGAGATAGGCGCTGTTTCCGGAATCGCCTTCCTTGAAGATGATTTCCCCTGACGGATACACTTCTCGATGCAGATTCTTGAGCATGCCGCCCCCTGATTTAAGTACGCCAACGCTAACCCTGCCCAACCGTTACGTCAATATGCCACCCTCACCGTTACGGTGAGGATATTGTTTTTCTGAATTGAGAACCAGTGCGATGCCAAGCAGACTCTGTGTCAGGTAGAGCGTGCCGGAAATGGCATGCCACATTTTGAATTGTCCGGCGAAAGCGCTGTTCATCACATCCAGCGGCAGAGCCTGAAGCTTGAGACCGGCGAGTACGGGTTGCAGGGCGAATTGTCCGATGAGGACCAAAAGCAACATCACCAGGGTCAATCGAAAATCGGCATGCCGGATAGCATCACGTCCGGATTGATACAGGTGGTATGCGAACAGATATAAAGCACAGGCGATACCGATGTAAGCCAGCAGCGTGAACAACTGACCCGCCACCATTCCGGCAAGCTGGCGGTCCGGCAGGGTCTTGAACAGCATGGGGACGATCGCGTAGCCGAGCAGCCACATGCCGCCCACCCAGAGGGTGATGCTCAGGGTGGCGAGGTGTCGGGGCAGATTGCGCAAGTGAAGGGCGGTGGTTACTTGCTATTGCTGTCCAGCGCCTTGTCCAGATTGGCGGCGGGCATGTAACCGGGATTGATCACGCCGTTAGCGAAGATCAGCGCGGGGGTGCCGTTCACTTTCATGCTTTTTCCAAGTGCCATCACTTTGGCGCTCGGCACCTCGCATTTGCCCACCGCAGGCTGCACGCCGTTCAGCATCAGATCATCCCAGGCCTTGACCCGGTCGTCGCTGCACCAGATCCCCTGCACCTTCTCGGCGGAACCGTCGAAGATGGGATACAGGAAGAGATACAGTGTGACGTTGTCCACGCTCTTCAATTCCTGCTCCAGCTTCTTGCAGTAGCCGCAATTGGGATCGGTGAAATAGGCCATCTTGCGGCTGCCGTTGCCTTTGACTTTTTTGATGGCGAGATCCAGCGGTAATTTGTTGAAGTTCACCGCGAACAGGACACGTGAGCGCGCTTCCGTCAGATTGCGGCGCGCCTTCAGGTCGAACATGCTGCCGTCGATGATGTATTGCGCGGACTTGTCCGTATAGAAGATATGGTCGCCGGTCACGACCTCGTACAATCCCGGGATGGGGGTTTTGTTGACCTGGTCGACCGGGCCGATGAGCTGCTCGTAGCTCTTTTGAAGGGTGTTTTTGATGGCGGCAGCGGTCTTGTCTGTTTCGGCGGCGTGCGCCAGGGAAACGGAGAGCAGTAATACCAGCAGGGTTCTGAACATTTCGAAATCCTTAAGAAAAAATCAATTGAGCGCGTGGCGTACCAGCATCTTCTTCAGCGGGGCGATCTTGTTGGTGGCGGCAAGACCGAAGTTGCGCAGCACGCGCAACAGCGGATTGTCGTTGACGAAGAGGTTCTTCAGCGTATCCGTGGTGAGTTGCATGGACATGATATCTCCTTGCCGTGCGCTTTCGTAACGGCGCAGCAACCGGATATCGCCGCAATCCAGTTCGCCACGTTCCTGCAACACCTTGACCAGTTCGCGCACATCGCGCAGGCCAAGATTCACGCCCTGTCCCGACAGGGGGTGGATATTGTGCGCGGCATCGCCGATCAGGGCGAGGCGCGGTTTGGTGAGATGCGCCAGATTTAGCACACGCAAGGCAAAAGCGGCGGGCGGGGTGATGACTTGCAAGTCACCCAGGGTGTGGCCGGAGGCCTCCGTCACTTGGGCGCTGAGTTGCTCGTGAGTGAGCGCCAACAGTTCGGCGGACTTCTCGGGGCTGACCGACCACACGATGGAAATGCGTTTGCCGGGTAGCGGCAACAAAGCAAGGATACCGTCCGGGGTGAACCACTGGTAAGCGATACCACGGTGGGCTCTGGTGATGTTGAAGTTGGCGACCACTCCGTGCTGGTGGTAGGGGGTTGGCACTTCTGGCATCAGGGTCTGGTTGCGCGCCCAGGAATCGCGGCCGTCCGCGCCGACGATGAGTTTGGCGCGTAATTCGCGACCATCCTTGAGTTTGAGCAGGGCGACATCTTCCTGCAGGGACATTTCCGCGCACTGCGCGGGCTGGAACAAGGTCAGGTTGTCCTGACTGTCCAGATCTTTCCATAAGGCATGCTGTAACAGGCGGCTTTCCATGATGAAAGCCAGTTCCGGTGCGCCGATTTCGTAAGCGCTGAAATTGAGTTTGGCACCCGAGTCACCGAACACGCGCATCTCTTCCACCTGCTGTACGCGCGACATATCCACATGCTGCCAGGCACCGCATTGCTTGAGAAAGTCCACATTGCCAGGAGTGAATGCATATATGCGACTATCCCACTCAGGGATTGTAGATTGCTCCTCACGATTGCCTCCTCGCCCGCTTGCGGGAGAGGATTGAGGTGAGGGGAGGCTGGGCAAGGCTTGGCCTTCGATCAAGGCCATGCGCAGGCCGCTGTGCTTGAGGGCGGAAGCGAGACTGGCGCCCACCAAGCCGCCGCCGATGATGATGATGTCGAAATCCATGTCGAACTTTGCAGAAAAATCTGCGGGCATCATAGCATGGGCGAGTTGATTAATTTATAATCGCCGCCCCCTTTGAAAACCATCCCGTACGGGCACATGCAAATAGGCAAATACAAGCTGAAGAACAACCTGATCGTTGCCCCCATGGCGGGTGTGACCGACAGGCCGTTCCGCATGCTGTGCAAGCGCATGGGCGCGGGCATGGCGGTGTCCGAGATGGTGGCTTCCAATTCCCTGCTGTACGGTTCCGAGAAGACCAAGCGCCGCGCCAACCACGCGGGCGAGGTCGACCCCATTTCGGTGCAGATCGTCGGTGCCGATCCCAAGATGCTGGCGCAAGCCGCCCGCTACAACGTGGACAACGGCGCGCAGATCATCGATATCAACATGGGCTGCCCGGCCAAGAAAATCTGCAACGTGATGGCCGGTTCGGCGCTGATGCAGAACGAAAAGCTGGTGGCGGAGATACTCGAAGCCGTGGTCGGTGCCGTGGACGTGCCGGTCACATTGAAAATACGCACCGGCTGGGACAAGGCCAATCGCAACGCGATCAACATCGCGCGCATCGCCCAATCCAGCGGCATCCAGGCACTGGCCATCCACGGCCGCACCCGCGCCTGCGCCTATACCGGCGATGCCGAATACGACACCATCCGCGCCGTGAAAGCGGAAGTGAACATCCCCATCATCGCCAACGGCGACATCACCACCCCGGAAAAAGCCAAGTTCGTGCTGGACCATACCGGCGCGGACGCCGTGATGATCGGCCGTGCGGCTCAAGGCCGTCCCTGGTTGTTCCGCGAGATCGAACATTTCCTGAATACCGGCACGCACCTGCTGTCGCCGCAAGTGGACGAAATTCAGCGCATCCTCATTGCGCACATGGACGACCTTTACGATTTCTACGGCGAATACACCGGCCTGCGCGTCGCGCGCAAACATATCTCCTGGTACACCAAGGGGTTGCCCGGCTCGGCTGTATTCAGGCACCGCATGAACCAGTTGGAAAGCCTGGACGAACAGATGCAGGCGGTCACAGAATTCTTTGAAGAACAAAAAGCCAGCAGCGACAGACTGCTGTACGACAGGGAGTTGGCAGCATGAGCAGCAAGCAGGGGCCCCGCAAGGCGGGGATGTGCGCGTCCGCGAATGCGGCCAGCCACCGAGACGGCACACGCATGGCTAACAAGATCAATAACGAGGTGGCAGCATGACAGAAGATTGCGGCATCAACGAGAACGACATTGCCAAGCATGTGCGCAAGGCAGTGAACGACTATTTCAAGGACCTCGACGGCGAAGAGCCCTCGTGCGGTGTATACGACATGGTGATCAGTTGTGCGGAAAAACCGCTGATCGAAACCGTGTTGCATCACGCGGGCGGCAACCAGACGCGCGCCGCAGAATTGCTGGGCATCAACCGGAACACATTGCGCAAGAAGATGCAGGATCACCGAATCAAATAATCAAAGGGGAATACAACAATGGCCATCAAGCAAGCACTCATCAGCGTATCGGATAAATCCGGCGTCCTCGAATTTGCCAAAGGGCTGCATGACCTCGGCGTGAAGATACTGTCGACCGGCGGCACGGCCAAGCTGCTGGCCGACAACAAGATCCCGGTCACCGAAGTGGCGGACTACACCGGCTTTCCCGAAATGCTGGACGGTCGCGTGAAGACGCTGCAACCCAAAGTGCATGCGGGCATCCTGGCACGCCGCGACCTGCCAGAGCACGTTGCCACGTTGAAGAAGCACGACATTCCCACCATCGACTTGGTGGTGGTGAACCTGTATCCCTTCGCGGCCACCATCGCCAAGCCCGGCTGCACGCTGGAAGACGCCATCGAGAACATCGATATCGGCGGCCCGACCATGGTGCGCTCCGCCGCCAAGAACCACGCGCATGTCGCCATCGTGACCGACCCCGCGGATTACGCCGACGTGTTATCCGAGATGCAAACCAACCAGGGCGAAGTCTCTTCCGCCACCAAGTTCGATCTGGCGAAGAAGGCGTTCTCGCACACCGCCGCCTACGACAGCATGATCAGCAACTACCTCACCGCGATCAACAGCGACGGCAGCAAGAGCGAATTCCCCGCGCAGATCAACTTCAACTTCGCCAAGGTGCAGGAAATGCGCTACGGCGAAAACCCGCACCAGAAGGCCGCGTTCTACCGTGATCTCATCACCCTGCCCGGCGGCATCTCCGGTTACACCCAGTTGCAGGGCAAGGAACTCAGCTACAACAATATCGGAGATTCCGATGCGGCATGGGAACTGGTCAAGACCTTCGACGAACCCGCCTGCGTGATTGTGAAACACGCCAACCCCTGCGGCGTCGCCATCGCCGACAACGCGCTGAACGCCTACAAGCTGGCCTACTCGACCGACACCACCTCCGCGTTCGGCGGCATCATCGCCTTCAACCGCGAACTGGATGCCGAGACCGCCACACAGATCACCGCCAACCAGTTCGTCGAAGTCATCATCGCGCCGAGCGCCTCCGAAGCCGCATTGAAGGTTACCGGGGCCAAGCAGAACGTGCGCGTGCTCAGCGTGCCGCTGTCAAAGGCGCACAACCAGTTCGACTTCAAGCGCGTGAGCGGCGGCCTGCTGGTGCAAACGCCGGATGCGCTCAATGTGCAACTGGCGCAACTCAAGGTCGTTAGCAAGATCCAGCCGACCAAGGAACAACTCACCGACCTGCTGTTCGCCTGGCGTGTGGCGAAGTATGTGAAGTCCAACGCGATTGTCTTCTGCAAAGGCGGACAGACGCTGGGTGTCGGCGCAGGCCAGATGAGCCGTGTGGACAGTACTCGCATCGCTTCGATCAAGGCGCAGAATGCAGGGCTGAGTTTGGCCGGTTCCGTGGTGTCGTCCGATGCCTTCTTCCCGTTCCGTGACGGTATCGACGTGCTGGCGCAAGCCGGTGCCAAGGCCGTGATTCAGCCGGGCGGATCGATGCGTGATGAAGAGGTGATCGCCGCTGCCGACGAACATGGCTTGGCGATGGTGTTTACCGGCTTCCGCCACTTCAGGCATTAAGCTCTGATTCCCTCCCCCATGCAGGGGGAGGGGTAGGGTGGGGGTAGAAATCGCGGGTCTGAACGACTCTACCCCCATCCCCGCCTTCCCCCTGCAAGGGGGAAGGAGTTCGGATCCCTTCGTATTGAGGTCATTTATGAAAATATTAGTCATCGGTAACGGCGGTCGCGAACACGCACTGGCCTGGCGTCTGGCGCAAGGCGCCAAAGTACAAAAGGTCTACGTTGCTCCCGGCAATGCGGGCACGGCTTTGGAAGAGGGCGTCGAGAACGTCGCCGTCACTTCCATCCCCGAACTCATTGAATTCGTCAAACGCGAAAACATCGAACTTACCGTGGTCGGCCCCGAAGCGCCACTGGCCGCAGGCGTGGTGGATGCATTCCGCGCGGCAGGCCTGAAAATTTTCGGCCCCACCAAGGCAGCAGCGCAACTCGAATCCTCCAAGGATTTCGCCAAGCGCTTCATGACGCGCCACAACATTGCCACCGCATTCTTCGAAACCTTTAGCGAAATCGCACCGGCCAAGGCCTATGTCGAGAAGCATGGCGCGCCCATCGTCATCAAGGCCGATGGTCTGGCGGCGGGCAAGGGAGTGGTCGTGGCGATGTCGAAGCAGGAAGCGTTCGACGCCATCGACATGATGCTGTCCGACAACAAGCTGGGTGATGCGGGTGCGCGCGTGGTGATTGAAGAATTCCTCGAAGGCGAAGAAGCCAGCTTCATCGTGATGGCCGACGGCAAAAATGTGCTGGCGATGGCCACCAGCCAGGACCACAAGCGCCTCAAGGATAACGACCAAGGCCCCAACACCGGCGGCATGGGCGCGTATTCGCCCGCACCGGTTGTCACCCCGACCATCCATGCAAAAGTGCTGCGCGAAGTGATCCAGCCGGTGATGCGCGGTATGGAAAGCGAAGGCATCAAGTACACCGGCTTCTTGTATGCCGGTCTGATGATCTCGCCGGATGGCGGACTCAAGGTGCTGGAATTCAACTGCCGCATGGGCGACCCCGAAACGCAGCCCATCATGCTGAGGTTGAAGAGCGACTTCGCCGACATCGTCGAGCACGCCATCAACGGCACGCTGGACAAGGTGGAAGCGGAGTGGGACAGACGCACCGCACTGGGCATCGTGATGGCCGCGGCGAATTATCCAGACACGCCGCGCAAGGGTGATGTCATCACCGGTCTGCCGAAAAAACTGGAAGACGGGCACGTGTTCCATGCCGGAACGACCAAGCAGGACGGCAAGGTCGTCACCAACGGTGGGCGCGTGTTGTGTGTCGTGGCATTGGGTGACATGGTGAAGCAGGCGCAGAAACGTGCGTATGAATTTGCGGACACCATTCATTTTGATGGACAGCAGATGCGGCGCGACATCGGCTTCCGTGCCATCGGGCGAAAGTAAAACACCCCTTACCCCATCCCTCGCCCGCAAGCGGGAGAGGGTGCTGAAAGCGGGTGAGGGAATCCATTCGGAGAGGTGCGATTGAATCGTTCGCCAGTTTCTTCTCGACGACTCACTTCCCACATCAAACGGGGCGGTCTGATCGCCTATCCCACCGAATCCTGCTACGGCTTCGGCTGCGATCCGGCCAATCGCCGCGCTGTACAGCGCATCCTCAAGCTGAAGCAGCGTCCCCAACGCAAAGGACTCATCCTCATCGCGTCGCACTACCACCAGGTTGCGCGTTACATCCAGCCACTCACGCTGGCCGAGCAGCAGAAATTGCAAGCCGATGGCGCACAGGCTGTTACTTACCTGATGCCGGTCAAGCCTTCGTGTCCGCGCTGGTTGCGCGGCGGGCACGAAACATTGGCGGTGCGGGTCACGGCGCATCCCTTTGCCAAAAACCTTTGCCAGAGTGCGGGCAGCGCGCTGGTTTCCACCAGCGCCAACTGTAGCGGCATGCGTGCGGTGAAAACGTATCGCGAGTGCCAGCGAATGTTCGGAAAAAAAGTGTGGGTATTGCGCGGGCGCGTGGGAAAACGCAGGCAACCTTCGACGATACGGGCGTGGTCGGATGGTAAAATCATCCGTAAATAACAACGCATCAACCAATAAACCGAAATTCAAGCCACAGAGATCACAGAGAACACAGAGAATGACAAGGAACTCATGCATCTGTGGTAATTCCCAGTGGTACGCATGCTCAACATTGCTACCATTTGTTTTACTCTGTGACTAATTGTCTTTCGAGATCAAACCGGAGAAAAAATGGATAGCGCGGACGTCAAGGAATACCTGCTCGAACTGCAAGAGCTCATCGTGGATCGTCTGGAACAAGTCGACGGCAAGAAGTTCCTGCGCGACAAGTGGGAACGCGCGACAGGCAGCGGCGGTATCGGCAAGGGCGAGGGCATCAGTTGCATCCTCGAAGAGGGCAATGTGATCGAACGCGGCGGTGTGGCGTTCTCGCATGTGCAGGGCGACAAGATGCCCGCATCCGCCACGGCGCACCGTCCCGAGCTGGCCGGCTGCCGCTGGGAGGCGATGGGCGTGTCGCTGGTGATGCATCCGCGCAACCCTTATGCGCCGACCTCGCATGCCAATGTGCGCATGTTCATGGCGCACAAGCCTGACGGCGAAAAAATATTCTGGTTCGGCGGCGGCATGGACCTCACGCCCTACTATGGTTTCGAAGAAGACGCGGTGCATTTCCACCAGATCTGCAAGAACGCGCTGGCCCCGTTCGATCCGTCACTGCATGCCAAATACAAAAAGTGGTGCGACGAGTATTTCTTCCTCAAACACCGCAACGAGCCGCGCGGCGTGGGCGGCATCTTCTTCGACGACATGAGCGAGCCGGATTTCGATTCCTGTTTCGCCATTCAACAGAGTGTGGGAGACCATTACCTGTCAGCGTATGTGCCGCTGCTGGAAAAGCGCAAGGACACGCCCTATACCGAACGCGAGCGGGACTTCCAGTTGTATCGGCGCGGGCGTTATGTGGAGTTCAATCTGGTGGTTGACCGCGGTACGATCTTTGGCCTGCAATCCAATGGTCGCACCGAATCCATTCTGCTTTCCATGCCGCCGCTGGTGAAATGGCGTTACGACTGGCATCCCGAAAAAGGCACGCCGGAGGCTGAGTTGTACGAAAAATATCTGGTGCCCAAAGACTGGGTGTGATGGGACCGCCGACGTCCTCGTCGGCATTTATCACAAATTGCCGACGAGGACGTCGGCGCTCCAGGGATATCGCCATGCAATCCAAAGACCATTGGGAAAAAGTCTATACGAGCAAAGCGACGAATGCGGTGAGCTGGTTTCAACCGCATGCCGAGTTGTCGCTCAACCTCATTCAATCCTCTGGAGCGGGAAAAGACGCGGCCATCATCGACGTTGGCGGCGGAGCTTCCACGCTGGTGGACGATCTGCTGACGGAAGGCTATACCGACCTGGCCGTGCTCGATCTTTCCGCAAGCGCCCTGAATGTGGCGCGCGACCGTCTGGGCGAGCGGGCAGGCAAGGTGCGTTGGATCGAGGCGGATATTACCCAAGTCAAACTTCCCGGTCACCGCTATGACATCTGGCACGACCGTGCCGTGTTCCACTTTCTCACCGACCCGGCGGACCGGGCGGCGTATGTGCGTACCGTGTTCAATTCAGTCAAACCCGGCGGTCACGTTATCGTCGCTGCCTTTGCCGAAGACGGCCCGCTGCAATGCAGCGGTTTGCCCGTGATGCGTTATTGTGCTGGTGATTTACATGACCAGTTTGGCGGGGCGTTTGAATTGCTGGAGCACAGCAGGGAAGAACACCGCACACCTTCCGGGGCGGTGCAGCCGTTTGTGTACTGCTACTGCCGTCGGATGGGATCTTGAGGAGTTTGTCGCCGCGCCAGAACCGGGCGCGGGATCAAGACAACTTGAGTTGAGATTTTGATTTCCTGCCGGGTGCCGCCGGCGGAATAAAGCCTGCAAGGCGGCAACTTATCCCCTCAATCTTTTTGCCCTTTTCGAATTTGATCGAATGGCAGACCATGATCTCGCCCTTGGCGGCGAGTTCGGCCAACTGGACGCGTACTTTGGCAAGCGTGAGTCCGGTGGCTTCGGCGATCTCGGTGTCGAGGCGTTCACCGTTGGTTTTCAGAAACAGCAAAATTTCTTTCATAAGGTCTTTACCACACCAGCTTTATAGTCCGAGGTGTCAATGTACAGGTAAGGCCGCCAGAGGACAAATCAAAATGCAATATAAATGCGCTTTGGCGCTATTTTTACGTCCAAAACAGCTATCTGCACTATTTCTTCGCCTATTCATGATGTTGGTGCCGCAAATCGAGCCTAGATCACCGCACTGAACAACTTCCCGGCCCCAGCGGTCAGCCCCATGGCCAGCGCTCCCCAGAAGACGACGCGCAACGAAGCATGAACCATCGGCGCGCCACCGGCGCGTGCGGAAATCGCTCCCAGGGCGGTCAAAACGGTCAATGATGTTCCGGAGACAACGGGAATCAGCAGGCTTGCAGGGGACACAAGCGCGGCCAATAGCGGCAGCGCCGCACCCGCAGCAAAGGTGGCCGCGGAAGTAAGAGCGGCCTGCACCGGCTTCGCACTCAGGGGTTCACTGATGCCCAGCTCGTCGCGGGCATGCGCCCCGAGTGCATCGTGGATCATCAATTGCCGGGCGACCTCGTCTGCCAGTCCGGGTGCAAGACCCCGCTGGATATAGATGTCGGCCAATTCCTGATGTTCATGTTCCGGTTGTGCCTTCAGTTCGGCGCGTTCGCGGGCCAAGTCGGCTGACTCGGTGTCAGACTGGGAGCTGACCGATACATACTCACCCGCAGCCATAGACATCGCCCCCGCGACCAATCCCGCCACACCGGCCACGAGCAGCTCAGCGCGACCGGCATTTGCCGCCGCCACGCCGACCATCAGGCTGGCTGTGGAAACGATGCCGTCATTGGCTCCCAGCACGGCGGCGCGCAGCCAGCCGATACGGCTAGTGCGGTGCGATTCGCGGTGAATTGAACGGGGCATGGGTTGTGGGTGGTTGGGCCGGGTTAGGAAGCGCGGAATGGCCTGATTCTACATCAGACGTGATTGAGCTCCGCCAAGCTGCCGTTTATAGGGTTTTGTGCAGAATAATCCGGCGAAACCAGCCATTCCCCAGCATCGGAATATCGCTTGTCACTTCCAGTTCCGGCGCTGCAGCGAGCACTTCCTCGAATATGACATCCATGCGCGTGGCAAAACGGCGCGTGAAAAAATTGAACAAGCGGCGAAGCGGGGCACGCTGGTGCGGATGCAGGAATTTGTCGAACAGAATTACCGTTCCGCCCGGTTTGAGCACGCGCGCAGCTTCTGCCAGGCAACGCCGGGGTTCCGGCACAACGGCGACAATAAGATGCAGCACGATATGATCGAACTGCTCATCGGCAAATGGCAGCGCCATGCTGTCGCCCAGAACGAATCCGACTTTCAGTTTTGCGCCGCGTGGAATGGCGTGATCCAGCATGTTCCGGTTGAAGTCCAGCGCGGTGTAATGGTGCAAGTCCGGTAATAGAGGAAGATCCAGCCCCGTACCGACACCGCTGATGAGAACCTTCTTCGGCCTATCGGTCGGCAGGGCGGACAATGATGCCCTGCGCGACTCGCGCATAGGCGCTTCGATGAATGCATCGTAGACCGGCGCGAAGAAGCTATAGCTCCGGCGCAGCAAGGGATTTTGGCGGTAGGGTTGGTCGCGCATGGTCACTCCAGATGTGTGATGCCGGTGATTTTAGCCTGCGCGACGGCTTGCGCCAGCGCATCAATGGCTTGCGTGCGCGCAAAGCTCTTGCGCCAGGCCAGCGCGATGCGCCGCGAAGGGATTGGCTTCGCAAAGGGGATGACACTCAGCAACTTGCTGCGGTAGCGCGCGCTGTTGGCCGAGGCGGGCAGCACGGTGATACCCAAGCCGGAAGCAACCATGTTGCGTATGGTTTCCAGCGAAGTGCCGTGTTGTGTGTCCGCGTTCTTGCGGCTGCCGGGGCAGGCTTCGGCCACTTGGTTGCTGTAACAGTGCCCCGAATCCAGCATCAGCACCTTCTCCCCGGCCAGTTCCGGCGATTTGATGCTGCGCCGCCCCGTCCAGCGGTGGTCGGAGTTGACCACGACTTCGAACGGTTCGTCATACAAAGGTCGCGTCAGGATGCCCGTATCGCCGAACGGCAGCGCGATGAAGATCACATCCAGTTTGCCGTTGCGCAGCAGGGTATCCAGATTCGAAGTGATGTTCTCCTCCACCTCCAGCGGCATCTGCGGCGCGACCTTTCTTAATGCCGGAATCAGGTCGGGCAACAGATAGGGGCCGACACTGTGAATCATGCCGACATGCAAGGGTGCTGCGAGCTGGTTCTTGCCCTGCGCGGCAATCTCGCGAATGCGCTCCGCTTCTTCCAGTACACGTTGTGCCTGTTCCACGATGGCCGTGCCGACGGGCGTGAGCGTGACTTCATTCTTGCCGCGCTCGAATATCTTCAGCCCGAGCTCTTCTTCCAGCTTCTGGATTGCCAGCGACAGCGCGGGCTGGCTGATGAACGCCTTTTCTGCGGCGCGGCGGAAATTGCGTTCCTGTGCCACGGCGACGATGAAGCGCAGTTCGTTGAGGGTCATGCAGTCTCCTTCTTCACGGTCATCCCGGCGCAGGCCGGGATCCAGCGCAGTAATCGAACATGCCGTTGGTTTTGTCCTGCTTCGCAGGGTTTTAAATCAACTGGATTCCGGCCTGATGAAACTACTAGCCATTCGACTAGGCTGGCAAACAACGCCAGCCAAGTCGCTGGTTATGCGCCGGAATGACGGGGTTTGGTATGGTGTGCTAGTGATTTGTATAATAAATCACTTTGCTTTGAACAATCAATTGGATTGATCGGTGACGAAAGCCTACATTGCGTCTGTGGGCAACGAACCGCGCCTCAACCAACCAAGGAGAGAGATCATGTCAACCGAAGCGAAATGCCCGTTCCATCACAGCACTGCCGCAGCAGGCGGTGCATCCAGCGTCGAAAGCTGGTGGCCCAACAGGCTTAACCTGAAAATTCTGCGCCAGAACTCGCCGAAATCCGATCCGATGGAGTCCGGGTTCGACTATGTCGCGGAATTCAAGCAGCTCGATCTGACGGCGTTGAAAAAGGACATTGCTGCCCTGATGACCCAGTCGCAAGACTGGTGGCCGGCGGATTATGGTCACTACGGGCCGTTCTTCATCCGCATGGCCTGGCACGCTGCGGGTACGTACCGCATTGCCGACGGGCGCGGCGGTGCCGGTACCGGCCAGCAGCGATTCGCGCCGCTCAACAGTTGGCCGGACAACGTCAATCTCGACAAGGCGCGCCGCCTGTTGTGGCCCATCAAACAGAAGTATGGCCGCAGCATTTCCTGGGCAGATTTGCTGGTGCTGACCGGCAATGTCGCGCTTGAAACGATGGGCTTCAAGACCTTGGGTTTCGGCGGTGGTCGCGCCGACGTATATGAACCCGACGAGTCGGTGTACTGGGGGGCGGAAACCACCTGGCTGGGCGATGACCAGCGCTATTCCGGCAAGCGTGATCTGGAGAACCCGCTGGCCGCCGTGCAGATGGGGCTGATCTACGTCAACCCGGAAGGGCCTAACGGCAACCCTGATCCGCTCAAGTCGGCACAGGATGTGCGCGTAACGTTTGCGCGTATGGCGATGGATGATTACGAAACCGTCGCGCTCACTTGTGGCGGCCACACTTTCGGCAAATGCCACGGTGCGGGCGATGCTGCACAAGTGGGTGCGAATCCCGAGGGTGCTGCCATTGAGCAACAAGGTTTGGGTTGGCATAACACGCAGCGCAGCGGCAATGGCGTAGATACCATCAGCAGCGGTCTGGAAGGTTCGTGGACCCCGACGCCGACGCAGTGGGATATGAGCTATCTGGAAATGCTGTTCGGCAACGAATGGGAACTGACCAGGAGTCCGGCAGGGGCGCAGCAGTGGACACCCAAAGCGGCTACCGCCGACAACATGGCACCCGCTGCACATGATGCAACGAAGAAAGTGCCAATTATCATGACCACCGCCGACATGGCCATGCGCATGGATCCGGCCTACGAGAAGATCGCCCGCCACTTTCTCGCCCACCCGGATGAGTTTGCCGATGCCTTCGCGCGTGCATGGTTCAAGCTTACCCATCGTGACATGGGGCCCAAGGCGCGCTACCTCGGGCAGGAAGTGCCGCAGGAAGACCTGCTCTGGCAAGACCCGATTCCCGCCGTGAATCACCCGCTGGTGGATGACAAGGACGTGGCGGCGCTGAAGGCCGGGGTGTTGGCATCGGGGCTTACTGTCCCGCAATTGGTGTCCACCGCCTGGGCCTCGGCCTCGACTTTCCGCGGCTCCGACAAACGCGGCGGCGCAAACGGCGCGCGCATCCGTCTTGCGCCGCAGAAGGATTGGGAAGTCAACCGGCCCGAACAACTGGCGCAGGTGCTGAAAACCCTTGAAGCCTTGCAGCGCGAATTCAACAGCGCACAAGCGGGCGGCAAGCGAATCTCGCTCGCCGATCTGATCGTGCTGGCCGGATGCGCGGCTATCGAACAGGCGGCGCAGAACGCCGGGCACCGCATCAAGGTTCCCTTCACGCCGGGACGCATGGATGCCACGCAGGAACAGACCGATGTGGAATCCTTCGCCGTGCTCGAACCTAACGCCGACGGTTTTCGCAACTACCTGAAGGCCAGCTACAGCGTGCCTGCCGAGGCCATGCTGATCGACAAGGCGCAATTGCTGACCCTGAGCGCCCCCGAGATGACGGTGCTGGTCGGCGGGATGCGTGCGCTGGAAACCAATGCCAGCCACACCCGGCACGGCGTATTCACCACACGGACGGGCGTGCTCGGCAACGACTTTTTCGTCAACCTGCTCGACATGGGTACGGAGTGGAAGGCCGTGCCGGACAGCAGGGAGGTGTTCGAAGGGCGCGATCGCAAAACCGGCAAACCCAAATGGACTGCCACCCGCGTCGATCTCGTTTTCGGCTCAAACTCCGAGCTCCGGGCACTGGCCGAGGTGTATGCAAGTTCTGACGCGCAAGAAAAGTTCGTGCGGGATTTCGTCGCGGCTTGGGACAAAGTGATGAATCTGGATCGCTACGATCTCAAGTGATGCCGACCGGGAACATTGTGCGGTAGTCGGACAGGCTGCGCTGTCGAACGGACGGCGCAGCCACTGGTCAAGGAGAACAATATGAATACCTGGATGCATTTTTCACATCAAAGCGTATTGCTGGCACAATCCTTCCTGGCAGCGTTGGCAATGTTGGGAATGGGGCTGGAAGGCATGGCGGCTGAACAGGAGATCGAGTATGTGCCAGATGCGCCCAAACCTGCCTATTGAGTGTTTCAATTCATTTCAACGTCAAAGGAGAACGACCATGAGCAAGATCACCCCCATCAACATCGGCATCACGGAAAAAGACCGCAGGAAAATCGCGGACGGTCTGGGTCGCATGCTGGCCGATACCAACACGCTCTACCTCAAGACGCATAACTTCCACTGGAACGTCACCGGCCCCATGTTCCAGACCCTGCACCTGATGTTCATGACCCAGTACAACGAAAGCTGGCTGGCCGTGGACCTGGTGGCGGAACGCATCCGTTCTTTGGGCTATCCCGCTCCCGGCTCCTACAAGGAGTTTGCGTCGCTGACCAGCATCAAGGACAGCAGCGGCAGTGTCAGCGCGAAAGACATGATCAGGCAACTCGTCGCCGGGCAGGAAGCCGTGGTGCGCACGGCACGCGAAGTGCTGCCGGTTGCCGAGAAAGCGGGCGACCAGCCGACGGTCGATTTACTCTCCGCACGGATGGAGGTGCATGAGAAGAATGCATGGATGTTGCGCAGCCTGCTGGAAGAATGAACCAGGTAGGTAAAATGATCATATGCCCCTGTAACCAACCTGCTCATGCGTTCCGCTTCCTATCGTCAGGCGATAAGCGAGTTGCTTACTCTGGTTTTAAGCGCTTTGTGAGCGATGCAGCCAAACCCCGTTTATAATCGTTCGCCAAGATACTGACAGACCGCTGCCTATGTTGCTCACTGCACAGCAATCTTCTTCCTCCCTGATGAAAATCCTGCGCGAGCTGGATGCGGGGTTGATGGACCACACTTCCTGGCTCAAGGTGTTGCACCGCTCGCTGGTGAGCAGCAGCATCCCTTCGCCAGCCGACCTGATGACGGATTCACACTGCCACTGCCGATTTGGGCAATGGTATTTTGGTCATCCGCATCCCGACCTGCAGGACGGCCCCTGGTTCAAGAATATCGGCGAGTTTCACGAGAATATGCATGGGTTCGCGCGCAAACTGCTGGGAAAGCGGAATGCCGGCCTGCCGTTGACGCCTGACGAATATGACCAATTCATGGATATGGCGATCCGCTTCAAGCTGGAAGTGAGGGGGCTGCAGTCGGATATCATCAATCGCGTATGCGAGGTGGATCATCTGACCGGTGCTCGCAATCGCAACAGCATGAACTTCAAGCTGATGGAAGAGCATGACCGCATGGCGCGCAACGACCAGCCCTGCTGCGTGTGCATGATGGACATCGACCATTTCAAACAGGTTAACGACACCTATGGCCATCTCGCGGGGGATAGCGTGCTGCATGCAGCCGTCCATTTCCTGAGCAGGAAGATGCGGCGTTACGACACCATATTCCGCTTCGGCGGCGAGGAATTTCTTTTCTGCCTGCCTAACACGGAGGCGCAAGCAGCCTTTGATATCGTGGAACGTCTGCGCGCGGAGCTGGCGGCGTTGCCGGTCACGCTCAAAGGACACGGGGAGATATTCATCACGGCATCGTTTGGTCTGGCCAGCATGAATCCGGATGAGCCGACAGAAGATGCTGTGCAGAAAGCCGACCACGCCCTGCTGTGCGCCAAGTCAGCCGGACGCAACCGGGTCTGCCTGTGGGACCTCGAGGTTGGGGGCTGAGCCGACCCGCAAGTGCAGGAAGGGTATCGCTGCGCTCCCGTCACCGAAGGGGGCAACCCATCTACATATTTTGAATCAAATATTCCCCCGCCAAACCCGCAAACACCGCCGCCCCGAACCAGTTGTTATGCAGAAATGCCTTGAAGCAGGCATCGCGCTGGCGGTCCTTGATGAGCGTGAAGTGATAGGCCGCGATAGCTGCGGCAACAAATAATCCCGCGTAGTACACCGTTCCCAGTCCCGCCATTTGTCCCGCCCAAGCGAGCAGTGCCAGCGTGATGCCGTAGCAACTCATCACCGCCGCCACATCATATTTTCCGAAGAACAACGCCGAGGAATGGATGCCGAGGTGAATGTCGTCGTCACGGTCCACCATCGCGTATTCGGTGTCGTAGGCGACGGCCCAGAACACGTTGGCGAGAAGCAGCACCAAGGCTACCGCTGGCACGTTGCTCTGCACGGCGGCGAAAGACATGGGGATGCCGAAGCCGAAGGCGATACCGAGGTAGGCTTGCGGGATGGCGAAGAAGCGTTTGGTGAAGGGGTAGCTGGCGGCGAGGAAGGCGGCGGGGAAGGCCATCAGCCAGGTGAGCGGATTCAGCGGCAGGATGAGCGCGAACGAGATCATGGCCAGCGCCACGGCGACCCATACCGCTTCGCGCTCGCTGATTTTGCCGCTGGTGAGCGGGCGGTCTTGTGTGCGCTTCACGTGCTTGTCGATGTGGCGGTCGGCGTAATCGTTGATGGCGCAGCCGGAGGAGCGCATCAGCGCGGTGCCCAGCGTGAAGATCAGCACGATGAGCCAGGACGGGTGGCCGTTGCTGGCAATCCACACCCCCCACAGCGTCGGCCATAGCAAGAGCAGGATGCCGATGGGGCGGTGCAGGCGGGTGAGCTGGATGTAAAGAGGAAGACGTTCTTTGAGGTTCATGCTGATATTTTACCTGCTCCGTCATTCCGGCGAAGGCCGGAATCCAGTGCTTTGTTCAACATGCAGTTGGTTTTGTCTTTGCTGCGCAAAGAAATGATTATTCTCGACTGGATTCCGGCCTGCGCCGGAATGACGGTATCTACGTCCGCAGATAATCCGGCTCATTCGCCATCCAGCGTTGCAGATGCGCTTCAGCCGCCGCGGGAAAATCACGCAGCATTTCATCGGCGATGTCGCGCGCCTTGTCCAATAATTTGTCGTCCTCGCCCAGGTCAGCGAAGCGCAGCATAGGCACGCCGCTCTGTCTTGCCCCCAACAGTTCGCCGGGTCCGCGCAATCTTAAGTCTTGCTGCGCGATCTCGAAGCCGTCAGTGTTCTCGAAAATTATCTTGAGCCTTGCACGGGCCAGTTCGGACAGCGGTTGCTGGAACAGCAGCACGCACATGCTCTCCGCCGCGCCGCGCCCGACGCGGCCGCGTAACTGGTGCAGTTGCGCCAGCCCCATGCGCTCGGCGTGGTCGATCACCATCAGACTGGCGTTGGGTACATCCACGCCGACCTCGATGACGGTGGTGGCGACCAGCAATTGCAACTCGCCTGCCTTGAACGCGGCCATGGTTTGCGCTTTCTCGGCGCTGCCCAGTTTGCCGTGGGCGAGGCCGATGCGCAGTTCGGGGAATATCTGGGTGAGTGTGGCATGGGTTTCCAGCGCAGTCTGTAACTGCAAAGCCTCGGATTCGTCTATGAGCGGGCATACCCAATACGCCTGGCGTCCTTCAAGGCAGGCGACGCGCACGCGCTCGAACACTTCCTCGCGCCGCGCATCGCTCACCAGCTTGGTGACAATGGGCGTGCGGCCCGGCGGCAGTTCGTCGATGACCGATACATCGAGGTCGGCGTAGTAGCTCATGGCCAATGTGCGCGGGATGGGGGTGGCGCTCATCATGAGTTGGTGGGGTTCGGTGCCCTTGCCGCGCAAGGCAAGCCGTTGTTGCACGCCGAACTTGTGCTGTTCATCCACGATGACCAGCCCCAGTTTTTTGAATTCGACGGAATTTTGGAACAGCGCATGCGTACCGATGGCAAGTTGCGTATCGCCGGAAACAATGCGCTCGGCGGCGGCAGTCTTATCCTTTTTCTTCAGGCTGCCGGAGAGCCACACCGGGTCAATACCCAGTGGCAGCAGCCAATCGCGTAGTTTGAGGAAATGCTGTTCGGCGAGTATCTCGGTCGGTGCCATGAAGGCGGCCTGGTAGCCGTTCTCGATGGCTTGCAGCGCGGCCAGGGCGGCGACCACGGTTTTGCCGCTACCGACATCGCCTTGCAGCAGACGTTGCATGGGATGAGGACGCGCGAGGTCGCTGCTGATCTCGTGCCAGACTTTCTTCTGTGCGCCGGTGAGGGCGAACGGCAGGTCCTTGAGCAGTCCGTCGGTGAGTTTGTTGTGCGCAGCTAGTTTGGGAGCAATGCGTTGGCTGCGTTCGCGGTAGTGCACGCGCATGGAGAGTTGCTGCGCCAGCAGTTCGTCGAACTTGATGCGCATCCAGGCGGGGTGTGCCCGTGCCAGCAGCGCATCCTCGTCGATGTCGGGCGGCGGCTGGTGCAACAGTTTCACGCTGGGCTCGAAGTCCGGCAGATGCAGGCGCTTCCGTATCAGTTCCGGCAACGTGTCGTTGAGCTCTAGCTCATTCAACGCGGCGTGGATGTGTTTGGTCAGCGTGAGTTGCGGCAGACCGGCCGTGGTTGGATACACCGGAGTCAGCGCCTGCTTCAGCGGGGTGGATTCACCCGCGCTGCGACACTTGGGATGCACCATCTCGTCGCCGAAAAATCCCATGCGCGGTTCACCCAGCGCGCGGATGCGACGGCCGACGGCAAGCTGTTTTTGCTGGCTGGGATAAAAGTTGAGGAAGCGCAGGTACAGGATGCCACTGTCGTCCTGCAACTGGCACACCAGGCTGCGGCGCGGGCGAAACATCACTTCACTGTGGATGATCTCGCCTTCCACCTGCGCCGACACTCCGGGTTGAAGATCCCCGACGCGCGTGATCCTGGTTTCGTCCTCGTAACGCAGCGGCAGGTGCAGCACCAGATCGAAGGGGGTGCGGATGCCGAGCTTGGCGAATTTGCCCAGCGTTGCGGGTGCGATCTTCAAGGCTACTTGCCGATATCAGTGATACTCGTTTGACATCTTGGCCACCCGGTCATCAGCGATGCGCAGCCGGTCGGCCAGTGTGAACAGGAAAGCCTGGTTGAAGTGCAGCTGGCAGCGGTCCGAGAGTTGGGCCAGTTGATCCGGCATGATCTTCATCACCGTGATCTCGGTGTTGGCCGCGACGGTCGCGGAACGCGGCAGTTTCTTGCGGCTGATGTAGGCCATCTCACCGAAGCAGTTGCCGCCGCTCAGGGTGTTGAGCAGGCGGTTGCTGCGCGTCACATTGACGCCGCCCTCGATCAGGATAAAGATCGCATCGCCCATCTCGTCTTCACGCACCAGCACGGTCTTGGCCGGTTGTTTTTGCCATTCACCGATGCGCAGCAACTCCCACAGCTCAAGGTCGGAGAAATCCTGGAACATTTCCAGTTTGCGCAACGCGATGAACTTTTCGCTTTCGTTGATTTCCAGGTCGCTCTTCTCGAAATGGCCAAGCTCGGCAAGTTCGTTGCCGAAATCACGCCATGAATTGAAGCGTTTGGCGGGATCTTTCTGGACTGCCATCATTACGATACGTTCCAGTTGCGGCGGCAAGTCGTTGCGCAACTGCGTCGGTGGCACAGGGACGTCGTTCAATATCTGCTGGTATAGATGCGCCAGATTCTTGGGGGTGTAGGGCGAGCGTCCTGTCAGCAGACGGTACATGACGACACCCAGCGAGTAGATGTCGGTGCGGTGCGAAACCTCGTCACCGCGCACCTGCTCCGGCGACATATAGTTGGGCGAGCCGACGCTGCCGTGCGTCTGTTCAAGATCCAGGCGGATGGCAGCACCCAGGTCGGTGATCTTGATCTCGTTCGGTCTGGCCAGCAGCAGATTCGCGGGTTTGATGTCGCGGTGGATGACGCCCTTGAACTGCGCATAGTTGAGCGCGCGGCAGCACTTGAACATGTACTCGACCACGCGGTCCAGTGGCAACAGGTTGTCCGGATGGATGAACTTTTCCAGCGTACCGCCGGATACGTATTCCATCACGATATAACTCACTTCGTCGCTGATAACGGCTTCGAGCGTCTTGACGATGTTGGGATGAACAAGTTTGCCTGCCAGCGCGGCTTCGTTCTCCAGTTGCTTGCGGTTCAGCCTGCTGTTGCGCGGGTCGTCCAGAAATTCCTGCTTGATCACCTTGATGGCGACTTCACGGTCTTTAAAAGGGTCATAGGCCAGATAAACGACGCTGGTCCCGCCCTGGCCGAGCTTTCTGATCAGGCGGTACGTGCCGACATAGGTTTTTGGGCTGATTGACATTGTCTGACTGGAGGGCATGCCTATTCCTGCAAGAACAACACACCGTCCGCCTCAACCAGCGCATTGCGCGGCAACGAAGCAACGCCGACGGCGGCGCGCGCCGGATACGGCTGGTGGAAGTAGGTTGCCATGATCTCGTTGACCTTGGCGAAGTGCGCAAGATCGGTGAGGTAGATGTTGAGTTTGACCACGTCGTCCAGACTGCCGCCTGCCGCATCGGCAACTGCGCGCAGGTTTTGGAACACACGGTGTACCTGGGCTTCTATGCCTTCCACCATCAACATGGTGTTGGGGTCCAAGCCGATCTGCCCGGAAAGATACACGGTGTTGTCCACGCGCACGGCTTGCGAATAGGTGCCGATGGCGGCGGGGGCATCTGGTGTCTGGATCACGTATTTGTTGGACATGATGTTCTCCTATGATTCTTTATAGTTGTTCTAATTGGCAAGTTTGGCGAACCTGTCATCCGCCATTCTCAGCCGGTCTGCCATCACGCGCAAGAACGCCTGGTTGAAATGCAACTGGCAATGGTCGGAAAGCCTCGCCAGCTGTGACGGCAATATCTGCAGCACGGTGACCTCGGTACCCGCGGTGACTGTGGCGGAACGCGCCACAACCCGGCCGCTGATGTAGGCCATCTCGCCGAAGCAGTCATCGCTGCGGATCAGGTTCAGCAGGCGCCCGTTCTTGGTCACGCTTACGCTGCCCTCGATGATGATGTAGAACGCATCGCCCATTTCGTCCTCGCGCATCAGAACTGTTTGCGGCGGTTGCTTCTGCCATTCTCCAACGCGCAGTATCTCCCATAGTTCGATGTCGGTGAAGTCCTTGAATAAAGACATCTCGCGCAGCGTGGTAAATTTCTCGGTCTGGTTGACCTCGATTGCTTTCTGTTCGAAACGTCCCAGCGCGGCGAGGTCGCTGCCGAAGTCCTTCCAGTCCTGATAACGCTCCTTGATGTCCTTGTGTATCGCTTTCAGCACGACGCGTTCCAGCTGCGGCGGGATGTCGGGCCGCAACTGGCGCAGGGGTGGCGGCTCGGTGTGCAATATCTGCTGGCACAATGCGGCCAGATTTGCCCCCTGGAAAGGCGCGAGGCCGGTGAGCAGGCGGTACATCACCACCCCCAGCGAATAGATGTCGGTCTGGTGCGTCAGCACCTCCCCGCGCAGCTGCTCGGGGGACATGTAGCCGGGCGAACCGATGTTGCTTACCTGGGTCTGCTCCATGTTGAGCAGCAGGGCGGCGCCCATGTCGGAGATCTTGATGTCGCCGTCTTCGGTCAGCAGCATGTTCGCGGGTTTGATGTCGCGGTGGATCACGCCGTTGAACTGCGCGTAGTTCAGCGCGCGGCAGCACTTGAAGATGTACTCGACCACTTTGTCCATGGGCAGCAGGTTGCCCGGTTCGGCGTATTTTTCCAGCGTGCCACCGCTCACGTACTCCATCACGATGTGGCTGGCATCGTCGCCGATCATCGCGTCATAGATCGCCACGATGTGCGGATGCGACAACTTGCCCGCCAGCGAGGCCTCGTTGTCCAGCTGGCGCTGGTACAGTTTGCCCATCTTGGGGTCGTTCAGGATCTCCTGCTTGAGCACCTTGATCGCCACCTGGCGCTTGGCGAATGGGTCATAGCCCAGATATACGGTGCTGGTGGCACCCTGGCCCAGTTTTTTGGTGAGCGTGTATTTGCCCAGGGTTTCGGGAAGATTCATCGGAGTGTCATTTCGCCGCGCGTTTGCCCGGTGTTTTCCAAGTGGTGCTGCCGATGACGAACTGCCGCTTGCGGTTGAGTTTCAGGTAAGTGCGCCCGAGATATTCTCCCACCATGCCGATGCACAGCGTCTGGATGCCGCCGATGAACAGGATGGTGGCAATGGTGGAGGCCCAGCCGCGCGGCAGCTCGGGGAACATCATCTTTTGCACGATCACCACGACAATCATGACCAGACTTAACGCGGCCAGCCCAAACCCGGCATAAGTGGCGAGGCGCAGCGGAAACACGGAGAAGCTGGTCGCCATCTTCATCCACAGCGACAGCAGCTTGCCGAAAGTGTAGTTGCTCTCGCCTTCAAAGCGCGCCTGGTGCTCGATGTCCACAGTGGTGATCGAGCGCGTCACGTCGAGGATGAGCCCGTCGAGGTAGGTGTAGGGGCCGTCGTACTGGATGATCTCGTCGGCGATTTCGCGGCGTATGCCTTTAAAAGAGGAGAGATACAGTCCTTTCGGCTTGCCCAGCAACAGTGTCGCCATGCGGTCGTTGAACTGGCTGCCGAGTTTTTTCCAGGCCGCATGCTGGCGGTTGAGATAGTTGGTGTAGCAGACGTCGTAACCGTCGGCGAGTGCCTTGACGATATCCGCAATAGCCGAAGGTGGATGTTGCAGGTCATCGTCCATGAGCACGACATATTCGCCGCTCACCTGGTGCAATCCGGCCATGATCGCGTTGTGCTGACCGACGTTGCGGCGCAGGGTGATGCCTTTGATGAAGGCGTTCGTCTCCGCCAGTTGCTTAATGACATGCCAACTGTTGTCCGGACTGCAGTCGTTGACCAGGATCAGTTCGAACTTCCCGGTCAGCCCTTCTGTCTGCATTTCTGCCGCGATGGCTTCCACCAGTTTGGGCAGGATGGGCGCGCTGCGGTAGACGGGGACGACGATGGATAGGGTGCAAGTGTTCATAATAAATTGAGCCGGACTATTGTTCCTTGAGGCGTTCATGGGTCAGGCGCAAGCCTTCGTTCAAGTCCACCCGGGGTTGCCAGCCGAGTTCCTTCCTGGCGCGGGTGATATCGAGCACGCTGACTGGCACGTCGAATTTGCGGGCGGCGGTAAAACTCGCCTGAGCTTTTCTGCCCGTCACCTGTTCCACGGCGGCGATGATCTCGCGCACGCTGTGACCGCCGCCCGAGCCGATGTTGAAGACGCGCTCGTTTCCCCGATATTCGGCTGCTTTCAGCAGCGCAGATACGGTATCCGAAATAAAGAGGTAGTCGCGCACCACCGAGCCGTCGCCCCACACCTCGATGGGCTCGTCGTGCATCACGCGGGACAGGAATGTGCCGACCACGCCTTGAGCCCGGTTGGCTTCCTGTCCGGGGCCGTAAGGATTGGCCACGCGCAGTACGCGGTATTCGAGGCCATGCAGCAATCGGTACAGCGCCAGGAATTTTTCGATGGCGAGTTTGGTAATGCCATAGGAACAGGTCGGCTCGGTCGGATGAGTCTCGGGGATGGGGGTGCTCCGGGGCGTGCCGTACACCGTACCGCCCGATGAGGCAAAGATCAGCTGGGTTTTGCTGCCGCGCATCTGGTCCAGCAGGCGCAGGGTGGCAACCAGATTGCTTTCCACATCAAAACTGGGGTCGTCGTTGGATGATTTCGGCTGCGTGGTGGAAACTAGATGGAACACGACGTCGACATTTTCCAGCGCGCGGTGGATGTCCTGCACATTGCCAAAGTCCCCCTCCTGCCATTCCAGCGCGGGATGATCCGGGATGAGCGGCATACGCTCGCGGTAGGGGCGTTCCAATACGCGCACACTTGCGCCTTGGGCCAGCAAGGCGGTGACCAGGTGAGAGCCGATGAATCCGCCGCCGCCAAGTACTAAAGCTCGCAAAATATCCCCTTCAATCAAATTTGGTTTCCAGGCGCGTATCCCGCCGGGCAATGGTTCCATGCTACCATGCCGACCGTTGCTGCTGGCTGTTTTGCGCAGACCGGCGTTGCACTTTTGCAGCCCTTCGACAACATCGAAACAGTCATTATGCCCAATCAAGATTCCGGTGCGCGCAGGCGTTTGGCGTGGTTCATCCTGGCGAGCCTGCTCGCCGTGTTCGTCTATTTCTACGGCCTCGACAGCCAGCATATCCCCAAGAACAGCGACGAATACCTGTACGTGCATGTCGCGCGCATGACGGCGGAGAGCGGCCACTGGCTGCCGTTGCAATCCACGCTGGACTACGGGCGTAATTTCAAGCCGCCCATGATGTTCTGGCATGCCATCGCCGCCACCGACTGGGGCAAGCACTGGGACCTGTGGCACCTGCGCTACCCCAGCGTCATCTACACACTGCTCACCAGTCTTCTGGTATTCCTGCTGGCGAAACGGCTAACCGGCAAGACCGAGACCGGCTTCGTGGCGCTGCTCACCTATCTGGCCTTTTTCAGCACTTACCGTTTCGGACGGCCCTATCTGACCGATCCCGGTACCGTGTTCTGGTTGTTCCTGCCGTTCTTCGTGCTGCTGTACTGGCGGCCCTTCACCTTCGAGTCGCGTTTCCGGATACCGCTGGTAATGGGGGTGCTCACCGGCGTGGGGTTGCTTTACAAATCTTTCTTCTTTGTGTTGCCAGTCGGCCTCGGCCTGATGTGGTGGTACTTGCATCATCGCCAGTACCGCTGGCGCGAATTCCTGGTGAAGGATTCATGGAAGCCGGTGATCACGGCTGTCATCGGCCTGCTGGTTTTCGGCCTGTGGTTCCTGCTGGAGCCGGATACGGCCGGGCTGTGGCAGGAGTTCTTCTGGAAGGAGAACATGAGCAAGGTCAACCAGGACAACTACCTGGCCAAGATGCTGTGGGGTGGTTACAGCATCTGGAACCTGGCGCTGGGCTATGCGCAGAACGCGGCGCTGATGGCGCTGCCGGTGATTGGGCTGGCCTGGACCGCGTTCCGCCAGCGCAAGCAGACCACCGATTCCGAGAAATACCTGTGGATCTGGATGGCTTCCCTGTTCTTCATGTTCAGCCTGGCCAGCCAGCGTTCCGCGCGCTACTTGCTGGAAGCCATGCCCGCGCTGGCGGTACTGATGGCGTTCTACTGGGAACGTATCGACCGCAAGTGGTTCGTGGGCGCGCTGGTGATGGCGGGTCTGGTGCTGGCACTGCTGGTGCGCATGTCGCTGCGTCTGGAGGACGAGAACGGCGGCGGCTTGTACGGCTGGGGCTACTGGGCTTTGTTGATATTCACTGTATCGCTGCTGCTGGTTTCCATGTTCGTTCCAAAGGCCACGCGGCTCACGGTCAATGTGGTGATGCTGCTGGTCTACCTGACTTTTGCGGCCTTCGTGCATCCCTTTGATGGCGCGCACGGCAACTACAGCGCGGAAGCGAAACAATTCGCGGTGGGCAAGGATGTGTGGGTACCGTGCAACAAATTCATCGCCAAGGACGAGGGGCATCGCTTCCTGATGCCGGGCGCGAAAGTGTACGGCTACTACGACGATATCGAGGGTTTGGATTCGGCCGCATTGGCAAAGCGCTACCGCGTGTTCGCAGCGCGCATGGGTTTCAAGGACCAGCCGTGCGCCGACTGCACGATCATCGGCGAGCGTCTGGAGATCAACGGCCGCCAGTATCCGCCCGAGATCAAGCAGATGCTGCTGGAAGGCAAGGTGTTCGAGCACCTGTTCGTGCGCGAAGTGCTGATCGAGTCCAAAGTGAAGGTGCCCAGCGCGACGCTGGTTCCGCCTGTCAGCGAATGCCGGTGAGCGGCCGATGACGGGGAACGGAATTATCCGGAAGTATCTGACGTTGGGTCTCGTGCTGGCAGCCTTTGCATTCGGACTGGCCAAGGCATGGCAGCAACCCGGTCCGGCGGCGGGATTCCGCATGCCGGTGTTTCAGCCGCCGGTTGCGCAACAGGCGGCGGAGACTCCCCCTCTGCCAAAAAATCGACACCGCCGTTCCCGCCGCGATGAGGAGCCGAATGTCGTCATCGGTCATTTTGGCAGCGAGTTCGCCTCGTCCAGATTGCATGCGCAAACCCATGCCTCTTCTCTCGTTGAGCTCAAGGACGGCCGCATTCGCGCGTTCTGGTTCTCCGGCAGCCGCGAAGGTGCGGCAGACGTGACCGTCAACAGCGCGGTGTTCGACCCGGCGAGCCACCAGTGGAGCGACGAACAAGTCGTCGCCACCCGGTCCGGTACGCAACGCGCACTGCATCGTTATGTCGCCAAGCTGGGTAATCCCGTGGTTGGGCGCGCAGCTGATAATTCCCTGCATTTGTTCTACGTCACTGTGTCGGTGGGCGGCTGGGCGGGCAGTTCCATCACCATGATGACTTCCAAAGATGAAGGGCAGACCTGGAGTGAACCACGGCGCCTGATCACGTCGCCGTTTATCAATATCAGCACGCTGGTGAAGGGCACGCCTTTCCTGTATGCCGACGGCACGATGGGCTTGCCGGTGTATCACGAGTCCATCAGCAAATTTGCCGAGATGTTGCATCTGGACGCGCGCGGCAGTGTCATTGACAAGCAGCGTCTGGCCAGTGCGGGGCAGGGCACCCTGCAACCGGTGGTGCTGGTGAAGAACCCGAACCAGGCACTGGTGCTTACGCGTTATTCCGGCAGCGACAATCCTCATCTGGCGCGCAGCATCGCGACCGAAGACGGCGGGCGGACATGGAGCCCGGTGGAAAAATCATCCTTCCCCAATCCCGATGCGGCGCTGTCGGCCGCGGTGTTGCAGGACGGCCGTTTGCTGGCGGTACTGAACCATCAGGAGCAGGGGCGCGACAGCCTGTCTTTGATGCTGTCTGCAGACGGCGGCCGCAACTGGAAAGAACTGCGCCGGCTGGAAGAGATGCGCGTTGTGCGCGACAAAAAACTGGACGAGAAGGAGTGTCTGCACATCGTGCAGGGACTGTTGCAGAATTCCGACCCGCGCCTTGCGGATGCGCCGCCCGCCACACTGGCCGAATATGTCGATTCCGCTAAAGCCAGGGTTCGCGCGGATGGGGGGTGCGGTTTCGAGTTTTCCTATCCGTATCTGATCCAGTCCTCCGGCGGCGACCTCCATCTGACCTACACCTGGAACCGGGTATTCATCAAGCACATCATGTTCGACCAGGCTTGGTTGAACCGTCATTTGAAAAAGGATGCGGATGCAACTCAACACTGACCTGACCGGGCTGTTCGGCGTCACGCTGGCCGTCATCGCGGTCTTCGTCCGCGTGCCGAAGATAAAGGCATTGCCGCTCCCCAAGCTGACCGGGCTGCTTGCGGTGACACTCATTGTGCTGTCGGTTCCGTTGTGGGGCCTGTCGCTGTCTGGCTTCGTGCGCGGCATCACGGGCGACTTGAGCGTTCCGACGCTTGTCTTGCTGGTGCTGGCATTGCTGCACTCGCTGACCGGTCGCGTCGCGGTGGATGCCCGGAACCGGCACTCGATGCTGGGTGCGGTCGCCGTCGCTGCCGTGCTGTTCTATCCCCTCGCGCTGGGACTTGGCGTGTTCGATCCCTACCGCCTGGGCTACGGCAACCTGTGGTTCATGGCGGCATTGTGCGGATTTGCGATTTGGTCCAGCCTGCGCCACGCCACATTTCTGGCCGTGTGCATCGCGCTGGCCGTAGGCGCGTGGAGTGCGGGATGGTATGAATCGCCCAACCTCTGGGACTATCTGCTCGATCCGTGGCTGGCGATCTACGCGCTGGTCGTGCAGGCTAAATATTGGTGGAAGCGTGGGAGAGGGGGGAGCAATGTCCAGTTTAAGCCGTAACGATTACCGAACACTTGCGCTTGCCGCACTGGGCGGCACGCTGGAGTTCTACGACTTCATCATCTACGTGTTCTTTGCGGCGGTCATCGGGCAACTGTTCTTTCCGCCGGATATGCCGGATTGGCTGCGCCAGGTGCAGACCTTCGGCATCTTTGCCGCCGGATATTTTGCGCGTCCGCTGGGCGGCATCATCATGGCGCATTTCGGCGACCTTTTCGGGCGCAAGCGCATGTTCATGCTGAGCATCTTCCTGATGGCGATCCCGACACTGGCTATTGGCCTGTTGCCTACCTACGCCGCCATCGGCATCGCCGCACCCCTGTTGTTGCTTGCCCTGCGCGTGATGCAGGGCGCAGCCATCGGCGGCGAAGTGCCGGGGGCGTGGGTGTTTGTGGCCGAGCATGTGCCGCAGCGCCATGTCGGTTTTGCCTGCGGCACACTCACGGCCGGTCTCACCGGCGGCATTTTGCTGGGCTCGCTGGTGGCGACTGGTGTCACGCGCAGTTATGCGCCCGCCGATCTGCTGGCCGAAGGCTGGCGTGTGCCGTTCATCCTTGGCGGCGTATTCGGTCTGGTATCGGTGTGGTTGCGCCAGTACCTGCATGAGACGCCGGTATTCAGGGAGATGCAGGAGCGCCAGCAACTGGCCGCCGAAATGCCCCTGAAAACCGTGGTGCGCGAACACCGCCCGGCCATCGTGCTCACCATGTTGTTGACCTGGCTGCTTTCCGCCGCCATCGTGGTGATGATCCTCATGACCCCGACGCTGGTGCAAAAGCTGTTCGCCATTCCCGCCGCGACAGCCCTGCAGGCCAACAGTATCGCGACCCTGTTTTTAAGCATGGGTTGTATCGCCTTCGGCGCGCTGGCCGACCGCTTCGGCGCGGGACGTGTATTGGCGATTGGTTGTGTGGGGCTGGGCGCGACTTCCTGGCTGTTCTACCGGCAGATGGGGGTCGCGCCGGAACATATATATAGTATGTACGCGTTGTGCGGGTTCTTCGTTGGCGTCATCGGCGTGGTCCCCAGCGTGGCGGTGCAGTCTTTTCCGCCCGTGGTGCGTTTTTCCGGGCTGTCGTTTGCCTACAACGTGGCCTACGCCATCTTTGGCGGTCTGACGCCGGTACTGGTCAGCCTGTGGCTGCGTTCTGACAGTATGGCTCCGGCTCACTATGTGTTTGCGCTGAGTCTGGTCGGGATCGGATTGGGGGTTTATCTGTCGCGGCGCGGGGTGGTTATCAGAGCATAGGGCTTTATGAGACAATAGTCCTTCGCTAAAAGAGCGCGGTGACGCGCCATCAGGCAGTTACGATTCAAAATAGGACGGTTTCTTGGAAAAACTCAAACAGTTGCTTGCTGCGGATATGGCTGCAGTGGATGCGGTGATACGCACCCGTTTGCATTCCGAAGTCGCATTGGTCAATCAGATAGGCGAATACATCATCAACAGCGGCGGCAAGCGATTGCGCCCGGCGCTGGTGCTGTTGTCCGCCCAGGCTTTCTCTTATTCCGGCAAGTATCATCACGACCTGGCGGCGGTGGTGGAGTTTATCCATACCGCGACCCTGTTGCACGACGACGTGGTGGACGAGTCCGAATTGCGCCGCGGGCGCGAGACGGCCAACGCGCTGTTCGGCAATGCCGCCAGCGTGCTGGTGGGTGATTTCCTGTATTCGCGCTCGTTCCAGATGATGGTGGAGGTGGGCGAGATGCGCGTGATGCAGACGCTGGCCGAGGCGACCAACGTCATCGCCGAGGGTGAGGTGCTGCAACTGCTGAATTGCCACGATGCGGATGTGGATGTGCCGAACTACATGCGCGTGATCCATTGCAAGACCGCCAAGTTGTTCGAGGCCGCGATGCGCCTGGGGGCCATCATCGGCAAGGCTTCTGCCGCGGATGAGGAAGCGGCATCGAAATACGGCATGCATCTGGGCACGGCGTTCCAGTTGATCGACGATGTGCTGGATTATTCGGCCGATGAGGCGCAGACCGGCAAGCATCTGGGCGATGATCTGGCCGAGGGCAAGCCGACGCTGCCGCTGATCTATGCCATGCAGCACGGCAGCAGCGGGCAGGCCGCCGTGGTACGCGCGGCCATCGAGCAGGGCGATGTGGGCAAGTTCAACGAAGTATTGGCCATCATCCGCGATACGGGTGCGCTTGAGCATACGCGCCAGCAGGCTTTGCGCGAAGCCGAGGCAGCCTGTGCCGCCATATCATCACTTGCCGATTCTAAATACAAGCAGTGTCTGTTAGAATTAGCCCACTTTGCCGCAACGCGGCAATTTTAATTTTACCGATTCGGGGTGTAGCTCAGCCTGGTAGAGTACTGCGTTCGGGACGCAGGAGTCGGAGGTTCGAATCCTCTCACCCCGACCAATTCTTCAGCCGCCGGTGTGCGGCGTTCTGGGAGTAAGACGCATGAGTCGCTTGCTTTTTCTGCTGGCTGTTGTGATTGTCGTCTATCTGCTGTTGAAGTCTTACCGCAAACAGCCTCCCAAGCAGGATGTTTCCGCCCCTCCGGCGGAAGATATGGTGCGTTGCGCGCAATGCGGAGTGCACCTGCCGAGAAGCGAAAGCATCATGGCTGGCGGCAATTTTTATTGCAGTGATGCGCATCGGCAGCAACATACTTCCAAGTAGGCCAGATGCGGGATAGCCAATCCCTCACTGGCGCCTTCCCCTTCCTGCATACGGCGGCGCCGTTGTCGCAGGAAAACCTGTGGCGTTCAATCGGTTTCTTCAATCTCTACCGCCTGATTCTGGGCGGCGTGCTGGTGGTCATGGCGGCGGTCTTTGGCAAGAGCCTGTCGTTGAGCATGCAACAACAGTCCTGGTTCTTCTGGATCAGCGCTGTCTACACCTTGCTGGTGCTGGTTTCGGTTGTGGCGGTCAATTTGCGCAAGCCGAGGGCTGCGCTCCAACTGGTGTTCCAGGTGTGTACCGACATTACCGCGATTTCCTTGCTGACCTATTTCAGCGGGGGCATTCAAAACAATTTTGGAATGCTGATGCTGGTGTCGCTGGCGCTGGCGGGGATGATCAGCCGCGGGCGCATCACCCTGCTTTACGCCGCGCTGGCCAGCATATCCATCCTGCTGGGGCACGGCTACGCGGTGTTGAGCTCGGATGCTGCCGTGGCGCAATTTTTCCAGGTGGGCGTTTTGAGCATTTCGTATTTCGCGGTGGCCTGGCTGGCGCATACCCTGTCCAAATACGCCGTTGCCAGCGAGAAGCAGGCATTTTTGCGCGGCGTGGACCTGTCCAACATGGCCGAAGCGAACCGCCTGATGATCCAGGATATGCCGGATGGTGTGTTGGTCGTTGACGAGCGCGGCATGGTGCGCCAGTCGAATCCGGGCGCTGAAAGATTATTGGGGTATGTCTTTGCTGTGGGCGGCAATTCACATTTGTCAGAATGCTCCCCCTTGCTGGAGGCCATGTTTGCCGCCTGGCGACAGAACAAGGCGCTGGGCAATGAAGTGCTGCGCCTGCCGGGTTCGGATCATCCGGTGCGCGTCAGGTTCTTGCCGGTTCAGCGCGAAGGATTCTGGGGGGCTGTCGTGGTGTTGGAGGATGTGCAGCGGGTGCAGGAGCAGGCGCAGCAGGTCAAGCTTGCCGCGTTGGGCAGGCTGACTGCCAACATCGCGCATGAGGTGCGCAATCCTTTGTCTTCCATCAGTTATGCGACGGAATTGCTGAAAGAGCAAAAGCACGAGCCTGAACAGGAGCGGTTGTTCCAGATTATCCTGGACAACACGACGCGCCTGAACCGCATTGTGCAGGATGTGATGCAAGTCAACCGGCGTGACCGGTTGCAGTCGGAGAGATTGAATCTGGTGGCGCGTCTGGAAGAAGTCATCGAGAGCCTGTGCCAGGTCGAGCAGATGCCGCGCGGGGTATTTGAAGTGCGCGTCGAACCGGCGTTCACGGCGCGTTTCGATAGCGGGCATTTCGAGCAAGTGTTGTGGAACCTGTGCCGCAACGCATTGCGGTATAGCCAGAAACAGACCGGTAGTGTGCGTTTGCGGGCGCTCACATCTGATGATGGACGTACGGTGCTGGAAGTGTCTGATGACGGGCCCGGTGTGCCGCCGGATGCGGTGCAGAAACTGTTCGAGCCGTTCTTTACCACGGATGCGGGAGGTACGGGGCTGGGGCTGTATATCGCACGCGAGCTTTGCGAGGCGAATGGTGCGATGATCGAATACAGGCGGGCGCCGGATGGCGGCGCTAGTTTCCGAATTACCTTTGGGGGGGAATGATGAGTTCTGAAGTTAAAGTCATTCCCCGCGTACTGGTGGTGGATGACGAAGCGGATATTCGCGAGTTGCTGGAACTGGCATTGCTACGCATGGGGCTGGAGGTGGTGCAGGCCAACGGTGTGCAACAGGCCAAGCAGCGTCTGGATAGCGAGAAATTCAATCTTTGCCTGACCGATATGCGCATGCCGGACGGGGAAGGCATGGAGGTGGTGCGGCATATCGCCGAACGCCGTCTGGATGTGCCGGTGGCGGTGATCACCGCTCACGGCAATCTGGAAAACGCGGTGGCGGTGCTCAAGGCGGGAGCATTTGATTATTTGTCCAAGCCGGTGGCGCTGGATCAATTGCGCACACTGGTCAACTCGGCACTCAAGTTACCTGCCGCCAATGCCCCGGCAAGGGAGAGCGGGAATTCCCTGCTGGGCAACTCTCCCGCCATGGCGCAGGTGCGTGAACTGATCGGGCGTGTGGCGCGCAGCCAGGCACCTGTGCATATCAACGGTGAATCCGGCAGCGGCAAGGAATTGGCGGCGCGGCTGATCGTGGAAAAAAGCGCCCGGTCTGATCAAGCCTTCATTGCCGTGAACTGCGGCGCGATTCCCGAGAACCTGATGGAGAGCGAGTTTTTCGGTTACCGCAAGGGCGCTTTTACCGGCGCCGACAAGGACAGGGAGGGGTTCTTTCAGGCCGCGAACCAGGGGACTCTGCTGCTGGACGAGGTGGCCGATCTACCTTTGTCGATGCAAGTCAAATTGTTGCGCGCCATCCAGGAAAAGAAGGTGCGCCGGGTAGGAGCGACGCAGGAAGAGCCGGTGGATGTGCGAATCCTCAGTGCGACGCACCGCGATCTGGCGAAATGCGTGCAACAGGGGACGTTCCGGCAGGATCTGTTTTACCGTCTGAATGTCATTTCCATCCAGATGCCGTCTTTGCGCGAGATGCACGAGGATGTTCCGCTGATTGCCAGCCGGATACTGGATCGCTTGCGCGGCAATGCCAAGGCCGGTTTCTCTGCCCAGGCGCTGCGCGAACTGGAGCGCTATGATTTTCCGGGCAATGTGCGCGAACTCGAGAACATCATCGAGCGGGCGCTGGCGCTGTGTCGGGACGGCGATATCACACCTGCCGACTTGCAGTTGATGCCGGCCCAGCAATCGCAAGTAGAGTCTAAAGCAGGGGCAACGGGCAAATACCCGCTGACCGACTATCTCGACCGTGTCGAGCGCGAGGCCATTCTGGAGGCGCTCCAGCAGACCCATTTCAACCGTACCGCTGCCGCCAAGATCCTGGGGGTGACGTTCCGCGCCCTGCGCTACCGTATGGAGCGGCTTTCCATCACCGACGGGGACAAGCTGGATTGAAAGCCGACAAGCAAGGTTGGTTAAGTGGCGTAAGCCGCGTGGTTTCCCCAAATTGTGACGCACGTCCGGTACGTACTCCCGTCGATCTTCTGGTCATACATGGCATCAGTCTGCCGCCGAATGAGTACGGAGGTGACGCCATCGAACGCTTTTTTACCAATACGCTGGATCATGACGCGCATCCATATTTTGAGCAGCTCAAGGGCGTCCGTGTGTCATCCCATTTTCTGGTGCGGCGCGACGGGCAAATTGTCCAGTTTGTCCCCTGCGGAAAACGTGCCTGGCACGCGGGCGTCTCCGCCTGGCACGAAAGATCGCGGTGCAATGACTTCTCCATCGGTATCGAGCTCGAAGGTAGTGATTTCGAACCTTATACCGGTCCCCAGTATGTGATGTTGGCCAGACTGACACGCTGTCTCAAACGCCATTACCCCATTCGCGACATCGTCGGGCACTCCGACATCGCCCCCGGACGCAAGACAGACCCCGGTCCGTTCTTCGACTGGGAAGAATTCAAAAAACGACTCGCCTGAGCGGAGTCTCTCCTCCTTGTATTCCCAATAACCCGGCACTGTGGCCGGATATAAAGATATAGGCCGAAATTTATCTTGCATAAAAATATTCATGCACTAGAATTAGTGAAATTTCGATGCCGAACCACTAGATGTAGTGGTTTTTCACTTTTACCGGGTTGGTCGGACTGTTCCGAATCTCCCCAAGTAAATAATAACAAAGGGGAGTTTTATGTTGCTTGCGTCTGATAGTGTTTCTTCTTCTGTTTCCCCCCTGCTTGCACATCAAAATTCCGAATCTGTCGCCTCTTCCGCCAGTCTCCCGTTAGACCAGTACAAAGTGATCCGTCGCAACGGATCCGTGGTTTCGTTTGAGCCCGCGAAGATATCGATCGCCGTGACCAAGGCTTTCATCGCCGTCAACGGCGGACAGGGGGCAGCTTCGGCGCGCGTGCGCGAGCTGGTCGAGCAATTGACCGCGAATGTGGTGAATGCACTGGTGCGCCGCCAACCGCACGGCGGGACCCTGCATATCGAGGATATTCAGGACCAGGTCGAATTGTCCCTGATGCGTTCCGGCGAACACGATGTGGCGCGTTCTTATGTGTTGTATCGCGAGCAGCGCACCCGTGAACGCAGCAAGGGCAAAAAAGAGACTGAAGCAGCCCAGGTTCTGAACGTCAAAGTGGGCGGCACAGTACGTCCGCTGGATGTGGCGGAATTGGCTGGACAGATCAAGGCAGCCTGCGCTGGTTTGGGTTCTGCCGTGGATGCGGAGCGGGTTCTCAAGCTGACCTTGAAGGACTTGTATGATGGCGTTGCCATCGAGGAGGTGCGCAAGTGTTCCATCCTTGCCGCACGTACGCTGATCGAGCATGATCCGGCTTACAGCTTCGTCACGGCCCGTCTGTTGCTGAACAACATCTTTTGCGAGATTTTGGGCGAAGAAGTGGCGCAGGCCGATATGGCGGCGCGTTATGTCGAATATTTCCCGAAATACATCAAGCAGGGTATTGAGGCCGAGCTGCTGAACGAGGAGTTGGGGCATTTCGACCTGGAGCGCTTGGCCAAGGCGCTGGATGCGAGCCGCGACCAGCAATTCAACTATCTCGGCCTGCAGACACTGTATGACCGCTATTTCCTGCATATCGAGGACAAGCGCATCGAATTGCCGCAGGCGTTCTTCATGCGCGTGGCGATGGGCCTGAGCCTCAACGAAATCAACCGCGAAGAGCGCGCCATCGAGTTCTACCGCCTGCTGTCCAGCTTCGATTTCATGAGTTCAACGCCGACCCTGTTCAATTCGGGTACGCGCCGCTCGCAGCTGTCCTCCTGCTACCTGACTACGGTGGCTGATGACCTGGACGGCATCTATGAGGCATTGAAAGAGAACGCATTGCTGTCCAAGTTCGCGGGCGGTCTGGGCAACGACTGGACCAATGTGCGCGCGCTGGGCAGCCACATCAAGGGCACCAACGGCAAATCGCAGGGTGTGGTGCCGTTCCTCAAGGTGGTCAATGACACCGCCGTGGCGGTCAATCAAGGCGGCAAGCGCAAGGGCGCGGTGTGTGCCTACCTGGAAACCTGGCACCTCGACATTGAGGAATTTCTGGAACTGCGCAAGAACACCGGCGACGACCGTCGCCGTACGCACGACATGAATACCTCGAACTGGATTCCAGATCTGTTCATGAAGCGAGTGATGGAAGGTGGCGAATGGACGCTGTTCTCGCCCTCGAACTGTCCCGACCTGCATGACAAGTTCGGCGCCGAATTCGAAAAAGCCTATGTCGCCTACGAGGCCAAGGCCGCCAGCGGCGAAATCAAGCTGTTCAAGAAAGTTCCGGCGCAATCGCTGTGGCGCAAGATGCTGACCATGCTGTTCGAGACCGGTCACCCTTGGATTACCTTCAAGGATCCGTGCAACATCCGCAGTCCGCAGCAGCATGTGGGCGTGGTGCACAGTTCCAACCTGTGTACCGAGATCACCTTGAACACGTCCGACAGCGAGATCGCGGTGTGCAACCTCGGTTCGGTCAACCTGACCACGCACCTGTTCCCCAAGGGGCATGCCAAGGCTGGCCAGCTCGATCATGACAAACTCAAGCGCACCATCAACACGGCCATGCGCTTGCTGGATAACGTGATCGACATCAATTATTACGCGGTGGCCAAGGCGCGCAACGCCAACCTCAAGCACCGTCCGGTCGGCCTCGGCATCATGGGATTTCAGGATTGCCTGCACGAATTGCGCATTCCGTACTCGTCCCAAGCCGCGGTCGAGTTCGCCGACCGTTCCATGGAGGCGGTCTGCTACTACGCCTATTGGGCATCCTCCGAGTTGGCTGCAGAGCGTGGTCGTTACGCGACCTACCGCGGCAGCTTGTGGGATAAGGGCATCCTGCCGCAAGACAGCCTGAACCTGCTGCGCGAGCAGCGCGGCGGCTTCGTCGAGGTGGATATGTCGTCCAGCATGGATTGGGATGCATTGCGCGCACGCATTCAGCAAAACGGCATGCGCAACTCGAATTGCGTGGCCATTGCACCGACTGCGACCATCTCCAACATTATCGGGGTGTCGGCTTGCATCGAGCCTACCTACCAGAACCTGTTCGTGAAATCGAACCTGTCCGGCGAATTCACCGTCATCAACGAGCATCTGGTGAGCGATTTGAAGGCGCTGGGCCTGTGGGACGAGGTGATGATCGCCGATCTCAAGTATTTCGACGGCAGCCTGTCCAAGATTGACCGTATCCCGGCCGAGTTGCGCGAATTGTATGCGACAGCCTTCGAGGTTGAGCCGACTTGGCTGATCGAAGCCGCATCGCGCCGCCAGAAATGGATAGACCAGTCGCAATCGCTGAATATCTATATGGCGGGCGTGTCCGGTCGCAAGCTGGATGACACCTACAAACTGGCCTGGCTGCGTGGTCTGAAGACCACCTACTACCTGCGTTCGATGGGGGCCACTTCGGCCGAGAAGTCCACTTCTAGAGCTGGTTCTCTGAATTCTGTATCCAGTGATGCGGGAGCGGGAGGCATGTCCGCAGCTCCGGCTGTGGAAGAAACGAAGTTTTGTTCGATTGACAACCCCGAGTGCGAGGCTTGTCAGTAAGAACGTACGTTCGCTGCATTGTGCGGCGGATACAAAGTTGTAAAGGACCGATATGCTGAATTTTGACGAAGAACTGACACCATCCGCCCAGGCGGGTTTGCGCATGGCAACCATGGATATGGGCGCCGCAGTGGCCGACAAGGTGATCGAAAAGGATAAGGCTCCCGCCGCGAAACCTTTTAGCCGCATCCGTGTGGAAGACAAGCGCATCATCAACAGCAGTTGCGACGTGAACCAGCTGGTGCCGTTCAAGTACAAATGGGCGTGGGAGAAATACCTGGCCGGCAACGCCAACCACTGGATGCCGCAAGAGATCAACATGTCGGCCGATATCGCCCTGTGGAAGAACCCGAACGGCCTGACCGAAGACGAACGCCGTGTCGTGATGCGCAATCTGGGCTTCTTCAGTACCGCCGACAGCCTCGCAGCCAACAATATCGTGCTGGGCACCTACCGCCACATCACGGCGCCTGAGTGCCGCCAGTACCTGCTACGCCAGGCTTATGACGAAGGCATCCATACCCACTCCTACCAGTACATCGTCGAGTCGCTGGGCATGGATGAGGGTGAGGTCTTCAACATGTACCACGAGGTTCAGTCGATCCGCGACAAGGACGAATTCCTGCTGCCGTTCATCGATACGCTGACCAATCCCGCCTTCAAGACCGGCACGCCGGAAAACGACCAGAAGCTGCTGCGCAGCCTGATCGTGTTCGCTTGCATCATGGAAGGCATGTTCTTCTATGTTGGTTTCGTGCAGATTCTGGCCATGGGCCGCCAGAACAAGATGACCGGCGCAGCCGAACAGTTCCAGTACATCCTGCGCGACGAGTCGCTGCACCTGAATTTCGGTGTCGACATGGCCAACCAGATCAAGATGGAAAATCCGCACCTGTGGACGCCCGAGTTCAAGGCGGAGCTTTCCGGCCTGTTCCGCAAGGCCGCAGAACTGGAATCGGCCTATGCCGACGACACCATGCCGCGCGGCATCCTGGGGTTGAACGCTGCCATGTTCAAGGAATACATGCGCTTTATTGCGAACCGTCGCTGCCAGCAGATCGGTCTCGACGTGATCTTCCCGGGCGCGACCAATCCGTTCCCATGGATGTCCGAAATGATCGATTTGAAGAAAGAAAAGAATTTCTTCGAGACTCGTGTGACCGAGTACCAGACCGGCGGTGCCTTGTCCTGGGATTGATCCACGCAGATATTGCGGGCGGGAAGCCCGACAGAGCGCTCCCCTAGTGGGAGCGTTTTTGTTTCCGGATCTTGCGAAGGATGGGGCGAGTTCGGTGTCGCCGAATATTTTTCGGGAGGGAAATTGTTCAAGCGTTCTTTGAAAAAATGTTCCGTGAGAGTGCGAGAGAGAGTGGTCGGGAAAAAATTCGCGGCGACATAACAAAAAAATGCAAAAAACTCAATTTATATATTGACAGCAAACATATTTAAGATAAAGTTGCAACCGCAAGATGTAGTAAATATATTTAGCGCCAAACACTACCTGTAGTGTTCAAAAAGGCACAAAAAAGGCAGATTAAGGGGACTTCGCTTGCGCGAACTTGAAGCTCGAGACTTAACTTACATAGCGCCGAAGGCGCAATTCAAAAGCGAGATTCTTTCTCAGGGGTTTCCCTCCCTCCAAATTTCCGGGTCGTCCGTGGCAGCGCAGGATCGGTTTGAACAGCCCTCTTCATTCTCAATCGGTGCCAACAAATGACTATGAGATATAGCCAATTGGGGATTTCAAATACAGATTCAATTCAAATCGCGATGGTTTTGGGGTCGGGCTATGTGCTCGTTCAAGAGAATGGCGCGTGGAACGCGACTTTCGTGAAGCGATCTTACGCGCACCAGATGGGCGTTGCTCAGTATTGAGTTGGAATTTTTCAAAGGCTGCTTCGGCGGCCTTTGTTGCAAGGGCTTCAGTCATGCCGCTCGCGGCGTGTTGGAGGTGTAGTAGTTGTAAAGTTGTTTTTTGTTAACGTTCACCACTTAAGGAGGTTGAAATGGTAGCAGCAAAGAAAGCTAAACCCGCAGCAAAAAAGGCGGCTGCAAAGAAACCCGCAGCCAAAAAAGTAGCAGCCAAGAAACCCGCTGCTAAAAAAGATGCAGCCAAGAAGCCCGCTGCTAAAAAAGTAGCCGCAAAGAAGCCGGCCGCCAAGAAAGCAGCAGCAAAGAAACCCGCTGCCAAAAAGGCTGTAGCGAAGAAACCGGCAGCAAAGAAGGCCGTTGCCAAGAAACCGGCAGCTAAAAAAGCAGCAGCAAAGAAACCCGCTGCTAAAAAAGTAGCCGCAAAGAAGCCGGCCGCCAAGAAAGCAGCAAAGAAACCCGCTGCCAAAAAGGCTGCAGCCAAGAAACCGGCCGCCAAGAAAGCAGCAGCAAAGAAACCCGCTGCTAAAAAGGCCGCAGCCAAGAAGCCGGCTGCCAAAAAGCCCGCAGCAAAAAAAGCGGCAGCAAAGAAGCCCGCAGTAGCAGCTAAGCCCGTTGCAGCTCCGGCCGCACCGTCCATGGCTCCCTCTGCTCCGGCTCCTGTGCGTCCGGCTGCAACTTGGCCTTTCCCCACACCCGGCATCAGCAAGCCGAATTAATGTGGTGTGAGGCTGTGAAGGCAGCCCCCGAACAGGCAGTAAGGGGCTGATTCACGGTTGTCGGATAGCGAGCCGGACAGGCTCAGTGGTTCTATTCGCACTTGAATAAGGTGCGCGGGGCAGTGTCCCCTCTAAGACGCGTTTGGTCGTTTTGATTGGCGTATCGTAGTTGGTCTGCGTAGTGCAAAGGCTCGCACCCTGTCTGACGACATATTCGGAATTTTTGCCACGGTAATGTGGAGGGGTTGATGCCCTCTATTGAAACAGGTGGCAGGCAAGTATCCAAATCACTGGAGGGGTTTTGTTCCCTCTGAAAAAAGCGAATCCATTTTCCTCCCGCTTTCAGCAATAAATCACTGCCAAGTGACGATCAGCCCAGCTTGATGCTGTACAAGGTCACAGGTGCGGCGCTGTTCTTGTCAAAGGCAATCCCCGCTTCTACCCCGGCTTTTGCAATATCCGTTGCATCGTCACAGCGAGCATAGGCCTGCAACATGGCACCGAGCGAAAACTCGTGCCCCGAACCGATCGCCCAATACTGCGTGTACTCGAATACCTCGCGCATCGAGTAGATGGCGAAGATGCCGTGCGCGTTGGCGATCAGCGCAGTGATCTGGCTGGATTCGTAGGGGTCTTCCTCGTCTTCCTTTGGATTGAGGAAGCATTCTTCTTTAAGGATGGGATGGAGTTTGCGGAAGGTTTCAAAAATCGCGGCCTTGCTGTTAAGCTGCACATCCGGCGTCTTGGCCAGCAGGCTGGAGAGAACCAGGTGGTGAGCCGCGCTGCCGCATACGCCGACAAAGCTGTCGCCAATCTGCAGTATCTTGTCGTGCGAGGCGTCCTGTGTGGCGTGCAAGCGGGTGTTGCCGAAGGTGGTCAGGGTGTCGGCCGCTATGACGGCATATCCGTTCTTTTTGACAGCGACGATGGTGGTCATGTGATTTTTTCCTTATCTGTATTGCCGCGATTTTATCATTGATGCTGTACAGCTCCCCTCTTCAATACCAGCGAGATGCCAGTGCCTACTTCGTCGCTGTGCGAGACCTGCCATGGGCTGCCTGGCTGGACAGTGGTGGCGGCGGGCGCTTTGACATCGTGGTCGCACAACCGGCTGTTACCCTGGTCACACGAGGTGGGCAGACCGAGATTTGCGGGCAATTTGGCGGCACTAGTACAGATGCAGAAGTATTCACCGTTTTGAGCGAACAACTGGGCGAGCCGGTCGCGCCCATGCCGGACATCCCGTTTGCCGGAGGGGCGCTGGGATACTGGGGCTATGATCTGGCCCGCTTGAGCTACCCGCTACCGGAAACGGCCAGCGATGCCGATCACCTGCCGGAAATGGCAATCGGCATCTACGACTGGGCATTCATCATTGATCATCAGGAGCGTACTGCACGGCTTGTATCGCGGCAGCGCTATGCGGAAACCGGGCAAGTGTTGCCGCTGATTCTGGAACGGTTACAGAAGGCATTACTGCACGCCGAAACTGCAAGCCGGGCTGCCTTCATTGTGCGGGGAGCGATCCGATCCAATCTCTCACGGGATGCCTACCGAAACGCATTCAACAAGATTAGGCGATATCTGCACGACGGCGATTGCTATCAGGTCAACCTGTCGCAACGGTTTGCGGTGCAGGCAGCAGGCGATGCATTTGGTGCTTATCTTGAACTGCGCAAGTTAAGTCCCGCGCCGTTCTCCGCATTTCTGGACTGGCCGGAACTCCAGGTCTTGTGCGCTTCGCCCGAGCGCTTTTTGCGGGTACGCCAGGGCAGGGTCCAGACCAAACCGATTAAGGGAACACGGGCCAGAAGCGCCAACGCTGAAGAAGACGCAAGGCTGGCGAACGAGCTTCGAGAACACCCCAAGGATCGGGCCGAGAACCTGATGATTGTCGATTTGCTACGCAACGACCTCGGAAAATGCTGCGAACCCGGAACGGTGAGAGCGCCCGAGCTGTTTGAGGTGGAAAGTTTCTCCAATGTGCACCATCTGGTGAGCACGGTCGTGGGGCGGTTACGGGCAGACCAATCCGCTCTGTATGTGCTGCGAGACTGTTTCCCCGGGGGGTCAATTACCGGTGCGCCGAAAAAACGCGCCATGGAAATCATCGAGCAACTCGAACCAAACCGGCGCGGGGTGTACTGCGGAGCAATAGGCTATGTGGGCCATGATGGAAATATGGACACCAATATTGCTATACGGACGCTGGTCTATTCGGCCGGGGAGATACGCTGCTGGGCGGGCGGCGGCATCGTGGCCGACTCGAACTGCGAAGCCGAATATCAGGAGTCCCTGGACAAGGCAGTTTCCATGCTGGAACTGCTGCGACGATTCGGCGGAACGGGCGGTTGAACGGAAAACTTGCCGAAACGGACCTGCCTAGTGTTTCAGCTTGGTTCCGAGTTTGGCGTCGAACTTTTCCCGGTTGATGATAAAGCGTTCATGGCTGCCCCTTGAGATCAACTCCACGCCGTCGTGGGCCTCGACCCGAAATACCAGTCGTCTTCCGTCGACCTCGATCAGTTCGACCGTTGCGGTCACCTCCAGACCCGGCGGGGTGGCAGCCTCATGGCTGACGTTGATGTGGGTGCCGACGGTCTGTTCCCTGGGCCAGTCGATATGGGGGTTGATGCATTTGATGCAGGCCCATTCAAGAAAACCGACCATGAATCCGGTGGCGAACACTTCCGGCATTGCTAGAAATTCTTCCGCCTCGGGATACAGTGCGGGAACTGTCTTGTTGGAAGGAACAAGGAACTTGTGCTCAAACTTGATACCGGGCTTCAGGCTGTCTTTCATGAGTGCTCCTTCGTGAATCAGGCCGGGATGTTCTTTACCCGCGTGATGCGGATCACTTCTGGAATCCGGCGCAGACCGCGCATGACGCTGGCCAGGTGCAGGCGATTGCTCACTTGCAGAGTGAAATACAGCTCGGTGTACTCTCCCTCGCTGGTGAAGTGCACATTTTCGATATTGGACTCTGCATCGGCAATGGAAGCGGCTACCTTGGCTAGCACGCCGCGCTGGTTGGCGACGATGAGCTTGATGCTGACCTCAAACAGTTTGTTGATGTTCCGGTCCCAGACTACGTCCATCCACTCTTCACTGCCGCTGCGCCCTTTGCGCAACGAGGGGCAGTCGTGAGTATGCACAATGAGACCTTGTCCGCTCTTGATGACCCCGATGATCGGGTCACCCGGAATCGGCCGACAGCATTTGGCGTATTGCACCGCCATCCCTTCGGTACCGAGCAGGGTGATGATGCCGCTGGTATTTCCCGACTCGACGCGACTGATTTCGCCCTCGCTCATCTTGGCCAATTGGCGGGCGATCACCATATTCAGGCGTCGGCCCAGTCCGATGTCGGCATAGATCTCCTGCCGGGTCTTGGCGCTGCTCTCTTTCAGTACGCGGTCCCAGCCCGAGTCTGGAATATCCTGCAGTCTGAAGCCGAGCGAGCCGAGCGCCTGACTCAGCAAACGCTCCCCGAGTTTGGCTGATTCGCCAAGGTGCATGGTTTTCAGGGCGTGACGAATCTCACCGCGAGCTTTGCTGGTAACGACGTAACTAAGCCAGGCCGGGTTGGGATGCGCGAGTGGTGCAGTTACGATCTCGACTCGGTCGCCGTTGCGCAATTCCGTGCGCAGCGGGACGAGTTCTGCATTCACTTTCGCCGCCACGCAGCGGTTGCCAATATCGGTGTGCACGCCGTAGGCAAAGTCCACTGTCGTTGCGCCGCGCGGCAGCGCGTAGATCTTGCCCTTGGGGGAGAAAACGTAGACTTCATCCGGGAATAGGTCGACCTTCAGATGTTCCAGGAATTCGACCGAATCACCGCTCTGCGCCAGGCTCTCCAACAGGGTTTGCAGCCATTGGTGCGTCTTCTGATGCAGGTCGTTGATTTCGACTTCGGAAGACTTGTACAACCAATGCGAAGCCACGCCGCTTTCGGCCAGCTTGTTCATCTCATGCGTGCGTATCTGCACCTCGATGGGGGTGCCGAACGGCCCAAACACGGCTGTATGCAACGATTGATAGCCGTTCGCTTTGGGAATGGCGATGTAATCCTTGAACTTGCCCGGGAACGGCTTGTACAAGCCGTGCAACACCCCCAGGGCAACATAGCAGGACGACACATCATCGACCAAAATGCGAAAGCCGTAGATGTCCAGCACTTGTGCGAACGCCAATGATTTCGATTGCATCTTCTGGTAAATGCCGTACAGGTGTTTCTCCCGTCCGCGCACCTCGGCTTGAATATGGTTGTCAACCAAGCGCTGGCGAATGGACTCCAGAATCTTGCTGACCACTTCGCGCCGGTTGCCGCGCGCGACTTTCAGTGCTTTGGACAATACGGCATAGCGATTTGGATGCAAAAATTTGAAGCTAAGGTCTTCCAGCTCCTGATACAGGGTGTTCAGTCCCAGGCGATTGGCGATGGGCGCATAGATGTCCATCGTCTCGTGCGCGATGCGCCGGCTTTTTTGCTTGGAAACTGAATCCAGCGTGCGCATATTGTGCAGGCGGTCGGCGAGTTTGATGAGAATCACCCGCACATCGCGCGCCATGGCCATCAGCATCTTTCGGAAATTTTCGGCCTGCGCATCCTGCAGGGTCTCGAACTTGAGTTTGTCGAGCTTGCTCAAACCGTCCACCAGTTCGGCTACGGGTTTGCCGAACTTTTCGGCGATCTCATCGATGCTGACGTTAGTGTCCTCGGCGACATCGTGCAACAAAGCCGCGGTGATGGCCTGGGCATCAAGGTGTAGCGGAGTGAGGATGCGGGCGACCGCAATGGGGTGGGTGACGTAGGGTTCGCCCGATTGGCGCAACTGCCCTTGATGTGCGGTTCGACTGAATGCGAGCGCAGACTCGACCTGCGCCACATCCTTTGGCTTCAGATAGGCGGAGACCTCTTGCAGGAGCGTTTCAGCATCGGTCTGCGGCATGGGACATGTTTGAGAATTGCCGCCGGGCGAAGGCCGGCGGCACTGGATCAGGCCATGCCGCGATTCAGGATCTCGATACCGACCTTGCCTTCGCTGATCTCGCGCAGGGCAACGACAGTGGGTTTGTCCTTGGTGTTCTCGACCAGGTACCCGGCGCCGTTTGCTAGTTGGCGCGCACGATAGGCGGCCGACAATGTCAATTCGAAACGGTTCGGAATATATTTCATGCAATCTTCGACAGTGATACGTGCCATGGTGTGCTCCTGATTAATTGTGCAGTTGATTGATTAGAGCCGAGTGACGTGAAAGTTGGCTGTCGCGGCGCAATCCGGTGGTGATGACCACCGCATCCAGTTGCCGCAATGCCTCGTCCAGCTTGTCGTTGATAATAACATAGTCGAACTCGGCCACATGGGAGATGTCCTCTTGGGCCGCCTGCATACGGCGGGCGATTACCTCTGCGCTGTCCTGTCCGCGGCCTTTGAGGCGGGTCTCCAGAGCCTGAAGCGAGGGCGGCAGGATGAAGATGGAGTTGGCCTGAGGCATCAGTTTGCGTACCTGGGCGGCACCCTGCCAGTCGATCTCCAGCAAAATGTCGCTTCCGGCAGCTAATTGTTTTTCTATCCAGGGCTGCGAAGTGCCGTAGAAATTCCCGTAAACCTCCGCACTTTCCAGAAAATCGCCGTCTTTAGCCATTTCGAGGAACATTTCGCGACTGATGAAATGGTAGTCCTTGCCGTTAACCTCACCCGGGCGCGGGGGGCGTGTGGTGTAGGAGATGGATAAAGCGATCTGCCTGTTCTGCTTGAGCAGAGCGCTGACCAGACTGGTCTTGCCTGCGCCGGATGGGGCGCTGATGATGAAGAGGTTTCCGGACATGATGTTCTCCTATTCGATGTTCTGTACTTGTTCGCGCATCTGTTCAATGAGTATCTTGATATCCATGGCGCTGCGCGAAACCTCAGCGTCCACTGACTTGGACCCCAGCGTGTTGGCTTCGCGGTGCAGTTCCTGCATCAGAAAATCCAGTCGTTTGCCAACCGCACCACCCTTGGCGAGTACACGTTGCACCTCGGTCAGATGGCCCTGCAGGCGCGACAGTTCTTCGTCCACGTCGATCTTGCTCGCATAGAGCGTGATCTCCTGGCGCACACGCTCGTCGTCTTCGCTGCCCAGTGCTTCCAGCAGACGTGCGCGCAATTTGGCTTCATACGCGGCAATGGCGGCGGGGACGCGCGGCGCAACAGCAATGCGCAGTGCCTCTATCTGCGTGACACGCTCCAGAAGGAACGTCTTGAGCTTTTCCCCTTCGCGCTCGCGTGCTGCTGCAAATTCCTTAAGGGCTTGCTGCAGCAGGGATTGCAGGGTTTTGTGCAGGGAATCGGCAGAAAGTGCCGTGCTTTCCAGAACCCCGCTCCAGCGCAGGACATCGGCTACGGATAGTTCGCAGGCGTTCGGCAGTGTTTCGCGCACCTGATCGCTCCACACGGCCAGTTGCTTCACCATGACCGGGTTCAGCCGGGCCGGTTCCTGGGCTGATTGACGGGTGGACAAGTTGATGCGGCATTCCATTTTGCCACGGGTGATCTGGGCGGCGATGGCCTCGCGCAGGGCGGGTTCCTGGGTGCGCAACTCGTCCGGCATGCGCAATTGTAGGTCCAGATAGCGGCTGTTGACAGAGCGCAACTCCAGCGTGAGAGAAGCTGACTCCAGTTCGGCGGCGACGGAGGCAAAACCGGTCATGCTATAGATCATGGGGGCTCCGGGTGATGGTCAAGAAAAAAACTCAACTAAACGCGGCACATTATATTACGATTGAGAGCCGCCTCCGCTCGTGGACGGGGGCTCACAAGAAGAAATATAGGGAAAAGATGAGGTTTGCCGTCCATCAGGCCAGCAAGATAGGGGGTCGCAAATACAATCAGGACCGCGTTGGCTATGGGTATACCAGCGACGCGCTACTGCTGGTGCTGGCTGACGGCATGGGCGGACATCTGCATGGCGAAGTCGCCGCGCAGATCGCAGTTCACTCCTTTATGCGGGCATTCACCCGTCTTGAGCAGTCCAGAGTCAAGGAGCCGGAAGTGTTCTTGCGGGCCACCATGCGCGCCGGGCACGATGCCATTTTTACCTATGCGCGCGAGCAGCAGCTGGGTGGAAGCCCCGGCACCACCTGTGTGGCCGCACTGGTGCAGGACGGGCAAATCTGGTGGGCACATGCAGGCGATTCGCGTGTTTACCTGTTGCGCGGTGATGCTGTGGCCGATGTGACGCACGACCACTCGGTGGTGCAGCAATGGGCGGACTGGGGCATCATCAGCCCGGACGAGATGAAGACGCATCCCGACCGCAACAAGATCACCAACTGCCTGGGCGGGGTGGAAGACATGTTTTATGTCGACGTTTCGCAGCCGACCCCTGTACAGCCCGGTGATACTTTGCTGCTGTGCAGCGACGGCTTCTGGAGCCCGCTGGAAGACGAGGAGATGGCAAAACTGTCATCTGTGCCGGTTTTGTCGGACAAGCTCGAAGAGTTGGCCGGCACGGCCGTGTCGCGCGATTCGGTGCGGGCCGACAATACCACCGCCGTGGTGGCCCGCCTGGGCGAGAAAGAAGAAGAACACACCACTGAATTGCCGGTGTGCGTCATGCTGGACGAACGACCCGCTCCCCGGGATTTTTGAACAAGTCCGTTATAATCCTTCCTGTTTCTCAATACTTTCGAGGTTCCCGTTATGCGTCCCAGTCAGCGTAAGCCAGACCAGCTGCGTGCTATCCGTATCACACGCCATTACACCAAACATGCCGAAGGTTCCGTGCTCATCGAGTGCGGCGACACCAAGGTCATTTGTACCGCCAGTGTTGAAGAGCGCGTACCGCCACACAAGAAGGGCAGCGGCGAAGGTTGGGTGACTGCCGAATACGGCATGCTGCCGCGCTCCACCGGCGAGCGCATGAGCCGCGAGGCGGCCAAGGGCAAGCAATCCGGGCGTACGCAGGAGATACAGCGATTGATCGGGCGCAGCCTGCGCGCCGTGGTCGATTTGAAAAAGTTGGGCGAACGCACTATCCAGATCGACTGCGACGTGATCCAGGCCGACGGTGGTACGCGCACCGCCAGCATCACAGGCGCCTTCGTTGCGTTGCACGATGCGGTGACCGGCCTGATGGGCAAGGGGCTCGTCAAGGAGACTCCGCTCAAGGATTTCATCGCCGCCATCTCGGTCGGTATCTATCAGGGCACACCCGTGCTGGACCTCGACTACGTGGAGGATTCGGACTGCGACACCGACATGAATGTTGTGATGCTGGGCAGCGGGCATTTCGTCGAAGTGCAGGGCACGGCGGAAGGCCACCCCTTCTCGCGCGAAGAGATGGATACGCTTCTGGAACTGGCCAAGAACGGCATCGCACAACTCGTTGAAATGCAGCGCAAGACCCTGAAGTAATGAACAAGCTCGTCATCGCCTCCAACAACCCAGGCAAGCTGCGCGAGTTCGAAAGGATGCTGGCCCCGCTCGGTATCGAGGTGGTGACGCAGGCACAGATGGGTATCTCCGAAGCCGAAGAGCCGCATTGCACCTTCGTCGAAAACGCATTGGCCAAGGCGCGCCATGTCAGTCGTGCGAGCGGTTTGCCCGCGTTGGCGGATGATTCCGGTATCTGCGTCGAAGCGCTGGGTGGCGCGCCCGGCGTGCAATCGGCGCGCTATGCCGGAGAGAATCCCAAATCCGACCGGCGCAATAACGATAAATTGATGCAGGACATGCAGGGCGTAACGGATCGTCGCGCCCACTATTATTGTGTGCTGGTGCTGGTGCGACATGCCGATGACCCGCAGCCCGTGATCGCCGAGGGCGAATGGTGGGGCGAGATCGCGCACGAGGAACGCGGCGACGGCGGCTTCGGCTACGACCCCATGTTCTGGTTGCCCGACTTCGGCAAAATGAGTTCCGAACTGACTCATGACGAAAAGCACGCGATCAGTCACCGGGGCAAGGCAATGAAGGTGTTGCTGGAAAAGCTCAAGCTGAAGCATTAGGGCGCAACAAGTCCGCCCATGTCCTCCCATTCCCTGCAGCCCGTCGGCCTCAAGTCGCAGACGGTGAACTTTCGGGCGTTACCGCCCCTTTCGCTATACATCCATATTCCCTGGTGCGTGCGCAAATGCCCGTATTGCGATTTCAACTCGCACGAGGCTAGGCCTGCCCTGAGCATGTCGAAGGGTAGCGCTATACCCGAAAAAGAATATGTCGCGGCACTGGTACGCGATATCGAATTGGCGCTGCCGCTGATATGGGGGCGCAAGGTCTACACCGTGTTTTTCGGCGGCGGCACGCCCAGCTTGTTGAGCGGCGAGGCTGTGGCTGAAATTCTGCGCCAGGTGCGTATGCTGCTGCCGCTGGATTTGAATGCCGAGATCACACTGGAGGCGAATCCCGGCACGGTGGAAGCCGACAAGTTTGCGCAGTTCAAGGATGCCGGGGTGAACCGGCTGTCGCTGGGTATCCAGAGCTTCAACGATGTGCATCTGCGCGCTTTGGGTCGCATTCATTCGGCAGATGAGGCCAAACAAGCCATCGCCATTGCGCAGCGGCATTTCGACAACATCAATCTCGACCTGATGTATGCGTTGCCGCAGCAGACCTTGAATGAAGCGTTGCTGGATGTGCAGACCGCACTGCAATTCAAACCGCAGCACCTGTCCTGTTACCACCTGACGCTGGAGCCGAACACGCTGTTCGCGCATCAGCCGCCGGAAGTGCCGGACGACGATGCCAGCAGCGAGATGCAGCAACGCATCGAGGAAACGTTGGCAGGCCGCGGCTATGAGCATTACGAGACCTCGGCGTTCGCTCAACCGAAAAAACAATCGCGCCATAACCTGAATTACTGGCAGTTCGGCGATTACCTTGGCATCGGTGCCGGGGCGCACAGCAAGCTGAGTTTTCACGACAAGGTAGTGCGCCAGTCGCGCCCAAAGCAACCACAGGCATACATGGAAAGTGCCACACAGGACGAGCAGTTGCTGGGCAAGGACGATCTCGCCTTTGAATTCATGATGAATGCCTTGCGCCTGAATGGCGGCTTCGACGAGGCGTTGTTTCAGGAGCGCACCAGCCTGCCTTTGCTGGTGATACGGCGCGAATTGGAAGAGGCGAAGAAACGCGGGCTGTTGCTGCGCGAAGGACAACGCATCGCGCCGACCCGCTTGGGGCAGCGCTTTCTCAACGACCTGCTGGAAATATTTCTGGATGAATCCAAGTAGGATGGGTTGAGCGTAGCGATACCCATCGCTTGTGGTGCATATTCAATTGATGGGTATCGCTGTGCTCCACCCATCCTACACGCGGCGAAAAACTAGGTCCCATACGCTATGACCGAGTCGCAAGCCGCGCTGCTCAAACTTGGTGAGCGGGCGGTATTCGGGGCGGGGGGCATAGTCGGCGGCGGTGTTCTCCAGCAGCGGTTCTTCGCTCAGCACGCGCAACACCTGCTCGGCATAGTCCTGCCAGTCGGTGGCGACGTGGATGTATCCCCCGGGTTTGAGCTTCCGCACCAGTTGCGCGATGAACGGCGCCTGGATCAGGCGGCGCTTGTTGTGGCGCGCCTTGTGCCAGGGGTCGGGAAAGAAGATGTGCACGCCGTCCAGCGTGCCGTCCGCGATCATGTCGCGCAGCACTTCCACGGCATCGTGCTGCATGATGCGGATATTGTTCAGTTGCTCCGAATCGATCAGCTTGAGCAGGTTGCCCACGCCGGGGGTATGCACTTCCAGTGCGAGATAGTCGATCTCGGGATGTGCGGCGGCGATGGTCGCCGTGCTGTCGCCCATGCCGAAGCCGATCTCGAAGACCTTGGGTGCCTTGCGTCCGAATGCCTGATCGAGGTCAAGCTGGCGTGTGATGTGGGGGATGCCGTAGCGCGGCAGCAGGTTGTCGATGGCACGCTGCTGCGCGACCGAGACGCGGCCGGCGCGCAGCACGAAGCTGCGGATATGTCTGTTCTTGAAGTCGGTGGTGTCGTTCATGGGGGTCGATGTTCAGTATCCCTCTCCCGCTTGCGGGAGAGGGGAAGGGGAGAGGGAGTTTTTAGTTGCGTGTCGAAGAGATGATGCCTGCCGTCGGAGAACTTGGGCTGGCGCTGTACAGTTTCTTCGGCATGCGTCCGGCCAGATAGGCTTCGCGTCCGGCTTCAACACCTTTCTTCATGGCCGAGGCCATCAGCACCGGGTCTTTGGCCCCGGCGATGGCGGTGTTCATCAGCACGCCGTGGCAACCCAGTTCCATGGCAATCGCGGCATCGGAAGCGGTGCCCACGCCCGCGTCGACGATCACCGGCACCTTCACACGCTCCATGACGAGCTGGAGGTTCCACGGGTTGAGGATGCCCATGCCGGAGCCGATCAGTGAAGCCAGCGGCATGATGGCGACGCAGCCGATGTCTTCCAGTTGCTTGGCGACGATGGGGTCGTCCGAGGTGTACACCATCACCTGGAAACCTTCCGCCACCAGTGTCTTGGCGGCGGCGAGGGTCTCGATCACGTTGGGGTACAGCGATTGCGGGTCGCCCAGCACTTCCAGCTTCACCAGCGAGTGGCCGTCGAGCAGCTCACGCGCCAGGCGCAGGGTACGCACCGCATCGTCGGCGCTGTAGCAGCCCGCGGTGTTGGGCAGGTAGGTGAATTTCGACATCGGCACGGAGTCGAGCAGGTTGGGCTCGTTGGCGTTTTGGCCGAGGTTGGTGCGGCGGATCGCCACCGTCACAATCTCGGCACCGCTGGCGTCCAGCGCCGCGCGCGTCTCGGTGAAGTCTTTGTATTTGCCGGTGCCGACCAGTAGCCGGGAGGTGTAAGTTTTGCCTGCGATGATTAGTTTGTCACTCATATATATAGTGTTCCAATTGAATTGTTTAGCTCGACCTGGCTGTCCGACCGACTGGTCAAAGTCACTGCTCTATACTTGATCAGCCGCCACCTACTGCGACAACGATCTCAAGTCTGTCACCCGCAGATAATTGCTGGGCATGGAAAGTGCTGCGCGGAACGATCTCGCCGTTGCGCTCCAGCGCGATACGTTTTCCCGTCAGCCCCATCTCCTCGATGAGGCTCGCGACTGTCGTGTTCGCGGGGAGTTGGCGGGGTTCGCCGTTGATGCTGACAGTGATCACTTTGCTCATAATGCCCATGATAGAATCTGCGCCGCATTCTACTATAAGCGGGTGTAGTTCAATGGTAGAACGGCAGCTTCCCAAGCTGCATACGAGGGTTCGATCCCCTTCACCCGCTCCAGTTTTTTCACCAAAACATCATCGATTGAATCGGCAATTGTGACCTTGGCAAAGTTGTTATTTCCCAACTTGCGTTACATGGTCTTCCCGATATTTCCCCTTGGTTATCCCGATACAAACGCTTGGGTATGCTTGGTTACTGAACCAACTTTGCCTTTACTTGTCGCCGAGGGCTGTGCGAAGATTGCGCCGTTTTTGGAACTGTAAGTAAGCTGTAAGGGAAGGGTGCGTTGGACACAT
>JAYTUW010000046.1:0-79809 GCA_043744345.1 Sideroxydans sp. | reverse complement strand
TCAAAGTATCGGCATGCAGCAATTGACACGGGGGGGTGAAATCAGCAAAATGCCGCCCTTCTTTGAATTGGCGCTGGCAACTGAGTGTCCAGTTACGGTGATATAGCTCAGTTGGTTAGAGCACAGCACTCATAATGCTGGGGTCGGTGGTTCAAGTCCACCTATCACCACCAATAAAACGGTTCCCGTCAGTATCGGAAACCTTCAAAAACCCGCAAAGCTTATGGCTTTGCGGGTTTTTTATTTTCCAGAAAGTGCCGAGTTTTCATTGAAGTTCAGGCTATTTTGAGTGTCGAATGGATTCATTCGCTATTTTGGAGTAGAGTTGCATCAACCATATCAATTGGGTCAATTAACATGATCAGAGAAGCTACAGCGATGACCGTTCGGCAGAATCTGGGCGAGTTGCTGAACGAAATACAATACCGGCAGGATCAGGTGCTCATTACCAAGGGCGGAAAAGCTGTTGCCGCAATGGTGGATGTGGCTTTGTTCGACAAGATACGCCTGATGCGCAACGAGTTTGATCGACTGACTACGGATTTGGCCAAGGTCTATCGGGATGTGCCTGCCGATGTGGCTGAAAGTGAAATTGCGGAGGCAGTCGCTGCCGTCAGGAAACGCTGATCTTGCGTATTGTCATCGACACCAATGTTCTGTTGTCGGGCCTGATGATTCCGGAAAGTACGCCAGGAAGAATTATTGCAGCGTGGCGCAAGCGGAATTTTGATCTGGTTGTATCCGAGCCGATGCTGGAAGAGATTGCTCGCGTTCTGGCATATCCCAAGATCAGGAAACGGCTCAACTGGGACGATGAGACCATCTCTCGTTATATTGCGTTGCTGAGGTTCGAGGCTGAAGTGGTATCTGTTGAGGGCGTTAAAGCCAGTGTGCCTGCCGACCCTGACGACAATCACTTGCTGGCAGCGCTGATCGCGAGCAAAGCTGATTGGCTGATAACAGGTGACGGGGATTTTGATGAGCTATGCGAGCTGCATCCAATAATTGCCCCCGGCGAGTTTGTGCGACGTTTCTTGTGACAATATGAGCTTAAATGCGCCGCAAGCGCCTGAAGCCAAAGGAATTAAGATTTAAGCCCAAGCGAATGCTGGTACATTTGCTGGTATCTGGAAAAAGCGAACCGCTAAAACCCAATGCTGGAGCGGTTTGCAAGGGATGATTCAATGGCACCTATCCCAATAATACGGCTTCCGGCAGCATCGGAAACCTTCAAAAACCCGCAAGGCTTATGGCTTTGCGGGTTTTTTGTTGTTCAAATTTCTCTTGGGACGCTTTTCAGATTGTCTGGAAGTAATTTCGCCTTGCTCTTTTCAAATTAAAACGAACGTTTGAAATATGTTTGGAATGGATATATGATTTGGATGTGAATTACCTGAAGTCACCTCTTTAATCCCGTTTGGGCCAGGAGACTGAAAATGCGTGAAGTAATGGAATTCGATGTGGTGATCGTTGGCGGAGGCCCGGCAGGGCTGGCTGCTGCGATACGTCTCAAGCAGCTTAACGCTGAAACGAATGTCTGTCTGATCGAAAAGGGCGCCGAGATCGGCGCCCATATTCTTTCCGGTGCAATTCTTGACCCGCGTGCATTGAACGAACTGATCCCCGATTGGCGGGAAAAGGGCGCGCCCGTTGATACCCCAGTGACAGAAGACCGCTTCTATATGTTGACGGAAAGCGGCGGCATCAAATTTCCCAACTTTACTTTGCCCGGCTGTTTCCAGAACCATGGCAACTACGTCGTCAGCCTGGGGCTGGTGACACGCTGGCTGGGCCAGCAGGCGGAAGCATTGGGTGTGGAGATCTATCCCGGTTTCGCCGGTGCCGAGATCCTCTACGATGAAAATGGTGCAGTGAAAGGCGTCGCCACCGGCGACATGGGCGTGGGCCGCGACGGGCAACATACCGATGCCTACCAGCCCGGCATGGAGCTGCATGCCAAGTACACCCTGTTCGCCGAAGGCTGCCGTGGCCACCTGGGCAAGCAGCTCGAAGCCAAATTCAATTTGCGCGCCGATGCCGATCCGCAAACCTATGGCATCGGCATCAAGGAACTGTGGGAGGTCAAGCCCGAGCAGTTCAAGTCGGGGCTGGTGATACACAGCGCGGGATGGCCGCTGCAATCCGACACCTACGGCGGCGCATTCCTTTATCACTACGGCGGCAACAAGGTCGCGGTGGGTTTTGTGATGGGCCTGGGTTACAGCAACCCTTATCTTTCTCCCTTCGAGGAATTCCAGCGCTTCAAGACCCACCCTAAGATTCGCATGTTCTTTGATGGGGGCAAGCGCATCGCCTACGGTGCGCGTGCACTCGCTGCCGGTGGTCTGCAATCCCTGCCCAAGCTGGTATTTCCCGGTGGCGCGCTGATCGGCGATGACGCCGGATTCCTTAATGCCTCGCGCATCAAGGGCTCCCATACCGCGATCAAGAGCGGCATGCTGGCAGCCGAGTCGTTGGTCGAAGCCATGGCTGCCGGACGCAGTCGCGATGAACTGGTGAGCTATCCCGAAAAATACCGCAACTCCTGGCTGTATCAGGAACTGCACAAGGCGCGCAACTTCAAGCCTTACATGAGAATGGGCACCAATCTGGGCGCGCTGCTGGTCGGTATCGACCAGACGCTGTTGCGGGGCAAAGCGCCGTGGACGCTGCACAACATTGCCGACCACAGCAAACTCAAGCCCGCGGCTGAATTCACACCCATCAACTATCCCAAGCCGGACGGCGTGCTGACGTTCGACCGGCTGTCCTCGGTGTTCCTCTCCAACACCAATCACGAAGAAAACCAGCCCTGCCACTTGCAATTGAAGGATGCGGAAGCGGCGATCAATTTCAACCTCGCCATCTACGACGCGCCGGAACAGCGCTACTGCCCGGCCGGGGTGTACGAGATCGTGCGCGACGCAAGCGGTGCCAATCCGCGTTTGCAGATCAACGCCCAGAACTGCGTGCACTGCAAGACTTGCGACATCAAAGATCCCGGACAGAACATCAACTGGGTCGTGCCGCAGGGCGGTGAAGGACCGATCTACCAAACCATGTAGCGATTGAAAAAAGAGATAGGAAAACATTATGAGCCTGAAGATTCTTGTGCCCGTGAAGCGGGTGGTGGACTACAACGTCAAGGTTCGCGTGAAGGCGGACAACACCGGCGTGGAGCTGGACAACGTCAAAATGTCCATGAACCCCTTCGACGAGATCGCCGTGGAAGAGGCAGTGCGCCTGAAGGAAGCGGGTATCGCAAGCGAAGTGGTGGTGGTGACCTGCGGCATTGCCGCGGCGCAGGACATTCTGCGCACCGCGCTGGCGATCGGCGCCGACCGCGCCATTCTGGTGGACGTGGGTGCGGCAGAACTTGAAACGCTGCAGCCGCTGGCAGTGGCCAAGCTGCTCAAGGCGGTGGCCGACAAGGAACAGCCGGGCCTCGTGCTGTGCGGCAAGCAGGCCATCGACGACGACGCCAGCCAGACCGCACAGATGCTGGCAGCCCTGCAAGGCTGGCCCCAGGCCACCTTCGCATCGAAGGTGGTGATCGCCGACGGCAAGGCCACCGTGACCCGCGAAGTGGATGGCGGTCTGGAAACGCTGGCCGTGAGCCTGCCTGCGGTGATCAGCGCAGACCTGCGCCTCAACGAGCCGCGCTATGCCACGCTGCCCAACATCATGAAGGCGAAGAAAAAACCGCTGGAAACCATCGCAGCAGCCAGTCTGGACGTGGATATTGCGCCGCGTCTGACGGTGCGCACGGTGCAGGAACCCGCAAAGCGCAAAGCCGGTGTGCTTGTTCCCGACGTGGCGACTCTGATAGACAAGCTCAAGAACGAAGCCAAAGTGATCTGAGGAGACCACAACATGAGCACACTGCTGATTGCAGAACACGATAACGCAGGCCTCAAGGTCAGCACCCGCAACACCCTGACTGCCGCCGCCAAACTGGGCGCTGAGGTGGACGTCCTGATCGCCGGCCACAACTGCCAAGCGGCAGCTCAAGCTGCCGCGAGTCTCGCAGGTGTACGCAAAGTTCTGGTGGCCGATGCCGCCCACCTTGCAGACGGCCTCGCCGAAAACCTCGCCAATCTCACCGTTCAAGTAGTGAAGGCGGGCGGCTATTCCCATGTACTGACACCTGCCACCACCTTCGGCAAGAACTTCCTGCCGCGCGTGGCCGCCATGCTCGACGTGGCGCAGATCTCCGACATCGTCGGCGTGGTCGATGCGATTACGTTCGTGCGCCCCATCTATGCAGGCAACGCGCTGTGTACCGTGGAAAGTTGCGACAGCATCAAAGTAATCAGCGTGCGTCCCAGTGCGTTTGAAGCTGCGGCCGATGGCGGCAGTGCCGCCGCGGAAGCGGTGACGCCTCCCGCCGATACCGGCACGACCCGACTTGTGGGCCGTGAACTGAGCGTGTCTGCCCGTCCCGAACTGGGTGCTGCCAAGGTTATCGTTTCCGGTGGCCGCGGCATGGGCAGCGGCGACAACTATCGCCAACTGCTGGAGCCGCTGGCCGACAAGCTGGGTGCGGCGCTCGGCGCTTCCCGCGCGGCGGTGGATGCGGGCTTTGTGCCCAATGATTTTCAGGTGGGTCAGACCGGCAAGATCGTTGCCCCCCAACTATATATTGCTGTCGGAATCTCCGGCGCCATCCAGCATCTGGCGGGAATGAAAGAATCGAAAGTCATCGTCGCCATCAACAAGGACCCGGACGCGCCCATCTTCCAAGTGGCCGATTACGGTCTGGTGGCTGACTTGTTTGAAGCCGTGCCGCAACTCACTGCGTCTATCTAAGAAAATTGGAGGAATAAAAATGGCCTATGTAGCTCCTTTGAAGGACATGATGTTTGTGCTGCAGGAAGTGGCGGGTCTGGACGAAGTCATCGCACTGCCCGGTTGCGAGGAAGTGGACGCCGATCTGGTGTCGGCTGTTCTGGAGGAAGCCGGGCGATTAGCCGGTGAAGTGATTGCCCCGCTCAACAAGGTGGGTGACCAGCAGGGTTCCAAGTGGGCCGATTACAGGGTGACGACGGCCCCCGGTTTCAAGCCGGCCTTTCTGCAATTCGCCGAAGGCGGCTGGATAGGCATTACCTGTCCCACCGAGTTCGGCGGTCAGGGCTTGCCTGAAATCTTGGGGATCCCGCTGGGCGAAGTGTGGAACTCCGCCAACGTCGCGTTCGCCCTGTGTCCCCTGTTGACCGCGGGCGCCATCACCGCGATCCACAGTCATGCCTCCGCAGAAATGAAAGCGACTTACCTGCCGAAGATGATCTCCGGCGAGTGGACCGGTACCATGAACCTGACCGAGCCCAACGCCGGCACCGATCTGGCCGCCTTGCGCGCCAAAGCCGTGCCGGAGGGCGATCACTATCGTGTCACCGGTACCAAGATATTCATCACCTATGGCGAGCAGGACTACACCGACAACATCATTCACCTGGTACTGGCGCGTCTGCCCGACGCACCCGCCGGTGTGAAGGGCATCTCCATGTTCGTGGTGCCCAAGTTCCTGGTCAACGCGGACGGCTCCATCGGCGCGCGCAACGACGTGAAGTGCGTCTCCATCGAACACAAGCTGGGTATCCACGGCAGTCCCACTGCCGTCATGGCCTACGGCGAGGAAGGCGGAGCCATCGGCTATCTGGTGGGCGAAGCCAACCACGGCCTCGAATACATGTTCACCATGATGAATCATGCACGGCTGGGTGTCGGGCTGCAGGGGGTGGGCTTGGCCGAGCGCGCTTACCAGCACGCCTACGGCTACGCCATGGAACGCATCCAGGGCAAGGTGATCGGCCGCGAAGGCAATCTGCCCATCGCCTTCCATCCCGATGTGCGTCGCATGCTCATGACCATGCGTTCCCAGGTCGAAGCCATGCGTGCATTATCTTTCATCACCGCCGCCGCAATGGACAAGGCAGAGCGTCATCCCGATACCGCGCAGCGCAAGTTCTGGCAGGCCCGCGTGGATCTGCTGATCCCCGTGGTCAAGGCATGGTGTACCGAACAGGCCAACGAGATCGCCTCTCTGGGTGTGCAGGTGCACGGCGGTATGGGTTTCATCGAGGAGACCGGCGCAGCGCAGTATCTGCGGGATGCCCGCATCACCACCATCTACGAAGGCACGACAGGTATCCAGGCCAACGACTTGTTGGGACGCAAGCTGGCGCGCGACAAAGGTGAAGCCGCTATCGCCCTGCTCAAGGAGATGCAACAGACCGTGGTCGCCGCCATGGCCGACCCGGCGACTGCCGGACTGGGCAAGGATCTGGCACTGGCATTGGGACACGCACAGACTGCCAGCGAGTGGGTTCTGCAAAACTTTGCTGCCGACACTGCCGGGACACTGCTGAGCGCCGTGCATTACCTCAAGCTGTTGGGCACCGTGACCGGTGGATGGGCGCTGGTGAAATCCGCGGTGGCTGCACAGGCCAAACTGAAAGCGGGAGAGGGCGATGCAAATTTCTACAGGCAGAAGATCGCGACCGCCCGCTTCTATGCCGATCAGGTGTTGCCGCTGACCGCCTCGCTACTCGTCATGACCCAACGCGGCTCGTCCAGTCTGCAAGCGGCTGACGGCGCGTTGGCGTAACCGGCTTATGGATCAGCATCGCATACTGGTACACACCTCGCGCATTCCCGTCCGCTGGGGCGACATGGACGCCTTCGGGCACGTCAACAACACCGTCTACTTTCGCTATGCGGAGCAGGCCCGGATTGAGTGGCTTGAGTCGCTGGGCTTCGACGATATCGTCAAAGTCGACAGCGGGCCGGTGATCATCAATGCGGCATGCACGTTCCTGAAGCCTATCGTGTATCCGGCGACCGTTGAGGTCGACATCCTGATCGGCAATCCGGGCCACAGCAGCCTGCCCACTTTCTTCAGGATTCGCTGTGTCGGGGATGACACCACGCTCTATGCCGAGGGCGCAGTGAAGATTGTGTGGTGGAACCCGACGACCGGCAAATCGCAGCCGTTGCCGGATTTCATCCGAAAAATCTATTCGCATGAGTGATCGGCACTTGCTGCCGACAAGACAAACGATAGGGAGTTGATCGACATGAATGACTTGCGCAACAAAACAATTTTCATCACGGGTGCCAGCCGCGGCATCGGGCGCGAGATCGCACTGCGCTGTGCACGCGACGGGGCCAATGTGGTGATCACCGGCAAAACGGCGGAAGCGCATGCCAAGTTGCCCGGCACTATTCATAGCGTAGCCGCGGAGGTGGAGCGAGCGGGCGGAAAAGCGCTCGCCATCCAGATGGATGCACGCGATGAATCGGCACTTCAGTCCGCGGTGGAGCAGGCGGCACGGTATTTCGGCGGCATCGACGTGCTGGTGAACAATGCGAGCGCGATCAGTCTGACCAACACCCTGGATACCCCGGCCAAGCGTCTTGATCTGATGTGGGACGTCAACATGCGCGCCACCTTTCTGGCATCACAGGCCTGCATACCGCACCTGAAGAAGTCGGCCAACCCGCACATCCTTACGATGTCACCGCCGCTCAATATGCAGGCGAAATGGTTCGCGCCGCACGTGGCCTACAGTATTTCAAAGTACGGCATGAGCTTGTGCGCGCACGGCATGGCGATGGAGTTCGCCAACGATGGCATCGCGGTGAATTGCCTGTGGCCGCGCACCGTCATCGCCACTGCCGCTGTCGAATTCAATTTCCCCCAGGCCATCCTGCGCGCTTCGCGCCATCCTGCCATCATGGCGGACGCGGCCCATCACATCCTGACGCGAAACAGCCGCGAATGCACCGGCAACTTCTTTGTCGACGAGGATGTGCTGCGCGAGACGGGGTTGACCGATTTCGAACGATACGCGACGACACCGGGCACGCCATTGTTCGAGGATTTTTTTCTGGAAAAGTCCTGAGGAATATCTGTTGCGCGAGCAGGGTTGTACTTTGAGGTGGTCAGGCATATACAAGAGACGGCAATTCACGATCAGGCCGCGCGATTCGGGAGCGCACGGGGCTGCTCATAATAATGACAGGGGGAGAAGATCATGGGAGAGCACTACATCAAGCCGGAAGAAGCGGTCACCTTGCACGGACTATTCCTTGAGCGGGCCAAGCGTACACCTGAAGGCAAGGCTTACCGCTACTTTGATTCAAAGCGCCAGGACTGGTTGTCCCTGAACTGGAAAGAGATGCACGAACAGGTTGCGCGCTGGCAGGCAGCGCTGCGCAAAGAGCATCTCGCCGTGGGGGACCGGATCGCTGTCATGCTGCGCAACTGCCCGCAATGGGTGATGTACGAACAGGCTGCCCTGTCGCTGGGATTGGTACTGGTGCCGCTATATGTCGAAGACCGTCCGGAGAACATTGCCTACATCATCAACGATGCGCGGGTGCGCGTCATGTTTTTCGAGACGGCAGCCCAGTGGGAAGGGTTACGAACTGTGATCGGGCAACTGGGCGGCGTGCAGCGTTTCGTCAGTCTGGAAGAGGTTTCAATCAACGGTGTGCCGCACCTGCACAGCGTCGATTCATGGCTACCGCCGAAGGCCGAGATGCAGCCGGAGCCGTTGCGCGACCGCGATGCGCTCGCCATTATTCTGTACACCTCGGGCACGACAGGCAAACCCAAGGGAGTGATGCTGTCGCACCATAACATCCTGCATAACGCACACGCGAGCCTGCAGACTTTCAGTGTCTATCCACACGACAGCATGTTGTCGTTCCTGCCGTTGTCGCACGCGCTGGAACACACGGCGGGCTATTGCATGAGCATGATGGCAGGGGCCTCCGTGGCCTATGCGCGCTCCATCCCCCTGCTGGCGGACGATCTGCAAATTAACCGTCCAACCATCCTGATCTCTGTGCCGCGCATCTACGAGCGCATCTACAACGCGGTCCACGCCAAACTGGAAGAAGCCCCGCCGCTGCGCCGCAAGCTGTTCACACTGGCTGTGGACGTGGGATGGGAGCGTTTCGAATATCAGCAGGGCCGCGGCAAATGGACTGCAAGACAGCTGTTGTGGCCCGTATTGAAGAAACTGGTCGCCGACAAACTGATGCAACGGCTGGGCGGAAGATTGCGCCTGTCGGTGAGCGGGGGTGCGGCTTTGCCTCCCAAGGTCGCGCGCCTGTTCATCGCGCTCGGACTGCCGTTGATCCAGGGTTACGGCATGACCGAGACCAGCCCGGTGGTGACCATCAACCGTGTGGGCAACAATCTTCCCGCGACCGTGGGGCAGCCGTTGCCGGACATCGAGGTGCGCATCGGCGAACTGAATGCGCTGCTGGTTAAGGGACCATGCAACATGATGGGCTACTGGAACAATCCGGAGGCGACAGCTGCCGTGCTGGGCAAGGATGGCTGGCTCAACACCGGCGATACTGCCAGCATCAGCGACTCAGGGCATGTCACCATCACCGGACGCATCAAGGAGATCATCGTCATGTCCAACGGGGAAAAATTGCCCCCGGCGGATATTGAAAGCGCGATCATGCGCGACCGGCTGTTCGATCAGATTGCGCTGTACGGCGAGGGACATTCTTACCTGATCGCATTGGGGGTGCTCAACCCGGAACAATGGAAGCTGTTGGCGCAACAGGCAGGGGTGCCGGAGAATCAGGCCGCGTCGCTCGGCGATCCCCGCGTCGAAGAGATCGTGCTGCAGCGCATTGCCGATCAGCTCCGGGAATTCCCCGGTTACGCCAAGGTGCGGCGTGTATCACTGTCACTGGAGCCGTGGAGTGTCGAAAATGGCTTGCAGACTGCCACCATGAAGCTGAAACGTGCCCGCGTTTTCGAGCGCTTTCAAAAGGAAATCACCCAGTTGTATGAGGGGCATTGAACGCTTTCAGTCTGCGAAAGCGCAATTTTTCCGAAACAGATGAGAAATAGCTTGCGGGGGGCATTGTTTTTACCTAAAATTAAAACGAACGTTTGAATTAGAATTGACGCGAAAGGTTAGTTGCAATGACCAAACAGGCTACCGAACAAAGTCTCAGGGACACCCGGGAGCGCATTCTGGATGCTGCGGAGCAGTTGTTCATGAAGCATGGGTACGATGGAACATCTATGCGGGTGGTGACCAGCGAGGCCGGTGTCAATCTGGCGGCGGCCAACTATCACTTTGGTTCCAAAGAAGCGCTGATGCAGGCGGTGCTGAGGCGCCGCCTGGAAGTAATCAACCAGGAGCGCTTGCGTCTGCTGGATGAAGCCGAGGCCAAAGCAGCCGGGAAACCGCTGAAACCATCGGTGATCATCGATTGTTATTTCGGCACGCTATTACGCATCGCCGCCGACCAGAAGGCGGGCGGGGAAACGTTCCTGCGTCTGCTGGGTCGAACTTTCACCGAACCCTCTGATTTCATCCGCGCTTTCATGTCCACCGAATACGCGGATGTGCTGGAACGCTACAAGGAAGCATTGTTCCGCTCGTTACCGGACGTACCCAAGGCGGAAATCGTGTGGCGTTTCCATTTCATGCTGGGCGCGACTTCCTACGCGATAGCGGGTACCGATGCATTGCATCTGGTGACTGATTGGCAAGTTGAAGAAGGATCGGCAGACCAGGATAACAATCTCCTTCCACGCCTGATGTCATTCCTGATCGGCGGCCTGCGGGCACCGTTGCCTCAGGCTGAGAGTGACGCCGAGCCGTCTAAGGGCAAGACTGCCAACAAAGATGCTGTCCAGTAACCATACAAACGTTTTGTAACCGTTCTTTCAGGAGAAATCCACTATGTCCTCATTTGTACTTGTTCTGCTGTTGGCCGTCGCCGCGTTGCTCGTCGTGCGTCCTTTGCGGCGTGCGGTGCTCAGCGCGCCGCTGCTGTCCGTATACAGGAAGATCCTGCCGCAAATGTCCGATACCGAGCGCGAGGCGCTGGAGGCGGGCACCGTATGGTGGGAGGGCGAACTGTTCCGCGGCAACCCGGACTGGAAGAAATTGCATGCCTATCCGCAGCCCAGGCTGAATGCCGTCGAACAATCCTTCCTCGACAACGAAGTGGACGAGGCCTGCCGTCTGGTCGATGACTGGAAGGTATCCCAGACGACCTACGATATGTCACCCGAAGCCTGGCAATACATCAAGGACAAAGGCTTCCTCGGCATGATCATCCCGAAGAAATACGGCGGCCTGGAATTCTCTGCCTATGCGCACTCGCAGGTGGTGCAGAAACTGTCCACACGTTCCTCCGCGTTGGGCGTGTCGGTGATGGTGCCTAACTCACTCGGCCCGGCCGAGTTGCTGCTGCACTACGGCACCGAAGAACAAAAGAACTATTACCTGCCGCGTCTCGCCAAAGGCATCGAGATTCCCGCGTTCGCGCTGACCTCGCCGTGGGCCGGTTCCGACGCGGCCTCCATCCCCGACGCGGGCATCGTGTGCAAAGGGCAATGGCAGGGCAAGGAAGTGCTGGGCATGCGCGTCACCTGGGACAAGCGTTACATCACCCTCGCGCCGCTGTGCACCATCCTCGGTCTGGCATTCCGCATGTACGATCCGGACGGATTGCTGGGCGACAAAAAAGACATCGGCATCACCTGCGCGCTGGTACCGCATGACCATCCGGGCGTCGATGTCGGTCGCCGTCACCTTCCGCTCAACGGCGTCTTCGCGACCGGCCCGACACGCGGCAAAGACGTGTTCATGCCGCTGGAATTCATCATCGGCGGTCCGGCCATGGCAGGGCGCGGTTGGCGCATGCTGATGGAATGTCTCGCTGCAGGCCGTTCCATCTCGCTGCCATCCTCGAACACCGGCATGGCCAAGTTGACCGCACGCTCAGTCGGTGCTTATGCGCGAGTACGCAGCCAGTTCAAAATGTCGGTAGGCAAGTTCGAAGGCGTCGAGGAAGCGCTGACCCGCATCGGTGCCTACACCTATCTGGTGGATGCGACACGCTCCATGACGGCCGGGGCGATCGACCTCGGCGAGAAACCCTCGGTGGCTTCGGCTATCGCCAAGTATCACGTCACCGAACTGGCGCGCAAAGTGGTGAATGACGGCATGGATGTAATCGGCGGCAAAGGCATCTGCCTTGGCTCTTCCAACTTCCTCGGCCGTGCCTACCAGCAAGTGCCGGTCGGTATCACCGTCGAAGGCGCGAACATCCTGACGCGCAGCCTGATCCTGTTCGGACAGGGCGCCATCCGTTGCCATCCTTACGTATTGAAAGAGATGCAGGCCGCAAACAACCCGGATGCCGTGCAGGCGCTGCGCGATTTCGACGCTGCTTTGTTCGGCCATATTGTCTTCACCATGCGCAACGGTGTGAGCGCGTTGTGGCACGGCCTGACCGGTGCGCGCTTTGTCAGCGTCCCCGCCGATGTCGCGCCCGAAGCCAGACGCTACTATCAGCAGGTCACCCGTCTCTCTGCCGGGTTCGCCTTCATCTCCGACGTGTCCATGCTGGTGCTGGGCGGCAGCCTGAAACGCCGCGAGAAGATGTCGGCCCGTCTGGGCGATATCCTGGCGCAGATGTACCTGATGTCGACAGTCCTGAAGCGCTACAAGGATGTGGGCGACAGCGCCGATGCGCCGCTGTTGCACTGGAATATGCAGAACTCGCGCTACCTGGCTCAGGAAGCCTTCAAGGGCGTGATCGGCAACTACCCGAGCAAGCTGGTCGGCATGTTCCTGAACTTTGTCATCTTCCCGTTTGGCCGTCCCTATGCGGTCCAGTCCGACGACCTCGGCCATCAGGTGGCGAAGCTGGTGATATCGCCATCCGCGACGCGCGATCGTTTCACCGCCGATTGCCACTTGCCCAAAACGTCCGATGAAGCAGTGGGCGCACTGGAGCTGGCGTTCGCCGCCACCATCGCCGCCGAACCCATAGATGCCAAAGTGCGCGAAGCGGAGCGCAGCGGGATGTTTGACAACAATCCGGATGCCAACGTGCGCGACATTGCCCATGTGGCATTCAAACAGGGTGTGGTGACGGCCGAGGAATATGCCTTGCTGAAACGCCGCGACGAACTGCGCAATATCGTCATACGTGTCGACGATTTCCCGTTCGACTTCGATGTGGCCACCGCGAACAAGCGCTCGGTGGCGCCCAGTGTCGCAGTGGTGAAAGAACGTATTGCAGCATGACAGGAATGAGCACGATGCAGGATGTCTACTTGATCAATTGAAGCAACGCGAAACAAGAACCGTGGAGGAATAAACGTGAAACGATTTAACGTAAAAAGGGTGGCCGTACTGGGTGCCGGTGTCATGGGCGCGCAGATCGCCGCTCATCTGGTGAATGCCAATGTCGAGACGCTGTTGTTCGAGTTGCCCGCGAAAGAGGGTGATCCCAACGGCAACGTGAACAAGGCCCTGGATGGCCTGAAAAAGCTCGATCCGGCCCCCATCTCCAGCCCTGCCAAAATCGCCTATATCCAGCCTGCCAACTACGAACAGCACCTTGAGCTGCTGCGCGGCTGCGATCTCGTCATCGAGGCCATCGCCGAGCGCATTGACTGGAAGTCCGACCTGTACCGCAAGGTCGCGCCGTTCCTGAATGAAAACGCGATCTTCGCGACGAATACTTCCGGCCTCTCCATCAACAAGCTGGCCGAAGCCTTCCCCGAACAGTTGCGTCACCGCTTCTGCGGCATCCACTTCTTCAATCCGCCGCGCTACATGAATCTGGTTGAGCTGATTCCCTGCAAAGGAACAGAACCCGAGTTGCTCGACCAACTGGAAACCTTCCTCGTTTCCACCGTGGGCAAAGGCGTGGTGCGAGCCAAGGACACGCCCAACTTCATCGCCAACCGCATCGGTGTGTTTTCCATGCTGGCCACCAAACACCATGCTGCAGCCTTCAACCTTGGCTTCGATATGGTGGATGCATTGACCGGCCGCTATCTTGGCCGCCCCAAGAGCGCTACCTTCCGCACACTGGATGTGGTCGGGCTCGACGTGTTCGCGCATGTGGTCAACACCATGCGCGATAACCTCAACGAGGATCCGTGGCACAAACATTACGACCTGCCAGAGTGGTTCAAATACCTGGTCGACCAGGGTGCCCTTGGACAGAAGACCAAAAAAGGCATCTACCAGAAGGTCGGCAAAGAGATCCACGTACTGGATCTGCACACCAAACAGTACCGTCTGTCCGATGCCAAGGTGGACGACGGCGTGAAAGACATCCTGCGCGAACGCGACTGGTCCAAAAAACTCGCCGCATTGCGCGCAAGCCAGCACCCTCAGGCACAGTTTCTGTGGGCGTCGTTCCGCGACGTGTTCCACTACTGCGCTGCACACCTGGGCATGATCGCCAATAACACGCGTGATCTCGACTTCGCTGTACGCTGGGGCTTTGGTTGGGATCAGGGCCCGTTCGAGATATGGCAGGCCGCGGGGTGGCAACAGGTCGCGGGCTGGATAGCTGCCGACATTGCGGCGGGCAAGACGATGTCCGGTGCCCCCTTGCCCGCATGGGTGACCGATTCATCCCGTACCGCCGTGCACGGTCCGCAGGGTTCGTATTCGCCCGCCACCGACAGCAACCAGCCGCGTTCGACGCTGGCCGTGTATCGTCGCCAGATCTATCCGGATGCACTGCTTGGGGAAACGCGCCAGTACGGCGAAACCGTGTTCGAAAATGATTCCGTGCGCATGTGGCACACCGGCGACGACGTCGCCATCCTGAGCTTCAAGACCAAGATGCATGCCGTCAACAACGAGGTGCTGGATGGTGTGTTGCGCGCAGTGGATGAGGCTGAGGCGAATTTCAAGGCACTCGTGCTGTGGCAGACCGAAACACCATTCTCCGCCGGGGCGCACCTCTTGCAGTTGATGCAGGGTGTGCAGGAATCCAAGGAAAACGGGGGGATGTTCAGCAAGCTCAAGGGTGCGGTCACCCGCGTCAAATACACCGCGGCTGGCGGCGGTGGCGTGGGCGACCTGTTCAATGCCGCCACCGGCAACGTACCCAAGGTGGAGGAGGTCGTTGCCAAGTTCCAGCAATGCTCGCAGCGCCTGAAATATGCGCAAGTGCCCACCATTGCGGCTGTTGACGGTCTGGCACTGGGCGGTGGCTGTGAATTTTCCATTCACTGCACGCGCATCGTGGCCACGCTGGAAAGCTATATTGGACTGGTCGAAGTCGGAGTGGGCTTGCTGCCCGCGGGTGGCGGCTGCAAGGAAATGGCCCAACGCGCGGCAGCCGAAGCGCGCGGCGGCGATATCTTCCCGATACTCAAACGCTACTTTCAGCAGATCGCCATGGGTGAAGTCGCCAAGAGCGCCGAGCTGGCGCGCGAGATGGGCTACCTCCGCCCCTCCGACCGCATCGTGCTCAACCGCTTCGAACTGCTGCACATCGCCAAGGAAGAAGCCAAGGCACTCAACGCCACTGCCTATCGTCCGCCGTTGCACCAGCGGCAGATCCCCGTGGCAGGCCGTACCAGCATCGCCACCTTCAAGGCCTCCATGGTCAATATGCTTGAAGGAAAATTCATTTCCGAGCACGACTACAACATCGGCTGCCGCGTAGCCGAAACACTGTGCGGCGGCGATGTGGAAGCAGGCAGTCTGGTGGATGAGGACTGGCTGCTCGACCTGGAGCGGAAGAACTTCATGGAGTTGCTGGCGACCGACAAAACGCAGGCACGCATCGAACACATGCTGAAGAACGGCAAACCATTGCGCAATTAACGATCATGGCGCAGACCGCGCCATGATCGTTTTCCCTCACCCCCGTCCCCCCTCTCCCGGGGGGAGAGGGGTACAGTCGGAAGCAATGCTGATTAATTTTTTAGGAGACGAACATGAGTAAACAAATTCAGGAAGCCTACATCGTCGCCGCCACGCGCACGCCGGTCGGCAAAGCGCCGCGCGGGATGTTCCGCAACACCCGCCCCGACGACCTGTTGGCGCACGTCCTCAAGGGCGTGCTGGCCCAGGCCCCGTCACTCGACCCCGCCAGCATCGGCGACGTCATCCTCGGCTGCGCCATGCCCGAAGCCGAGCAGGGCATGAACGTGGCGCGTATCGCCTTGCTGCTGGCAGGCTACCCGAACACGGTGCCGGGGCTCACCATCAACCGCTTCTGTTCTTCCGGCGTGCAGGCTGTGGCGTTGGCTGCAGACCGCATCCGTCTCGGCGAAGCCGATGTCATGGTGGCGGCGGGTGTGGAAAGCATGAGCATGGTGCCGATGATGGGCAACAAGATTGCCTTCAACCCCGCCATCTTCGAAAAGGACGAAAACTACGGTATCGCCTACGGTATGGGACTCACCGCAGAAAAAGTGGCCGAACGCTGGAAAGTCACACGCGAAGCACAGGATGCGTTTGCCCTGCAAAGCCACCAGCGTGCCATCGCCGCCATCAACAGCGGAGAATTCAAGGACGAGATCACCCCCTACCTGATCAACGACCATGTGCCAGACATGATTAGCCGCGAGATTAAAGTGAAATCGCGCACCGCTTCCAACGACGAAGGCCCGCGTGCCGACACCAACCTCGAAGCCCTGGGCAAACTCAAGACCGTGTTCGGCCAGAAAGGCTCGGTCACGGCGGGCAACAGTTCGCAGATGTCCGACGGCGCAGGTGCGGTACTACTGTGCAGCGAAGCCGCGCTGAAACGCTACAACCTCACGCCCATCGGCAAGTTCATCAGCTTCAGCGTGGCCGGTGTGCCGCCCGAAATCATGGGCATCGGCCCCAAGGTCGCTATCCCGCTGGCACTGAAACAGGCCGGACTGTCGCTGAATGCGATTGACTGGATCGAGCTCAACGAAGCCTTTGCCGCGCAATCGCTGGCGGTGATCGGCGACCTGGGGCTGGATCCGGCCAAAGTAAACCCGCTGGGTGGTGCCATCGCTCTGGGTCACCCGCTGGGCGCGACCGGCGCGATCCGCACTGCAACGCTGCTGCACGGTATGCGCCGCCGCAAACAGAAATACGGCATGGTGACGATGTGTATCGGCACGGGCATGGGTGCGGCCGGCGTGTTCGAGGCGCTGTGAGAAAAGCCCCTCTCCCGCAAGCGGGAGAGGGGTTGGGGTGAGGGGGGTGAATGCAAAACAAATCTGGCTTGAACGCACAGACCCTCATCCCCAGCCCTTCCCCCGCTTGCGGGGGAAGGGAGCGTTGCGATGTTTTCTCCCATGCTTTGTTAGATGCTTTGCAGGTTGAATAGATATTTAATTTGTGCCGAATCAATAGTGGGAAAGCTGTATGAAGGAGTATTGGTTGGAATATTTGCCCAAGACGTGGAAACCGCTCCTGATCCGTATCGGCTTCAATCTGCATCCCGCGTATCGCAGGACCGGCGGACGGGTCGACTCGGTATCGCCGGACCTGACGACGATACGCGTGCGGCTGCCGTTGAACCGCGCTACGCGCAATCTGGTCGGTTCGATCTTCGGCGGTTCGCTGTTCGCCGTCACCGACGGACCGCATCCGTTCTTGTTGATCATGGCGCTGGGCCGCGACTATGTCATTTGGGACAAGTCCGCCAGCATCCAGTACAAGAGACCGGGGCGGACGACGCTGTATGGCGACTGCACCGTCACGGCAGAGGAAATCACCGAAGTGAAAGACATCCTCACCCGGCAACCGGAAGTTAACCGGGTCTACCGGGTGGAGTTGAAAGATGCAAACGGCATCGTGCATTCGGTGATAGAACGCACGGTTTACATTGCCAACAAAGAGCACTACAGGCAAAAGATTCAATAGTGTCAGTTGAACTGGTTGGAAGCATCGAATATCCTCCGTCTCTGACGGAAAGATGCTGTGCAAGTGAAGCGAGAGAAGTGTTTACAGGCAAGTGACGGGAAGCGGAAGCTGGGATGTGGTTTTTTTTACTTAATTGGGGAGGAAGGAAATGCGTCAATATAAATTAGCAGCAGCGTTGTTCGCAGCAAGCATTTTGGCCGGTTGCGGCGGGGGCGGGGCGGGAGATCAGGCGCCTAAAGTTCAGTACAGTTCGATGGTGACATTTGGAGATAGTTTGAGCGATGTTGGGACATATGCTGTTTCTGGAGTCCAAGCCTCAATGCCCGTCGCCGGACCCTTTGGTCAATTCACCGTCAACGGAGGAAAGAATACGAACTGGACTGAATTGATGGCGGCGCAATTGGGTTTGCCTGCACCATGCGCAGCTATTAAAGGCGGCTTTGGCACGGTGGCAGCACCGCAAGCTGGATGCAATGCTCATGCAATGGGCGGAGCGCGAGTGACTAACCCATTAGGTACAGGAAATAAAGGGATGGTGCCGGGAACATCCATACCTTATGGTGCACTCACTTATCCAGTTGCAACGCAAATTGTTAATCACGGCGTTTTTACTGGGAACGAAATAGTTTTTGTGTTGGCAGGTGCAAACGATGTTATGAATCTGGCAGAAGGGTACCAGGCAGCCGTCACGACAATTTATACAGCTGGTGCGGCGGGGGGCATGACGCTACCCCAAGCCAAGGCTCAAGCCTTAACTCAGTTAATTGGTGACATAACTGCTGTAGCCAATGATCTGGCTACACAAGTGAAAACGGTTATCATCCAGACTGGTGGAGCGAAGCGCGTGGTGGTCGTGAATATACCCGACGTCTCCAATACACCAAGTGCAAATCTCGCCGAAACAGTCGCTGTCGGCTCTAAAGCGCTTCTGGATGCTTTAGTCACGGCATTCAATACGACGCTGAAAACTCAACTTGCAAACAATGCCAACGTGCTGCTGGTGGATGCATACACGATCAATCGTGACGAAATCAACAACCAAGCCGCCTACGGATTGACGAATGTCACAGGTACAGCATGCGATGTGATGGGAGTTTTGTTGGATAAGACCGATCCACTAAAACCGGTACCCGGCTCCTCGCTAATCTGCAATGCCGCAACTTTGACCTCCAGTGCGGTTGACACAAACCATTACTTGTTCGCCGATGGTGTCCATCCGACACCCTACGGCTACCTGTTGTTGGCGCGTCTGGTTTCCAAAGACATGCTCATCAGGGGCTGGATGTAATAAAGCCACAGGCATAAAGACAATCGGTATCCATCAATAGATTTGGGAGAAGTCATGAAAAGCATGCTGAAAATAGCAACAATCGCAATTGCAGTGGGCGCCGTCAATACAGCTTCGGGGCTGGATTTGCAGAATTGGTCAGTAAAAGTGGGTATCAATAAGATCACCCCCAAGGTACAAAGCGGAGATATCACTGCTCCAGGCATTCCCGGTAGTAAGGTGGATGTTGGCAGCAATACACAGCCCATTTTTTCGCTTATCTATGCTTACAACAACAATATCTCGGCTGAAATAGTCTTGGGTACGCCATACAAGCATGATATTTCCGGTGCGGGTGCGATTGCAGGTGTGGGAAAAAACGCCACTGTAAAGTCAATGCCACCCACAGTTTTCGGTCAATATCGTTTCCTGGAAGCAGAGTCGATGTTTCGCCCTTATGTAGGCTTGGGGCTGACATATGCCTATTTTTACGGTGAAACCGGATCGGGTGGGCTGACCGCGCTGACCAACACTGGCAGCTCAACGCCGACGACTTTCTCCGTCGATTCTGCATGGGGATTGTCACCGCAAGCAGGTGTGACCTACAGGATTGACGACAAGTGGTTCGCCGATTTCGTTGTGGTCAAGACCTTCCTGAAAACCAAGGCGCATTACTCAACAGGACAAACGGTGGATATGCGTCTTGATCCTTTGGCCGTGAGTATGTCGTTGGGTTATCGCTTCTAGTCTTCCAACATTGCGGAGCGGGGTTTGGAAACAAACCCCGCTGTTGCAGCGCAGGCCCGCATGCGAATCCGGGCCGCCAACAACTAGACTTATCCCAGGGGAGATTGTCCATGAACAACCCTACCCGCCAGTTTCACGCCGATGCAGATCCTGCTGTGCGCATCACGCGCATATTCTCCGCTCAGCGAGCCGCGTTTCAAGCTGCACCCTATCCCGCTGCTGACGAGCGAAAAGCCAAACTCAAGGCGCTGCAGAAACAGATAGGCCGTTATCAGGATGTGCTGGCATCCGCGATGAGCAAGGATTTCGGTCACCGTTCTGCGATCGAATCGAAGCTGCTTGATCTGCTCAGCACCGCGATGGATGTCGAGCACACCATCGCGCATGTCCGGCGCTGGATGAAACCCAGTCGCCGCCGTAACGAATTATTGCTTCTCTCCAACACGCTGCATGTGACTTACCAACCCAAGGGGGTCGTGGGTGTCATCGTGCCGTGGAACTTCCCGATCTATCTCGCGCTCGGGCCGCTGATCGCCGCATTGGCGGCGGGCAACCGGGTCATGATCAAGATGTCCGAGATCACACCTGCCACCAATGCCGTGCTGGCACAGATGCTCGGCGAGATATTCAACGAAGAGGAAGTCGCTTTGGTTGGCGGAGAGCTGGCCGATCCCGGCGTGTTCACCGCGCTACCTTTTGACCACATCGTGTTCACCGGTTCGCCCGCTGTCGGCAAGATCGTCATGCGTACCGCGTCCGAGAGCTTGACACCTGTCACGCTGGAACTTGGCGGAAAATCGCCCGCCGTGGTCACGCGCAACTATCCGCTGGCCGATGCGGCGCTGCGCATCGCCCACGGCAAGATCACAAATTCCGGGCAGGTTTGCGTATCGCCGGACTACGCGTTGGTACCTCGGGAATGTGTCGACGAATTCGTCATGCAGGCCAAAGCCGGTTATGAATCCATGTGCCAAAGCGCGGACGCCAGCGGGGGCCCCACCTGGATCGTGAACGACAGACACTTTGCCCGCATCAACTCACTGCTGGAAGATGCGCGGTCCAAGGGAGCCGCCTTGACACCCTGCACGGACTACGATGCGGCGCGCGACGGTCGGCAGATGCCGCTGCATATCGTCACCGGTTGCACGGCCGACATGCGCATCATGCAGGAGGAGTTGTTCGGCCCCATCCTGCCGGTCGTGCCCTACGATACGATGGATGAAGCCATCCAATTTATTAACGCGGGAGAACGTCCGCTGTCCCTGTATTGCTTCAGCCATGACGCTGCAGAGCGTGAGCATCTGTTGCGCTTCACGCATTCCGGTGGTGTCACGCTCAACGACTGGTGCTGGCACGTTGTAAGCCATGACGCGCCGTTCGGCGGCATCGGTCACTCCGGCATGGGGACGTATCACGGGGTGGAGGGATTTCGCGAGCTGTCGCATGCCAAGACCGTGTTCAAGCGGCAGCGATTCTTCCCGACTGGCTTGTTCCACCCGCCGTACGGGAATCTTGTCCAGCGCATCGTTCTGCGCTTCTTCCTCGGCAAGGCCGATCCGGCGCTGAAGCACAATGACCAGTGAACAGACCTGCGATTACGTCATTGTCGGCGCGGGTTCGGCCGGTTGTGTGATCGCTGCCCGTCTTAGCGAGGATCCGAACACCACCGTGTGTCTGCTGGAAGCGGGCGGTTCTGACGACAGCGTGCTGATCCAGGCGCCCGCGGGCGTGGCAACGATGGCATGGATCACCAAACACAACTACGCTTTCGAGACCGTACCGCAGCCGGGACTGAACGGCAGGCGCGGCTACCAGCCGCGCGGCAAGACGCTGGGCGGTTCAAGTTCCGTCAATGCCATGCTGTATGTGCGCGGCAACAAGAGCGACTACGCCCGCTGGGCGGCACTCGGCAATCCGGGGTGGGCTTATGAGGATGTGTTGCCGCTGTTCAGGCGCTCCGAGCACAACGAACAGTTCAAAGACGGCTTCCACGGGCAGGACGGTCCGCTGAATGTTACCTATCAACGCTATGAGAGCCAGCTCAGCCAGCGTTTTCTGGAGGCGGCGGTCATGAACGGAATTCCGCTGAACCCGGACTACAACGGGGCAGAACAGGAAGGCGCCTTCCTGTATCAGGTCACACACATCAACGGTGAGCGCTGCAGCGCGGCGAAAGCCTTTCTCACGCCGAACCTGTCGCGCCCCAATCTGCAGGTGAAGACGCGTGCCGTGACCGCCAGGGTGAATTTCGACGGTCAGCGCGCAACCGGAGTGAGCTATTTCCAGGGTAATGAACTCAAGATCGTGCATGCGCGGCGCGAAGTGATCTTGTCCTCGGGTGCTTTCGGGTCGCCGCAGCTACTGATGCTTTCCGGGATCGGCGATGCAAACGAGTTGCAAAAGTTCGGCATACCCGTCGTGCATCACCTGCCTGGCGTGGGGCAGAATCTGCTGGATCACCTCGATTATGTCCAAGCTTGGCGAGTGCCGAACGACACTGAAACCTTTGGCATATCGATGCGCGGGGTAGCTAAAGTCACTGCGGCGATAAATGAATGGCGCCGCAAACGCACGGGCATGATGTCCAGTGCTTATGCCACAGCCGGAGCGTTTCTGCGCTCCATGCCGGATATGCCAGTACCGGACCTGCAGATGATCTTCGTGATCGCCATCGTGGATGACCACGCGCGCAAACTGCATCTGGGGCACGGCATATCGAGTCACGTTGATTTGCTGCACCCGTTCAGTCGCGGCATCGTGGGACTCAACAGCACCGATCCGCGGGATGCCCCGCTGATCGACCCGCGATACCTGTCCGACGAGCGTGATCTGCAGACGCTATTGAAAGGCGGGCAGTTGCAGCAACGAATCATCGAATCCAAACCATTCGACGCGGTGCGGGGTGAGATGGTCTATCCGCTGCGTGCTGATGATGTTGCGGGCATGGAACGTGATATCCGCAATCGTGCCGACACGCAGTATCACCCCGTGGGAACGTGCAAGATGGGACCGGACAGTGATCCATTGGCGGTGGTCGACGCGCAGCTTCGGGTAAAAGGTATCCAAGGGTTGCGCGTTGCCGATGCCTCGATCATGCCGACATTAATCGGGGGTAACACCAATGCCCCGGCCATGATGATCGGGGAAAAGGCAGGTGAGTTGATTCGGCGCGCGGGGTGACGAATCCAAAGCCGAAGACAAGCCGGGTGTTGTGTTACATCGCCAATTTCCGATGAAATCGGTGCGGTACTAGCCTTGATGTTTCAGGCCGACTCAAAAGTAGGGTTATTTGAATCGACCTATTCCACAAACGCAACACGAAAAAAACTCCAGCAAGCGCTGGAGTTTTTATTTGGTACTGAGAATCTGTCTTTTTGAATCAGTTGCTGCTGGAGAACAGCTGCTTCAGCATCCACAACGAAAAAAGAGTAACCATGATCATAGAACCGATTGTGACGACATCTGCGACGAATGACATTTTACGCTCCTCCCAAGAGAATTGAACACACCAACAAAACTGGTACTCGAATCGTAGCACAGTTAATTTTCCTGACAAGCATTTTGTAAAGCACAAAAAGCCCGACGGGTAGAACCCGTAGGCAATCAGTAGGGGTGAAGCGGTATATTCGCGGGAAGTTACAGTTGTGAACTTCCCGCGAGTTTCGGCTTAGTCAGCTTTCTTGAACAGCTGCATGGTGATCCAGATAGCAAAGCCAACTGAAAAAATTGCGGTACCAACGGATGCTACGTCTGCAATGTAGGACATACTCTTCTCCCCCTGATATGGTTATCGGATGACACTTATAATTGCGATAGTTGACTTAATAGCAGCAACCAAAGTCGACTAAAGCTTTGCGGATTATATGAGGATTTTTCTGGGACATTTACACAATTTTACTAAGGTTAAAATTGCGTTAAATTGATGTAAACAAAGGACGATTTGGGAAAAAAGTGCTGACAAAAATTTATGTAAAAACCTACGGCTGTCAGATGAACGAATACGACTCGGACAAGATGCTGGACGTGCTGCGTGCCTGTGGGGAAATGCTGCAGACCGACAAGCCGGAAGAGGCCGACATCATGCTTTTTAACACCTGCTCAATCCGCGAGAAGGCGGAAGAAAAGGTGTTCTCGGATCTGGGGCGCGCGCGCACGCTGAAACAGGCCAACCCGAATCTGTTGATCGGCGTGGGTGGTTGTGTCGCGAGCCAGGAAGGTCAGGCCATCATTAAACGCGCACCGTATGTTGATGTGGTGTTCGGCCCGCAAACGCTGCATCGGTTGCCGCAGCTCATCGCCGCGCGCCGCGCAAGCGGCAAGCCGCAGGTGGATGTCAGCTTTCCCGAGATCGAGAAGTTCGATCACCTGCCGACTGCGCAGACCACGCACGGTACGGCATATGTGTCCATCATCGAAGGCTGCAGTAAATATTGCACTTACTGCGTGGTGCCCTTTACGCGCGGAGAAGAGTTGTCGCGCCCGTTCGCCGATGTGCTGCGCGAGGTGGAAAGCCTCACGGCACAGGGCGTGCGCGAGATTACGTTACTGGGCCAGAACGTGAATGCGTATCAGGGGGTAAGCGAAGAGGGTGATACGGTGGACTTTGCGTATTTGCTCAAGGCAGTTGCCGCGCATCCGGACGTGCAGCGTTTGCGTTTTTCCACGTCGCATCCTTGCGAGATGTCGCAACGCCTGATCGACCTGTATGCAACAACGCCCAAACTGGCCAGCCACCTGCACCTGCCGGTGCAATCCGGATCGGACCGCGTGCTGGCAGCGATGAAGCGCGGCTACACGGCGCTGGAATACAAATCCATTGTGCGCAAGCTGCGTGCGGCGCGACCGAACATCTCCATCACCTCCGATTTCATCGTCGGCTTCCCCGGCGAAACCGAGGCGGATTTTGAAGCGACCATGAAGCTTGTGGAGGAAGTGGGTTTTGATGCCAGCTTCAGCTACATTTTTAGTGCGCGCCCCGGCACGCCGGCCGCCGAGATGGCGGACGATACGCCGCACGAAACCAAGCTTGCCCGCCTGCATCGCCTGCAGAACCGCATCCACGAACTCGAACAACAGGTCAGCGCCGCCATGAGCGGCAGCGTGCAGTGCGTGGTGGTGGAGAATATCTCGCGCAAGGATGCGAACGAACTGGCCGGGCGCACCGAGAACAACCGCGTGGTGAATTTCCCCGGCTCGCCCGGCATGCTGGGGCGTTATGTGGATGTGCGCATCCTGTCGGGTACCATGCACACCTTGCGCGGCGAACTGGTACTAAAGAATGAAAACAATGATTAGCCACGGATGCACACGTCTGACAGGTGCTAGCCAGCGATGAATACCCCCAATGTTCAGTTGTCGTTCGAACCGGTGGACAATGCCCGCCTGGCTAATTTGTGCGGCGCGTTCGACGAGAACCTGCGCCAGATTGAGACGGCGCTGGAAGTGAACATCGCGCGGCGCGGCGAAAGATTCACGATCAGCGGCGCGCAGGCCGGACTGGCGCGCGAAGTGATGGAACGGTTCTATCTGGAGGCGAAACACGACATCTCGCTGGAGCGTCTGCAACTCGGATTGATCGAAGCCATGAAACGCGACCTGCCGGACGTGAATAGCGAAGCGGTGCCGCTGCTGATGACACGCAAGGCCGAGGTGCGCGGCCGCACCGTGCGGCAAAACGAATACCTGCAGGCTATTCAGGAGCACGACATCACTTTCGGCGTCGGCCCCGCCGGTACCGGCAAGACTTACCTTGCGGTCGCTTCGGCGGTGGATGCGCTGCAGCGCGAAACGGTGAAGCGCCTGGTGCTGGTGCGCCCCGCAGTGGAAGCCGGAGAACGCCTGGGTTTCCTGCCCGGTGATTTTGCGCAGAAGGTCGATCCCTATCTGCGCCCCTTGTACGATGCGCTCTATGACCTGATGGGTACGGACAAGGTGGTCAAAGCCTTCGAGCGCGGCGTGATCGAAATCGCGCCGCTGGCCTACATGCGCGGCCGCACGCTGAACCACTCTTTCATCATTCTGGACGAGGCGCAGAACACCACGCCGGAACAGATGAAGATGTTCCTCACGCGCATCGGGTTCGGCAGCAAGGCTGTCATCACCGGCGACGTGACACAGATCGACCTTGCGCGCGGGCAGAAGAGCGGCCTCAACGATGCACGCGTGATACTCAAGGACGTGCGCGGCATCGCCTTCCAGCAATTTCTTGCAGAAGATGTGGTGCGCCACCCGCTGGTGCAGAAGATCGTTGCCGCTTACGAAAAATACGAGCACAAATCATGACTGGATCGCACAAACTTTCATTGTCGGTGCAATATGCCAGCAATACGAAGAACCTGCCGACACGGCAGCAGTTCCGCCGCTGGGTAAAAATCGCACTGGAGCAGGATGTGCAGATGACGTTGCGCATCGTGAACGAAGTGGAAGGACGCGAATTGAACAAGGGATATCGCGGCAAGGATTATGCGACCAACGTGCTGACCTTTGTGTATGAGGACACTGTGCCAATCAGTGGCGATGTCGTGATCTGTGCGCAGGTGGTGGCGCGTGAAGCCAAAGAACAGGGCAAGGACTTGCTCGCCCACTATGCCCATCTCACCCTTCATGCCGCATTGCATTTGCAGGGCTATGATCATGAAAAGACACAGGAAGCGGAGAAAATGGAGGCGCGCGAGACTGCTTTGATGCTCAAATTAAGGTATCCTGCACCTTATCTCATTCGCGATGTTTAGTAATGGACGGTTCAGAAAGTAGTCACAAGCCCACCTTGCTGGAAAGGCTCTCCACCATGCTGTTGCGGGAGCCGGAAGATCGCGAGCAATTGATCGCGTTGCTGCACAGCGCCTACGAGCGCAACCTGCTGGATGCCGACGCCCTCTCCATGATGGAAGGCGTCATCCAGGTCTCCGAGACGCAAGTGCGCGACATCATGATTCCCCGCGCCCAGATGGATGTCATCGACATCAGCCAGCCTCCGGAACAATTTATTCCCTATGTCATCGAAACCGCGCACTCGCGTTTTCCCGTTACCGATGGCGACAAGGACAACATCATCGGCATCCTGCTGGCCAAGGATCTGCTGCGCTACTACGCAGGCGAGGAGTTCGACGTGCGCGACATGCTGCGACCCGCCATTTTCGTGCCGGAATCGAAACGACTCAACGTCCTGCTGCGCGATTTTCGCAGCAACCGCAACCACATTGCACTGGTGGTGGATGAATACGGCGGCGTGTGCGGCATGGTCACCATCGAGGACGTGCTGGAACAGATCGTCGGTGACATCGCCGATGAATACGATTTCGACGAAGACGAAGACAACGTCATCCGGCAGGACGACGCGCATTGGCGCGTGAAAGCCGACACCGAAATCGACGACATCAACGAAGCGCTCGGCACGGACTTCAGCGACGAAGACTACGACACCATCGGCGGTCTGGTGCTTAAGGCCGCAGGCAAGCTACCCAAGCGCGGTGAGCGCATCATGATCGGCGAGTGGCAATTTACCGTGCTGCGCGCGGATAGCCGCAGGCTGTATGCCCTGCTGGTGGAACGTACATTGCTCGAATCACCGGAGCAAGCAGGTTAATTTCACTATTCCGTAACCGCGAACTTGCGGGCACAACGCTAGAATCCCCGACCAATAACGTTGATGTGCATGGCAGAGGTGTCGTCAACGGAACAAACATTCATTGGAAATTCTTCTATTGTCGAGGTGTTTAGCTCGGTGATGTTGCTTGCGATTGGGGCGCTGGCGGTGTTCAGGTTCGGGCGTGGCATAGACTGAGAATTTCACAACGCCATTACAGGCAGCATTGTCATTCCTTGTGCTCTTGCATCGGGGAGGCGAAAATGCAAACACTTAATGCCCGCCGTAAATAAATGTCCCCAGTTCAAGATATGCGCCAACTTGCACTCTTTCAGCATACGCTGCTGGACAGTGCCGCCTACGGCATTATCTCCACTGACTCCGACGGCTTGGTCACCAGCTTCAATCCTGCGGCTGAAAAATTATTGGGGTACAGGGCGGCGGAAGTGGTTGGCAAACAGACGCCGAAGCTTTGGCACGACCCGGAAGAAATGGCGCAACGTGCCAAACAGTTGTCGGATGAATTCGGCGGAACAGTCGAACCCGGCTTCGATGTTTTCCGCGTGCGAGCTCTTCGCAAATTCCCCGAAGAAAGCGATTGGATGTTTATCCGCAAGGATGGGACGCGCGTACCGGTGCTCTTGTCCGTAACGCCACTGCTGGGCGAGAGCGGCCAATTATCGGGCTTCGTCGGGATGATGCGGGACCTGACCGAGCACAAACGCATGGAAAGCGCCCTCGCCGCGAGCGAGAGGGAATTTCGCAGCTTGGCCGAGAATTTGCCTGACAACATTGTTCGTTACAGCAAAGACGCAAGAGCCATCTATGTTAACCCGATGCTTGAAAAAACCTTGGGAGACCTTGCCAAAGAGAGGCTCGGTAAGACCGTACGCGAATTTCATAGCAACGAAAATTCATACGATAAATATGCCCAGGCTATAGATGACGTACTCGCCGACGGACGGGACGTCGAACTCGAAATGGTATCGCCTGCCCAGGACGGAAAGTTCGGCGCGGTGAATCAAATACGCGTGATCGCAGAACACGATGCCAATGGCGAGGTAACCGGCGTGCTCGCCATCGGTCGCGACATCACCGAGCGCAAACGTTCCGAACGCGAGCTTGAGCTGCTCAATACTGCGGTGAACGCATCGACCGAGTCGATATTCCTGATCAATGAAGCGGGACGCTTCGAGTACGTTAATGACACGGCGTGCAAATCCCTGGGTTACAGCCGCGACGAGCTTCAGGGGATGACTCCGCTCGATATCGACCCGGATATCACGCCGGAAGTTTTCAAGAGTCTGTTGCTGGCGGTGTTTGATGGTACCTTCAAGGGAGTTGCCGAGTCGCGACACCGCACGCGCGATGGCAGGATTTATCCTGTGGAAATCAGAGGGAATAGGGTTGAATACGGTGGCGGGAAGTATTCCCTGACAATAACGCACGACATCACAGAGCGAAAAAAATCAGAGGAACAAATCCGCAAACTCACGCAAGCGGTCGAGCAAAGCCCCTCCAGCATCATGATTACCGATCTGCAGGCCAATATCGTTTACGTCAATCAGACCTTCACTGACAATACCGGTTACACGCCGGAAGAAGTGATCGGCAAAAATCCGCGCACCCTGCAATCCGGCAAGACATCCATACAGGCTTACGCCGACATGTGGGCTCATCTGAAGAAGGGTGAAACATGGCGGGGCGAATTCATCAACCGCCGCAAGGACGGCAGCGAATATGTCGAGTCGGTCATGATTTCACCGGTGCGCGACGTCAACGGACAGATCATGAATTATCTGGCCATCAAGGAAGACATCACCGACAGGAAACGGGCCGCAGAGCGGGAAGCCTATCTGGCGCATTTCGACCAGCTTACCGGGTTGCCCAACCGCACCATGTTGCAAAACCACTTTCAATATGCATTGAGTCTGGCCGAGCGCGGCGCGGAGAACTTGGCCGTGGTGTTCCTCGATCTGGATCACTTTAAGGATGTCAACGACACGTTGGGCCATAGTGTCGGCGACCAGTTGCTGGTCGAGGTGGCGAAGCGGCTTAAATCCGCCATGCGCGAAGCCGATACCGTGTCGCGCATGGGCGGTGACGAGTTCATATTCATCCTGCCCAGAACCGATGAAAACGGGGCGGCGCATCTGGTTGAAAAATTGATCGAGATTGTTTCCGCGCCCTGCCAGATCGAGCAGCATCAGCTGATCGTGACACCTTCCATCGGTATCGCGATTTATCCGGAAGATGGAACCAACATGGAGCTCCTGTCGCAGAATGCGGATGCAGCCATGTATCGGGCCAAACAGGCGGGCCGCAATGGCTACCGGTTCTTTACACAGGCCATGCAGGTACATTCGGCGCGCAACCTGAGGTTGGGCAACGAGTTGCGCCAGGCAATCGCCCGCAATCAATTGCAGTTGAAATACCAGCCCCAGATTTCCGTGCAGGATGGGCATCTCGTCGGTGCCGAAGCGTTGTTGCGCTGGTTTCATCCGGAATTGGGCACGATCCCGCCCGCCGAATTCATCCCGATCGCCGAGGATATCGGCCTGATCATCCCGATCGGGGAATGGGTGCTGCGCACCGCCATCAGGCAAATGAAAACATGGCTGGACCAGGGGTTCCCGCCCATGGTGATGGCGGTCAATCTGTCTGCGGTGCAATTCCGCTTCACCAAATTGCCGGATACGGTTTCACGCATTCTCGCCGAGGAGGGCTTGTCGCCCGAGCATCTGGAGTTTGAATTGACCGAAGCGGTGGCCATGGATGACCCGCTGGCAGCCATCGCAGTGATAGACGATTTGCATGCGCGCGGCATCCGCATGTCGATAGACGACTTTGGCACCGGCTATTCCTCGCTCAGCTATTTGAAGCGGTTCAAGGTATATAAGCTGAAGATCGACCAATCCTTCGTGCGCGACATTTCCGACGATCCGGAAGACAAGGCTATCGTCGTTGCCATTATCAATCTGGCCAGCGGCCTCGGCATACACACCATTGCCGAAGGCGTGGAAACCGCATCGCAACTGGCCTTCCTGCGGCTGCAGGGGTGCGACGAAGTGCAGGGTTACTATTTCAGCAAGCCGCTGACGGTGGAAGAGTTCGAGGCTTTCGTGAATCGGATGCAGGTATAGATCAAGTCGCCACACCGGCGCAGGCCGGTGTCCAGCAAGAAAATAAGCTTTTTTTAAAGCCCACAGGATTCCGGCCTGCGCCATGTAGGCAATCCACTATCCGTTAAAGCGAATGTGGAATTGACACCGCCGGAATGATTTGGCCAACGCGAACCACCGCCAGATAGTTACTAGAACTTTTCATCCTCACCCAGATACCGCCACTGTCCCACCGGAAGGTCGCCCAGTTTCACCTTGCCGATGCGCACGCGCTTTAGCGCGGTGACTTTCAGCCCCACCAGTTCACACATGCGGCGGATCTGGCGTTTTTTTCCTTCGTTGAGAGTGAAGCGCAGCTGGTCGTCGTTCAACCAGCTGACTTTTGCGGGTTTGAGTTTCTTGCCGTCCAGCGATAGTCCGTGATTCAGCAGGTTCAAACCGTTGCCGACCAGATTGCCTTGCACACGCACCAGGTATTCTTTTTCGACGGGCGAGTCTTCGCCGATAAGCTGCTTGGCGATTCGACCATCCTGTGTGAGCACCAGCAATCCGGTGGAGTCGATGTCCAGCCGACCGGCGGGTGCGAGGCCGAGCATCTGGCTGCGGAAGAATTTTTGCGGCGATTTGTCCTGCTCCCAGCGCGTTCCGGCTTCGATCAGCAGGATGGCCGGTTTGTGGCCTTCCTCGGCTTGCCCGGAGACGTAGCCCATCGACTTGTTGAGCAGGATGGTGACGCGCCCCTGCTGTTTGGCCTGCGCGGCTTTTTCCAGCGTGATCTTTTGCGTCGGCAATATCCTGGTGCCGAGTTCGCTGACGGTTTCACCGTCCACCTTTACCCAGCCTTTGGCGATGTAATCGTCGGCTTCGCGGCGCGAGCAGAGTCCTTGTTCGGACATTAATTTCGAGAGCCGTATCTTTTCCATATCCATTCCAAATAATCCATTAAGCCGTCATTCCGGCCTGCGCCGGAATGACGGAGTTTGTTTACCCCAATGCGGGGAACAGGCCGCGCAGCCCGCCCGCGATAAATTCAACTGCGATTGCGGCAAGTAACAAACCCATCATGCGTGTGACGATATTGCTGCCTATCCTGCCGAGGCGTTGCGATACCCACGGGGCAATCAGGAAGGTGAACCACACGATCAGGCTGAGCACAACAAGTACCAGCGCCATCGCACCGTAGTGTCCCACGTTGCTGCCCTTGTGCGCATCCAGGATAACCGTGCTGATCGCGCCGGGCCCGGCCAGCAGCGGGGTGGAGAGCGGCACGATGGCCACCGACGAGGTCGCATCGCCGTCGCTGTCGTCCGGCGCGAGTTTGGGTTTGTCGCCGATCAGCATGTTGACGGACATCAGCAACAGCAGGATGCCGCCCGCAGTGCGGAAGGAATGGATGCTGATGCCGAAGAATTCCAAAATAGCCTCGCCCAGCAGCAGCGCCGCCAGCAGGATGAACAGCACCGCCAGCGAGGCGATGCGTCCCACGCGTTCGCGCTTTTGCGCCGTCATCCCGGTGGTGAACGCGATGATGATGGGGATGATGCCGAACGGATCAATGATCGCGAACAGGCTGATGAAGATTTTGGTGTATTCGGTGAAATCCAGCATGATTTTCGGTCAGACCAGGTGATCGACGAGTTGCCCGACCGCCATGCGCAGACGGCGCGACAAACTGACGGCGATGGTGCGGATGACGCGGGCGCCGATGCGCGGGTGTTCTTCCAGCATCTTGTCCAGCGCTTCTTTCGAGAGCGTCAACAGGATGCTGTCTTCTGCCGCCCGGCACGTGGCAGAGCGGTGCTCACCGTCCAACACCGCCATTTCGCCAAAGGCGCGGCCCGGACCGAGTGATGCCACTTCGACCAGATCATCGTACAGGTTGACCTTGATCACCGAAACCCGGCCGGAATGTACGATGCACATGAATTGCCCCGCGTCCCCCTCGCCAAAGATGACCTCGTCCTGTGCAATCTTGCTTACATTGAAATAATGCGCGGCGGCGTTCAACTCCGCCGGTGAAAGGTGGCTGAACAGGTCGCTTTCGATCAGCATGGAGCTGATCTCTTCGAGCAAAGCGGAATGGTTGGACATGATGCGAGTCGGGGTAACGGTGACGTGCGGCGGAAGTTACACCGTATAATCCGGCGAATCAACTTTATCCCCGCGCTCAGTGAAAAAAATCATCGCCTCGCCGTATTTGCATGCCTTTCTCGCCGGAGCCGTCGCCGTTTTCGGATTCGCCCCGTTTGGCCTCTTTCCCTTGCCCGTTCTTGCGCTTGCCGTGTTGTTCCGGCTGTGGAGCCGGGCAGAACGTCCCGCGCAGGCCGCGTGGCTTGGCTTGAGCTTCGGCATGGGCTTGTTTTGCGTCGGCATCAGCTGGATTTATGTCGCGTTGCATATCTATGGCTACATGCACCCCATCCTGGCGGCAATTGCCACCGGGTTGTTTGCTGCCGTGAACGCAACGCTGCCCGCGTTGGCCGGGTACGCGGTTCTTCGCGTCAATGCGAACTTAAGTCCCTCGCCATGGCGGGGAGCGGGGCGATATTCGGGAATATTGCTCGTCATGCCCGCCATCTGGACGCTCGCCGAATGGCTGCGCGGCCTGCTGTTCACCGGCTTTCCCTGGCTCTCGGTCGGCTATTCGCAAGTGCCGGATAGTCCGCTTGCCGGATATGCGCCTTTATTCGGCGTGTTTGGCGTCTCGCTCACCATGGCAGTAAGCGCGGCGATTTTGTTGGTGTTATGGAACGTGCGCTGGAACAAGCAGGGCGTCATCGCCATGACGGTGCTGCTGGCGTTGTGGGTGAGCGGGGCGGTGCTGAGCCGCATCGAATGGACGCATCCGCAAGGCGAACCGCTCAAAGTGGTGCTGCTGCAAGGCAACATTGCCCAGGACGAAAAATTCGCAGAAGACAAACTAATCGCCACGCTGGAAACCTACCGCCGTCTGGCGCAAAGCAGCGACGCGCGGCTGACTGTCATGCCCGAGACCGCACTTCCACTGTTGCGCCATAACGTGCCGGATTATTACCAGACCATTCTGGGCGACCAGGCGCGCAAGAACGGTGGCGACATCCTCATCGGCGCATTCGAAAAAGAGAACGGAAATTACTACAACAGTGTCTATTCGCTGGGCAGCGCCGAGAGCCAGCACTACCGCAAAGACCACCTCGTCCCCTTCGGCGAATTCATTCCGCTGAGAAGCGTGCTCGGCTGGCTCATCAACGAAGTGCTGCAGATCCCCATGGGCGACCTCGCCAGAGGCGGAGCCAGCCAGCCGCCGCTGAACGTTGCCGGGCAAAAAATCGCGGTGAACATCTGCTACGAAGACGCCTTCGGCGAAGAGGTCATTCATGCTTTGTCGCAAGCCACGCTGCTGGTCAACGTCACCAACGATGCCTGGTATGGGGACACGTTTGCTGCCATTCAGCACAACCAGTTGTCGCAGATGCGGGCGCTGGAAACGGGGCGCATGGTGTTGCGGGCGACCAATACCGGCGTCACCTCCGTGATCGGCGTGGATGGGCGCATCCACGCCATGCTGCCGCAGCATGAGGAGGGGGTGTTGACGGCGCAGGTGCAGGGATATGCGGGGAGCACGATGTATGTGGTCTGGGGGAATGCGGGGGTGTTGGTGTTGATTGGGTTGATGCTGGGGTTTGTTTGGAGGCAAGGGCGGCGGGGTTGATCCCCTCTCCCTCTGGGAGAGGGCTAGGGTGAGGGAACACTCGTTGTGTTACCGCCCGCTTTCAACACCAACACCGTCGGGGGTAGCCCGACAGCTAGTCACTTTTCTCGTCTTGCCGAGAAAAGTAACCAAAAGAGGGCGCCCCCGGCGCGCCGCCCCTGCGGGGTTCCCTCGATATTTCGCAAACAAGCGGGGCTGCGCAACTCGCCCTGGCGGGGCACACAAAACGTGCCCCACTGCGGAGCTCGGACAGTGCTCGCCTAAACCTCCGCTTGTTTGCGAAATATCGAGGCGGCGCACAGGGGAAGGAAAAGCGAAAACCCAAAATCAGAAGCGTATGGAGGGCAACAAGTTGCCCTCCATGATTTTTTTGATAGGCAAAACAATTCGTCTCCACTTCGCCGCAGTGCGGTAGTAGATGAGGAAAAAATAGGGGCTGTGCACAGCCCTTTTTCTATTTATAGATCTGTTAGCATGCTCCGCAAATCCAATTTCTGGACTAGTGCAAAAAGAATATTGCGCTACTACTAGACAGCAAGATTAAGAGGGAGGTTTGATAATGCCGCAAGATAATCAACCCATACAGCCAAGCCAACAAAAGCTGGAGAGGCTGGAGGTGGTCATGCTGAAAAATCTAAAGGATGTCGAATTGGATTTCACTCAGAACCCATTAACAGCAATCATGGGTGCAAATTGTAGTGGCAAGACAACAATACTTCATGCGTTGGCTTGCGCATTTAGCCAGCCAGGAGATCATGCTGCGTGGAGTTACAAGTTCCCTTTGTTCTTCAAGCCCAATACAGATTCACTTTGGCAAGGAAGTGATTTTACGGTCTGGTACAGCCAGAGGCTTGGAGCAACTCCTCCAGTATCGACGAGCCAGCGGTATACGAAGATTCAGGATAGATGGACACCACGTTATGAAAAAAGGCCAACTCGCTGTACACGCTTCCTAATGATTAAAGATTCTGTACCTGAGGTTGAGACTATTAACCTTCAGACGATGGTTCATTATCAAAGAACTAACCGAACAGGCCTATCCGATCAATTGATTCGTGAAACAGCAGGTCAGATTCTGAATCGAAACTACAATGAGTACCATAGTGTTGTTTACCGGCACGGTGCACGACGGTCTATCGGGGTCAGTATTGGCGGATTGACATACCCAGCGCTTTCTATGAGTTCTGGCGAGCAGAGAGTTTTTCGTATTCTTGATGCTGTTATTAATTCACCCGATTACGCATTGATACTGATTGATGAAATTGACCTTTTTTTGCATCAAGATGCGCTTGAGCGCCTTTTGGGTAAGCTTGATGAACACTGCCGTACAAAGAAAAAGCAGCTTGTGTTTACAACTCACTTTCCTCCTGTGGCGAAGATGTACGACAAAATGTCAGTGATGACTCTTCACCGTACACCAGCGAAAACAATATTGTGGAATGGTTATTCTCATGCGGCTTTGCGTCATATTACGGGTACACAAGAGAAGCCTATTTCTGTTTTTGTAGAGGACGATGTGGCTGAAGCCATCATTTCTCAAGTGGCGAAAGAACTTCGTATTCGTCCTTTCACGCAGATTGGGCATTATGGGCCGGCAGCGAATGCATTTGCTCTTGGGGCAGGGATGGTTCTCAGTGGCTGCTCTATTGATCAAACTTTGATAGTTCTCGATGGCGATGTTCTTGCCAAACGCACAGACCGAATGTCGCAAACAAATGGACATTTGACAGGGAATGGACAAGTTCACAAGGCACAGCGCAAACGGCTCAAGGCAATGATTCGGCCACTTTGTACGTTTGGCGCAAAATCGCCTGAGCAGGTGCTTCATGCTTTTATTCATGAACTAACTGCGGCAGCTCTGAATCTCGATATTGAAGATGCGGATTTGTTGGCTATTGCTCACAGCGTAGTCAACGTCCCTGAACGACACGGATTCATTGGAAAGATAATCGAGTTCACAGGAGAGTCGCGAGAGGTTGCTCTCTCGAAGATCATTCCGTTAGCTGCGAAATCGGCAGGCTGGGAGCGATATACTCGCTTAATCAGGTATTGGCTAAAGTCAAAACGAGATCAACTAAATCTTGTATAGGCCATAGCCCAATAAGGTGGGCACGAAGTGCCCACGCGGTGGGTTTCAGGCTTTCGCTTTTCCTTCCCCTGTGCGCCGCCTCGATATTTCACAAACAGGCGGAGGTTTAGGCGAGCACTGTCCGAGTTCCGCGGTGGGGCACGTTTTGTGTGCCCCGCTAGGGCGAGTTGCGCAGCCCCGCTTGTTTGTGAAATATCGAGGGAACCCCGAAGGGGCGGCAAACCGGGGGCGACTTCTTTTGGTTACTTTTCTTGGCAAGACAAGAAAAGTGACTAGCTGTCGGGCTACCCCCGACGGTGTTGGTTTTAAGATAAGTGAGAATGCAACGAGCCTTCCCTCACCCTAGCCCTCTCCCAGAGGGAGAGGGGATGAGAGGTGCTCAGGACGAACGGTTTGCGGTACTCAAAAATGAAATCACAGAACACCAACCCTTGGACCTGCTACCTCCTAGAATGCGCCGATCACACCCTCTACTGTGGCATCACCAACGACCTCGACAAACGCCTCGCCGCGCATAACGCAGGCGATGGCGCCAAATACACTCGCAGCCGGACTCCGGTGAAACTGGTGTACCAGGAAGCATGTGCGGACAGGTCGGCAGCATCCAAACGCGAACGCGAGATCAAGGCCTTGCCGCGTACCGCCAAGTTGGCGCTGCTCTGCTGAACCTGCGCGCGGCCGGGTGTATTACTTGACTTGAATACTCCGTAACTGCATAGTCCTTGGCTATGAAAGACATCGAAACATCACTATTAAGGGACGAAGATCCCACTCTCGATATACGCGTCAGGGCCGACCGGTTGCATCTGTTGTTCCGGCAATCGTTCTCGGCGATCCATGTCAGCGTGGTAGTGGCGCTGCTGCTGTGCCAGGCGCTGTGGAGCGCGGTGCGCCACGAGCTGCTGATCGGCTGGCTGGCTGCGGTTTTTCTCAGTGCCGTCTTGCGCTATGCCCTGTTCTGGTGGCATCGGCGGCGCAAGCCGCAGGGGCTGCAGGTACTGGATTGGGAATTCCGTTATGCCTTCACGCTGTTTTTGCCCACGCTGGTCTGGGGGCTGGGGGTGTTATGGATCATGCGGGAAAGCTCGCTGGTGTATCAGCTGGTCGAGTTCATCTTTCTGCTCGGGATGGCGGGAGGTGCCATCTCGCTTTATTCCGCGCGGCGCTATATGGCGGTGGGGGCGATGGCATGCGTGCTGCTGCCGGCCACACTCTGGTTCCTGTTGCGCGGTACGCCGATGGAAGTGGGGTTGGGTGTGGCGGCGCTGTTCTTCATGGGGGTGCTGGTGCGGGCCAGCACAGCCTTGTCGTCCGCCCAGGGCGACAATTTCCGGTTGAACCACATTCTGTCGAAGGCCAAGCAGAGTGCGGAGTTGATGGCGCTCACGGATGAACTGACGGGTCTGAACAATCGCCGTGCATTCTTCGAGCATGGACAGACATTATCCAATTTCTGCGAGCGAAACCAGCTTCCGATGAGCGTGGTCATGATAGACGCGGATCATTTCAAGCAGATCAATGACCGTCACGGTCATGCGGCGGGGGATGCCGTATTGCGGAATCTGGCCGGTCAGTTGAAGCGCAGTCTGCGCAAATCGGATGTATGCGGGCGCATGGGGGGCGAAGAGTTCGCCATGTTGCTGCTGAACACGCCGCTAGCCGAGGCGACGGCGCTGGCCGAGCGGTTCTGCCAGTCTTATGCGGCAGCCCCGACGCGAGACGACGGGGCGGAAATCGCCAATACCGTCAGCATCGGCGTGGCGAGTGGCGGGTACGACATTGATCATCTGTTGCATTGTGCGGATGAGGCGCTTTATCAAGCGAAGGGGGCTGGTCGTAATCGGGTCGTATCCCAAGCCTGCACGGGTAAAGCGGGCTGACGGAAAGCAGTGAAAAACGGTAGAATGCGGCCTTTCGCAAATCCTGCGGGTAATTAAGTACATGCTCACTTTTGGTTCCGACACAACGTCCGCAAGCGGACATGAGTCTTCGCCGAAACCTGGTTCCAAGCCAAGTTTTCAGCAAGTCATTCTGACGCTCCAGCAGTTCTGGGACAAACAGGGCTGCGCGCTGTTGCAGCCCTACGATATCGAAGTGGGGGCGGGCACGTTCCACACCGCGACTTTCCTGCGCGCAATCGGCCCCGAACCTTGGCGCGCGGCCTATGTACAACCCTCGCGCCGCCCCAAGGATGGCCGCTACGGCGAGAACCCCAACCGCCTGCAACATTATTATCAGTACCAAGTGGTGCTGAAACCTTCCCCCGAAAATATTCAAGAGCTGTATCTCGACAGCCTGCGCGCTTTGGGAATCAACACCAACGAACACGACATCCGTTTCGTCGAGGACGATTGGGAGTCGCCGACGCTGGGTGCCTGGGGTCTGGGCTGGGAAGTGTGGCTGGACGGCATGGAGGTGACGCAGTTCACCTATTTCCAGGAAGTTGGTTCGCTCACCTGCAAGCCGGTGCTGGGCGAGATCACTTATGGCCTGGAGCGCTTGGCCATGTATCTGCAGGGTGTGGAGAATGTGTTCGACCTGGTCTGGGCCAAGAACGGCGACACCGTCGTTACCTACGGCGATGTGTACCACCAGAACGAGGTGGAGCAGTCCAAATACAACTTCGAACATTCCAACGTCGAGATGCTGTTCCGCCATTTCAACGAGTACGAGAGCGAAGCCAAGCGAGTGATGGATGCAGGGCTGGCGTTGCCCGGTTTCGAGATGGTGATGAAGTGCTCGCACACCTTTAACCTGCTGGATGCGCGCGGGGCGATCTCGGTGACCGAGCGCGCCGCCTACATCGGCCGGGTACGCGCCCTGGCGCGGCAGGTGGCGCAGGCGTATTACGATTCACGCGAAGCATTGGGTTTCCCGATGGCCAAAGTCGGGGGTAAGAAATGAAACAGTCAAAAGAAACGCTGCTGATCGAGCTGCGCACCGAAGAGCTGCCGCCGAAGGCGCTGGAAAAGCTCTCCACCACGTTTGCCAACGAAGTGATGGCGTCCCTGAAAGAGCAGGCTTTGTTAAGCGAAGGCAGTGTGTGTACGCCGTACGCAACGCCGCGCCGCCTGGCGCTGAGTATCACAGGGGTCTTGCAGCAGCAGCCCGACCGCGTTATCGAGCGCAAAGGCCCGGCAGCGGCAGCCGGTCTGGATGCCGAAGGCAAGCCGACCAAGGCGCTGGAAGGCTTCATGCGTTCGGCCAACGTCACGCTGGGGCAATTGACCCGCGTGGGCGAAGGCAAGGCGGAGTGTTTTGTGGCGCGCATCGAACAGAAGGGCAAGGCGCTGGACGAGTACCTGCAGGAGATCATCATCCAGGCGCTGAAGAAGCTGCCGGTCCCCAAGCTGATGCGCTGGGGCGATTCCGACCACCAGTTTGTGCGCCCGGTGCACGGTCTGATCGTGCTGCACGGCAAGCGCGTGGTGAAGGTGGAAGTGCTCGGGCTGACGAGCGGCAATGTCACCAGCGGCCACCGTTTCATGTGCAGCGAGCCGGTGAAGATCAATCATGCGGATGACTATGAGGCCACGCTGGCTCAGGACGGGCGCGTGGTCGCCAGTTTTGCGCAACGCCGCGAGAGCATCGTGGCTCGGCTGGACGACTTGGCCGAACAGAACGCATCCATTTGGGTGGGGCATGCCAACTTCGACCTGGAGAAACTGCTCTCCATGTCCAACGAAGAGCGCAGTGTGCTCTCCACGCTGCTGGACGAGGTGGCGGGACTGGTGGAGTGGCCGGAAGTTTATGTGGGCGAGTTCGAGAAGCAATTCCTCGATGTGCCGCAGGAATGCCTGATCCTCACCATGCAGCAGAACCAGAAGTATTTCCCGTTGCTGGATGGGGCCACCGGCAAGCTGCGCAACAAGTTCCTCATCGTCTCCAATATGCAGGTGAACGACCCGCATCACATCATCGAGGGCAACGAGCGTGTGGTGCGCCCGCGTCTGTCCGATGCGCGCTTTTTCTTCAACCAGGACCGCAAGCAGAAGCTGGAATCGCGCGTCAGCAAGCTGGCCAATGTGGTCTACCACAACAAGCTGGGCTCGCAGTTGCAGCGTGTCGACCGCATCACCACACTGGCCGGGACCATCGCGCGCCTGCTGCAGGCGGACAAGGCCAAGGCCGAACTGGCTGCACGTTTGTGCAAAGCCGATCTGCTGACCGACATGGTGGGCGAATTTCCCGAATTGCAGGGCATCATCGGCCGTTACTACGCCTTCCATGACGGCGAAGAGCTGGAAGTGGCGAATGCCATCGAAGCGCACTATCACCCGCGTTTTGCCGGGGATTCGCTGCCCATGGGTGCAGTCGCTTGCTCGGTGGCGCTGGCTGACAAGCTGGAGACCATCGTCGGCATCTACGGCATCGGCCAGGTTCCCACCGGCGACAAGGATCCGTTCGGCCTGCGCCGTCAGGCGCTGGGCATCCTGCGCATCCTGATAGAGACGCCGCTTGATCTGCCGTTGCCCGCACTACTCAAGGCGACCGCGGATAACTTCCCCAAGGGCATGTTGAGCGCCACGGTGGCGGCGGATGTGGAAGGTTTCATGATGGACAGGTTGCGCGGTTATCTGCGCGAGCGCAGTTTCGAGGTGTCGCATATCGAAGCGGTGTTGGCGGTGCTCAACGGCCGGCTGCACGAGGCCTTGCCGCGCCTGCAGGGGGTACGCACCTTTGCCGCGATGGAAGTTTCCAAGGATCTGGCGGCGGCGAACAAGCGCGTGCAGAACATCATGCGCAAGAACCAGGAGGAACTCGGTGCGGCGATAGCCGGTGCGGGGTTCAACCCTGAACTGATGACGGACCTGGCCGAGCGCAACCTGTTTCAAGCCATGGTGGATATCGCGCCATTCGCGCAGGGCTACTTTGCCCGCGGCGAATACGGCCAAAATCTGAAGACGCTGGTGACGCTTAAATCCTTCATCGACGATTTCTTCGACCAGGTGATGGTGATGGCGGAAGACCAGAAGTTGCGTATCAACCGCGCGTTGCTGTTGAAACAACTGGGCAGCCTGATGAATCAGGTGGCCGATATCTCGAAACTGGCGGCATGACCAAGTTAATCATCCTCGATCGCGACGGCGTCATCAATTTCGACTCCGACCAGTTCATCAAGAGCCCGGATGAGTGGAAGCCCATTCCCGGTAGTCTGGAAGCCATCGCGCATCTGTGCCAGGCAGACTACCGCGTGGTGGTGGCTACCAACCAGTCCGGTATCGGGCGCGGCCTGTTCGACATGCCGATGCTGAATGCCATCCACGACAAGATGCACAAAGCCTGCGCCATGGCGGGCGGCCGTATCGACGCGGTGTTCTTCTGCCCGCATACCAACGATACCGGCTGCGGTTGCCGCAAACCCAAGAGCGGCATGCTGGAAGAGATCGCCACGCGCTACGGCGTCAACCTGAAAGGGGTGCCGTCAGTGGGCGATTCGCTGCGCGACCTTGAAGCGGCGGCTCGCGTGGAGGCGCAGCCGATCCTGGTGCTCAGCGGCAAGGGAACCAAGACCCAGGCCAAAGGCGGTTTGCCGGAAAATACCCTGATCTATCCCGATCTGGCCTCTGTGGTGGCGTCACTGGTATGACCTTTATCCGCTCGCTGGTTTTTTCGCTGGTGCAAGTGATCTGGACGGCCATCTTCGGGTCGCTGGTGCTGTTCACTTTCCCGCTCAAGCCGCACACACGCTACCGCATCGCCACCAAGATATCGAACAGTACGCTGTGGCTGTTGCGCGTGATCTGCGGTATCCGCATGGAAGTGCGCGGCGCGGAAAACATCCCGAAGCAGCCCTGCATCGTCATGTGCAAACACCAGTCGGCGTGGGAGACGTTTGCCCTGCAGCTGGCGTTTCCGGACCAGGTGTGGGTGCTCAAGCGCGAATTGCTGTGGCTGCCGTTCTTTGGCTGGGGATTGGCTTTGACCAGCCCCATCGCTATCGACCGCAGCAAAGGCAAGCAGGCGATGAAGCAATTGCTGGAACAGGGTAAAGACAGGCTGGACAGCGGTTTCTGCGTGGTCATCTTCCCTGAAGGCACCCGCATGCCCTACGGCGTGCGCGGCAAATACAAGATAGGCGGCGCCATGCTGGGCGAATCCAGCGGTGCGCCGGTGGTGCCTGTGGCGCACAACGCCGGCAAGTTCTGGGGACGCAACTCCTTTCTCAAGCACCCCGGCACCATTGTCATGAGCATCGGCCAGCCCATAGATCCGAAAGGCCTCAAGGCGGATGAGATCAACCGCCGTGTGGAAGATTGGATTGAGGCCGAAATGATCAAGCTCGACTGATGTTCAGGTCGCTGCATCGAAAAGCCTCCCCGCCCGTTGTCGAACAACGCAACATCCTTCTTTCTGGCAAAGACATCAGTTTTACCCTCAAGCGCAGCGGGTATCGCAACAGCATCAGCCTGCGCATCGACGACCGCGGTCTCACCGTCAATGCCCCGCTGCGCGCTTCGGAAAAGTGGTTGCACAGCGTTTTGCAGGATAAAGCCGACTGGGTGGTTGAAAAACTCGACGGCTGGGAGTCGAAGAAGGCCCCGCCCATTTTCTGGGCCGAGGGGGCACGCATCCCGTTCCGCGGCGAGGACTTTATCCTGACGCTGGTGCCCGGGCAGCGCGGGGCGGTGCCGCAGTTGCAGGGCGAGGTCTTGCACGTGCCTGTCGGCATGGAAGCGGAAACCGCGCGGATCGAGAAGGCTGTCACCGCCTGGTATCGCACCGAGGCATTGCGCGTGTTCGGGGAATGCGTGGAGCACTTTGCCCCGCTGCTGAAAGTGTCACCTCGCGAGATAAAGCTGACCTCGGCGCGCACCCAGTGGGGCAATTGCAGCACACAGGGCGTTGTGCGACTGAACTGGCAGCTGGTGAAGATGCCGCTGCACCTGATCGACTACGTGGTGGTGCATGAGCTGGCGCATCTGGTCGAGATGAACCATTCGGCCGCGTTCTGGCAGGTGGTTGAGCGCGTGTGTCCGGATTACAAAGCGTGCCGGGCTGAACTTAAACGCTATGGAGTGGCGGAATAGCGGGGATCAGGGTGCGACAATATGACGCATTCCCAAACGTTCCAATCGGCTATAGAGTTCGTCCTGCCAGACGGACAGGATTGATTCCCAGTAGTCTCCTCCCAGATGAAGAATACCTTCCGTTTGGCCCCTTCCTAGAAATCCAGCTTCGTTCCCGAACCAAGTTCCACCAACTCGCCCAGTTTGGCGAACAGTTCGCTGCCGTCGCGCTGGCTGAGCCAGTTTCCGTCCTGAATGCCATAGTGGAAACCGCCTGACTTGGCGGCCAGCCAAATCTCGCGGTTGGGCACATGGCGATTGACGATGACTTTGCTGCCATCATCAAACTCGATCTCCATTACGCTGCCGTTGCTGTCGTAGTCGATCGCTCCGTCGCTTGCGTCGAGCGCCAGTTCGATACGCGCAAAGACGGTATCAGCCAGTTCGTTGAATTCGTTCTCGGTCATGGTATTCCTTGTTTAACGCCGTCCGATCAGCATGCTGCTGTCGTTTTGGCTTACTTGAAAGTTGCGCAATACATTCGCCCCGAGCAAAGCTGTCTCCAGATTTGGCATGACAGCCACGGTAATGTTCTCCAATACGAAGTTGCCCAGTGTCATGTGCGGCACCAGCGCGATGCAGCCCGTCGCAGCACCGTTAGCGGTCTGGAACTGCACCTCCTTGCAGTTGTGGATGCCGGCTTGGCGGGCGAGCTCGCCGGAGATCGAGGTGACGGATGCGCCTGTGTCCACCATGAACGTCACGGCAATATTGTCGATGGTGCCGGGCAGGTAGAAGTGCCCGTTGGCCTGGCGTTTTACCTCCATGCTGCCGTCGCCGGAAAAGGTTGGCGCCGGCGGTTCGGCTTCGGGAGTCCCCATTTTGACGAATAGCTGGAAGTCTTCCACGCCGGCTCCCGAGGTCTGCAGGTCAAGTTGCACCGGTTTGTCCGTCTGCACGGAGAGTGGTTTGTCGAATTTCAGCAAATGCCCGTCCGAGAACCCGTTGCGCGGATTGCACCAGGCGGTGCCCACGCTGAACATCATGTCGTACTGTCCCACGGGCAGATGGAGGAGGGTGCTTTGCTTTGCATGGATCAGTACCGACAGTGACGGGATGGCGGTTCCCGGGGAAGACAGGAGCAGCAGCACGGGGTGTGCATGGTCGTTCTTGAGCGTGACTTCGGGGTCGCTCGGGTTGTCCGCGCGCAGCCCGCTTTCTGGAAATGCAACCACATTCCCGTTGGCGGGAAAGGCGGCATCGCACTGGGGGTTCAACTTGTTGAGCGACAAGGTTGGGGGGTGTCCGTCAGTTCCGGTTCCGGCAACCGGTTTCGGGGCGATCATTTTCAGAGCCCCCCAGAAACCGAATAGTCCGGCCAAAACCAGAAAGAGCACGCTGCGCATGAGGCGGCTTTCTTTCTTGTCTTCAGAATAGATGATGGGGGGGAGGGGTACGGTTTGCTGCACCCTGACAACAGGAGGCCGCGCATTGAGCGGGTTGCTGCCGATAGTTTGCTCGATGAGTTCGCGCAATCTGGCGAACAGTTCGGTTTGGTTGCCCGCGCGCCAGACACCGTCGTGATGGATGAATTCGATCCCGCCGGAGCGGGCGGCCAGCCACGCTTTGCCGGTCTGTGCATCGAAATTGACAAGGATGCGCTGGCCATCGGCGAATTCCAGCTTGAGTGCACTCCCGCTCAGGCTCTGACCGATATCCACGCCGCGCTCGTTGACCATCTGCCGGATGCGCGTGAACAGCGCGCCGCCCGGTTCGTTGCCTGGACTTTCCGTCATATAATCCCGCCCGTTCTGATGTGTAGCCTGATTCGAAACTTAAAGAAAGGTGATGCCATGCGTACTATTTGCATTATGTTGCTGTTGAGCATCTTCCTGCAAGGTTGCGGACGCAAAGGACCGTTGATCCTGTCACCCTTGTCGACTGCGAATCCGCAGGCCGCACCGGCACAACCCTCCGCCGTCCCCGCGCCGCCTTCCACCGAAAAATCCGAAAACAAGAAGTAACCATGACCGACTATTTTCATTACCAGCAAAACAGGTTATTCGCCGAGAACGTCCCGTTGGAAGATATCGCAACACGCTTTGGCACTCCCTGCTATGTCTATTCGCGCGCCGCGCTGACGGATGGCTACCGCCAGTTCGCCGACGCGTTCAAAAGCCGCGAGCACCTCATCTGCTACGCGATGAAAGCCAATTCCAACCTGGCCATCGTCAATCTGTTCGCGCGCCTGGGTGCCGGGTTCGACATCGTTTCCGGCGGCGAGCTGCAACGTGTGCTGGCGGCCGGCGGGGCGGCAAACAAAGTCGTATTCTCGGGTGTGGGCAAGAGCGAAGCCGAGATGCGCCTCGCGCTGGACGCCGGGATACTCTGCTTCAATGTCGAATCTCCGTCAGAATTGGAAAGACTGAATGAAGTCGCCGGCAGCATGGGCAAGATTGCGCCAATCAGTTTTCGCGTGAATCCCGATGTGGATGCCAAGACACATCCCTATATCTCCACAGGGCTCAAGCAGAACAAGTTCGGCGTGGCTTACACCGAGGCGCTGGCGTTGTACCGCAAAGCGGCTGCCATGCCGCATATACGCATCACCGGCATGGATTGCCACATTGGTTCGCAGCTCACCGAGACCGGCCCTTTCATCGAGGCGGCGGAAAAAGTGCTGGCACTGGCAGATCAACTGGCAGCCTCGGGCATTGTTCTGGATCATCTCGACCTTGGTGGCGGACTCGGGATCCGCTACGACGACGAGATTCCGCCATCCATCGCCGAGTATGCGCAAGCCCTGCTGGGCGCGCTGAAAGGGCGCTCCGAGAAGATCATCGTGGAGCCCGGGCGGGTGCTGGTCGGCAATGCCGGGGTGCTGCTGACGCGCATCGAATACCTCAAACACGGCGAGGAGAAGAACTTCGCCATCGTCGATGCGGCGATGAACGACCTCATGCGTCCGGCACTTTATGATGCTTACCATGCCGTTCTGCCGCTGCAATTGCGCTCCACAGACCCTCACCCCAACCCTCTCCCGCTTGCGGGAGAGGGAGCAATCGAGAAAAGCAATCTTGCAATTTACGAGGTGGTTGGCCCTATCTGCGAGACCGGCGATTTTATCGGCCATGCCCGCGAGATGGCCGTGGATAAAGGCGATGCGCTTGCCGTGATGTCGGCGGGAGCATACGGAATGAGCATGAGTTCCAACTACAACACCCGTCCGCGGGCAGCCGAAGTGATGGTGGACGGAGCGGAAGTTCATCTCATCAGGGAACGCGAAACAGTCCGTCAGCTCTATGCTTCAGAGAAGATCATCGCGTGAAATTATTTAACCAAATATGCATAAAAGTGTTGCGCAATTTTTTTAATCGCGCATAGAATGCAGCCACCGTGCGTGTTGGGAGATTTCAAGCTACAGAAAGACGCATCGGGAGTGCAGTCGGTGCACGAAATTTTTACCTGGTTAGTCCATCAATTTTTATAAGGAATGAAAATGGCTGCAACAACCAAAGCAAAGAGCACCACCAAGAAGGCTGCCGCAAAGAAGCCCGCCGCAAAGAAGCCCGCCGCAAAGAAAGCAGTAGCCGCCAAGAAACCGGCCGCTAAAAAAGTAGCCGCCAAGAAACCGGCAGTGAAAAAAGCAGCAGCCAAGAAACCGGCAGTGAAAAAAGCAGCAGCCAAGAAACCGGCTGCCAAAAAAGTAGCCGCCAAGAAACCGGCAGTGAAAAAAGCAGCCGCCAAGAAACCAGCTGCAAAGAAAGTAGCCGCCAAGAAACCGGCAGCGAAAAAAGCAGCCGCCAAGAAGCCAGCCGCTAAAAAAGTCGCAGCCAAGAAACCGGCAGCGAAAAAAGCAGCAGCTAAGAAACCTGCCAAGAAGGCTGTAGCGAAGAAAGCCGCTGCTCCTGCTGCAGGAAAAGGCATCCTCGGCGCCTAAGCTTCGTAGATTTGGGCGGGCGCCGGGTAGTTGCGTTTCGCCCTTTCTGCGAACTCCGTTTCGAGCGGAGTGGATTGCTTGTCTTTAGTGTTTGTTGAGCTTATTCAGCGAACCGTCCCGTTTTTTCTCGATTTTCTACACCCTTGATATTGCGGTGTGCGTGTTGTTTACTCTCTAGTTTTTAAGTTGCGTACGGCTTTTTTCGTCTCGACGTCCCTGTTCCCGGCCGGACGAGCGTCATGGATTCGACTGAGGATTGAGCAGATGCATTGCACGAATGTGCAATGCGGATGACGATTCTATTCGGGTGATGCGACGATCTGTTTTGCTTCCGCGTACAAAAACTCGAGATCTTCCTCGTCGATTTGCAGCGTTTGCAGACTGGCAGCGCTGAACTTGGGCCATTCCTGGGTGAAGTCCAATCCCAGCTGGTGCTGGGAGAAATGCTCGGCGAACTGGGTGGTTGCGATGTACTGGCGATGGGATTTGGGGAGGGGCGAGTCCGGAGCCAAGGCCTTCAGATCGTGGTGATGTCTTATTGCCAGGCACATATCTTCGGGTAGCCACCAGCTTTGTGCGAGAGCGCTGCCCACCAGCGCATGGTTAGTCTTGACCAGTGCTTCCTCAGCGGCAGTGAACTCGTTCTGAGTGTCCCGATTTGCCAGACCCAGCACCTCCTTGTAGTTCGGGAATCGCACCATCAAAACCGGAATGCCGCAGTCATGAAACAATCCGAAGGTATAAGCATCGTCTGAGTTGAAACCGGGAATATCCAACTTGTGCGCCAGCCACGCGCAAAGTCGCGCCGTGCGCGCTGACGCATCCCAGAAGCGCACCATGTTGGGCGTGTTGGGGAACAGGTTGCGCAGGATGATGCCGGCGATGGTATGGCTGGCGACCCTGAGTCCAAGAACTGTCAGTGCATCATGCACCGACCGGGCGCGTTGTGCGCGGGCGAAGAAAGGCGAATTCGTTGTCTTGATGAGGCCCGCTGCAAGCGCGACATCGGCGCTGATCAGGCTGCTCAACCGGTGGTAATCCGGCTCTTCCCTGTGCATCTCGGCCATGATGCGAATCAGGATCTCGGGGCAGGGAGGTATCTCGATGTCCAGCAGGGAACGTTCAAGCTGGGGATCGATCTTCGGGGGCTGGGGGGAAGGGCTGTCGCTCATTTTGATGTCATGTGCGTGATAAGATTGCCGCCGATGGTGTGCATGTATGTTTGGTACCGTGCCATTCCTGCAAAATAACACACGTCATGTTTCGCTGGCTATAGCTTTCCGCAACGGTGGCGATTAAACAACGAGTGGATATTTTCGCCCATGTGCGATTCTTGCGCCGGTGTATGAAAAAAATAACGATCGCCTGGCACCACCCAGGCAGGAGAGAGCGGTTGCGATGAAAAAATCCGGGTCGTTCAATCTGATTTTTTTCAAGGATGAGCGCGATCAGAAGTACAAATTTGTCTTCCTGAGCAGCCTGCTGCTGCTCGACGGGATTATTGCCTTTGTGATGGGCTTCCTGCGCTGGGATGTCGGCCCGGTCATGGGGATGATCGACTTTGGATTCGCCGCGACCTGTTTTGTCCTGCTGGCCTGGTTGCATCAACATCGCGGGCAAACTGAAATGCTGGGTTCGCTCGCGCTTGCGCTTTCCTTCCTCATGTTTCTCGCCATCTATCTGCTGGCGCCCTACAACACGCTGCGGCTGTCGCTGTTCTTCCTGCTGATCGCGGCTGCGTTCTTCCTCAAGGGGCGCAAGTGGGGGCGGGCATGGTTGGGTATCAGCCTGCTGTCTATTGTCGTGGGCTGGGCACAACCGCTGGTTGACACCGGCTACTCCGGTATCGACATCTTCAGTGCCTGCCTGTATCTGTTCGCGTTTTTTTTCATTTTTGAGAATTACGAATCGCTCAAGGAATCCCAGCTCGCGAACGAGGGCGAACAGGAGGTGTTGCGCCAGACTGAAGAGCGATTGCGGCATGCGCTGGAAGGATCCGGTGATGCGGTATGGGACTGGAAACCCCAGACGGGAGAATTTCACTATTCCAGACGTTTTGCAGAGATGTTGGGCTATGCCGAGGGCGAGTTCGGAAGCCATGTGGAGCGTTTCTTCAGAATCATTCACGCCGACGACATCCTGCGTTACAAAGACGAGTTGCAGGCATATCTGCGACGCAATACCGGACATTTCGTCTCCGAACTCCGGCTGGTGTGCAAAGACGGCAGCAGCAAGTGGATGCTTTGCCGCGGCACGGTCACCCGGCGCGACGAGGCGGGGGAAGCCACCCTCATGGTCGGGACATTTTCGGATATCACCCTGCTCAAGCAGCACGAAAAGCAGCTGGAGCACATCGCCCATTACGACGCGCTGACCGGCATACCCAACCGCGTGCTGTTTGCGGACCGCCTGCAACAGGCATTGGCGCACACCAAGCGCGAGGGGAGCAACCTGGCGGTCTGCTACCTGGATCTTGATGGCTTCAAACTCGTCAACGACACCATGGGGCACGAGGCGGGTGACACGGTGCTGATCGAGGTGACGCGGCGCATCAAGGACACGATACGCGGCGACGATACGGTCGCGCGTCTGGGTGGCGACGAGTTTGCGGTGCTGCTGCTCGGGATGAACGCAGCCGATGAGTGCGCTATCAGCCTGAATCGCCTGCTTGAAGCAATCAGCCAGCCGATCGAGATCAAGAACCGGTTATTCGAGGTCAGCGCCAGTATCGGTGTCGCAATCTACCCGGGAGACGAGCACGATGCGGATACCCTGCTGCGCCATGCCGACCAGGCAATGTACGCCGCCAAACAATCCGGCAAGAACCGCTACTATTTATATGATGCCGAAAACGACCAACGCGCGCGTACCCACCACGAATTCATGCGTCGCCTCGAACTGGCGCTGGAACGGGACGAATTCGTACTCTACTACCAGCCCAAAGTGGATATGCGCACCCTGCGCCTGGTCGGGGCCGAGGCCCTGATTCGCTGGAACCATCCGGAACGGGGCGTGCTCGCCCCCGCCGAGTTCCTGCCGGAGATAGAGGGCACCTCACTGGAAGTCGAATTGGGCGACTGGGTTGTTGTGGCGGCGCTGGCGCAACTGGAAAAATGGCAACTTGCCGCCCTGCCGATGGAATTGAGCATCAACATCTCGGCGCGCCACCTGCAAGCCAGTGATTTCACCTGGAAGCTGAAGCGCAAACTGCTGCGTCACCCCGGTTTGCCCAAAGGCAGTCTGCAGATCGAAGTGCTGGAAACGGCGGCGCTGGAAGACATTCCCAGGGCCATCGACACCATCGAACGCTGCCGCAACCTAGGCATCACCTTCGCACTGGACGATTTCGGCACCGGTTACTCGTCCCTGTCCTATCTGGGGCGGCTGCCGGTCGATACCCTCAAGATCGACCAGTCATTCATCCGCGACATGCTGCTCGACAAAGGCGACCGGGCCATCGTGCAGGGTGTGATCGCGCTGGCCAAGGCATTCGACCGCAGGATCGTGGCCGAAGGGGTGGAGACGGAAGAGTTGTTCCTGGCATTGCTGGAGATGGGATGCGAATACGGCCAGGGTTACGGCATCGCCCGGCCCATGCCGGCGAGCCAACTGCCGGCATGGCTGGAAAAATGGAACAACGCCCCCTTCAGTTGATGACCCGTCAAGCTGGAATCAACGAATTAGAAAGATCGTCGCCAGTCCCAGAAAAATGAAGAAGCCGCCGCTGTCGGTGATGGCGGTCAGCATGACGCTGGCGCCGACGGCGGGATCCCGGCCCAGGCGCTGCATCAGCAGCGGTATGCCGATGCCGACCAGCGCACCGAGCACGAGGTTGAGCGTCATTGCGCTGGTCATCACCAGACCCAGCGGCACGCTGTGGTAGAGAAAGTAGGCGAACAATCCGGCGATGCCGCCCCACACCAGACCGTTTAATCCGCTGATGGCCAGCTCCTTGTACATCAGGCGGCGCGCGTTGCCCTGCGTGATCTGGCCCAGCGCCAGCGAGCGGATGATGATGGTGGTGGTCTGGTTGGCCGAGTTGCCAGCGATGCCCGCGACGATGGGCATCAGCGTCGCGAGCGCGACGAACTTCTCGATGGTGCCCTCGAACTCGCCGATCACGCGCGAGGCGAAAAAGGCGGTGCACAGGTTCAGCGCCAGCCAGGTCCAGCGGTTCTGCGCCGACTTCCACACCGAGGCGAAGATATCTTCCTCTTCACGCAGACCGGCCTGGTTCAGCAGGTCGGTTTCCGATTCGGCGCGAATGAAGTCCAGCACCACGTTCACCGTCACGCGGCCCACTAGTTTGCCGTCTTCATCGACCACCGGTGCGGACACGAGGTCGTAACGCTCGAACGACTGGGCTGCCTGGTCGGCCTTGTCATCCGGGTCAAGCTGGATGGTTTCGGTCAGCATCAGGTCGCCGACCACCCGTTCCGGCTCGTTGACCACGATCAGGTTGATCGGCAGCACGCCCTTGAAGCGGTCATTGCGGTCGACCACGAAAACCTGGTCGGTATGGTCTGGCAATTCGTCAAAGCGGCGCAGATAGCGCGAGACCGCTTCCAGCGTCACATCCTCGCGCACCGGAATCATGTTGAAATCCATCAGGGCGCCGACTGAATCTTCGGAATAGGACATGGCCGCCCGCAACTGCTCGCGCTCCTCGATGGACAGCGACTTGAACACGTCGCGCATCACGTTCTGCGGCAGGTCGGGCGCGAGGTCGGCGATCTCGTCGGTGTCCAGCTGTTCTGTGGCCTCGACCAGTTCGTCGCGGCTCATGGTCGCGATCAGCGATTCGCGCACCGCATCCGAGACCTCGATCAGGATGTCGCCGTCGCGATCCGCCTTCACCAGATCCCACACCATCAGGCGCTGTTCGATGGGCAGAGCTTCCAGTATGTAGGCGATATCGGCGGAGTGCAGTTCGTTCAGCTTCTCGCGCAATTCGGCCAGGTGGCGCTTGTGCAGCATCTTGTCCAGCAGCTCATGCCGTTCGTCATGCGCTAACCCTTGGTCATTGTTCTGCGTTTCAACCATTGTCTGCTTTTCCAGCAGGTGCTGAACCTGGAGCAGGTGATCCTGCACGTTCTCGTTATTGTGGTTTTCGTGGTCGGGTCTGTTCATGGCAAAAATCCGGCGGTTTCAACGCAAAATGCGGCAGATAAAGGACTGGCGGAACGGAGGATAACTTATAATTCCCCAACCGCTTCTGTATTAACCTCGGGGTCGCTTTCTCATGTCAAACGATAAGAACACAGAAAATCAGACCAGCCAGCAGACGGTGCTTAATCTAATAAAAAAGCACAGACTCGTCGAGGATTTTGTCCACAAGCAGGATATGCCCCGTCATGACCTGGTGGAATCGCTGGTGCGCAAGCAGAACCTGGTCAAATTGAAGCAGATCCTTAACCAGATATCCCCGCTGGAGGTATCGCAGATACTGGAAGAACTGCCCCCGGAAGACCAGCTCTTCGTTTGGGACCAGATAAACGACGAGCGCAAGGAAATCATCCTGCAGGATGTGCCTATCTCGGTCATCCACGCCTTGGGGAAGCGCGAGTACAAGAACGAAAAGTCCAGTATCAAGGGGTTCGAGTTGCATGAGGGGCGTCTGCGCGAGATCGAGATCGACACCCGCGAGGACTTGCTCAAGGTCAAGCCGATCTGGATCGACATGGTCAATCCCTCATTCGAGGAGCGCATTTGGGTGGGCGCGATCTTCGGGATAGAGCTGCCCGACCCGGACAAACTGAACGACCTGGAGTCCAGCGCCCGCTTCTACGTCGAGGACAACGGTGCCGTGCATCTGCGTTCCGACTTCCTGCTCGACAAGCAGGACGTGTCGCGCAGCGTTCCGGTCGCATTCATCCTGCATCAGGACACGCTGTTCTCGCTGCGCAAGGTGGACCTGCCGGTATTCCGGTTGCAGCGTCTGCGCGCGATGATGCAGCCCAACTACGTGCTGGATTCACGGGATGTGCTGCTCGACCTGTATGCGGCCGATGCCGAATACTCCGCCGATGCCCTCGAAGATGTCTACCAGGGGCTGCGCGTGGTGAGCAAGCAGGTGCTCAGCAACAACAAGATCGGCGAGCAGGCGGACGACACCCTGACCGCCATCGCGCACGAAGAAGATCTGAATGGTTTGATCCGCAGAAACGTGCTGGATACGCGCCGTGCGGTCTCGTTCCTCATGCGCGGCAAATTCCTGACCCGGCAGCAACTGGACGATGCGCAGCAGATCCTGCGCGATATCGATTCGCTGGACGGGCATACGGCCTTCATCTTCGACAAGATCAACTTCCTGATGGATGCCACCGTCGGCTTCATCAACAACAACCAGAACAAGAACGTGAAGCGCCTGACGGTGCTGAGCGTGGTCTTCATGCCGCTGAACGTGCTGGCCGGTATCGGCGGCATGTCCGAGTTTTCCATGATGACGCAGGGAATTCCGTGGCCGATCTCGTACACGCTGTTCACGATAGCGCTCGGTATCATTGCATGGCTCACTTATCTGCTGCTGCGTTTCTTCGAGAAGCGCGAAAAGGCCATCCCGGTCGACCAGCTTCCGTGAAAGGTACGGCCGGGCGGGGGAGCGTCGAGATGTATCCGTTTATCCAGTCTATTCGAGAAAGACAAGCATGAGATTCCCAAAGGTTCTGTTCGTCTTCCTGGCTTGTGCCGGTGCCGCAGCGGTTTCAGCCGCGGAGGATCCGGTCAAGCTGCCCACCCCTTCCTCCTCCGCACAACGCTTGTACTCATCGGCCAAGGCCGACCTGCTGCAATTGCGCGTATTGCTGAAAAGCGGCCGCACCCAGTCGTCGGTCGGTTCCGGATTCCTGATTGGCACCGGCAATCTGGTGGTGACCAACTATCACGTCATGTCGCAGATCGCACTGGAGCCGGAAACCTATGTTGGCGAATACGTCGACACCAACGGCAAGCGCGGTGCGGTGGAATTGCTGGCGGTCGATGTGCTGCATGACCTGGCTGTGGTGCGCATAGCGCGCAAGGGCAGCGGATTTTTCACCGTGCCGGAAACCCTGCCGCAGCTTACCCAGGGCCAGTACCTGTATTCGCTGGGCAATCCGCTCGATTTGGGTTTCGCCATTTCGGAAGGGGCCTACAACGGCATCATCAGCCGCAGCTTCTACGACCAGCTGATGTTCACCGGGCCGATCAATTCCGGCATGAGCGGCGGCCCGAGTGTGACGGTGGACGGGCGCGTGGCCGGGGTGAATGTCTCCAAGCGGCTGGATGGCGAACTGGTCAGTTTCCTGGTTCCGGTGCGCTATGTCCGCGACCTGCTGCAACGTGTCGCCGGTCAGAAGACCATCCCGGAGGATTTCAAACTGATCGTCGGGCAACAGTTGTTGGAGCACCAGACGGCGATGATGGCGCGCTTGGAAAAGACGCCGCTCTCCTTCAAGGAATTGAGTCCCTACAGCGTACCGGTGTGGGATTCAGACCAGCTGCGTTGCTGGGGTTGGTCGAACGCCAAGCAGAACAAGCCGTACCTGATCGACCAGGTGAATTGCGCAATGGAGTCGGCGCTTTTTGTATCCGGCCAGATGCAGACAGGACGCGTATCCATCCGCCACAAGCTCATACGCAGCAGCGAACTGGGACCGTGGCGGTTTTCGACCCTGTCGGCCAGCCAGTTCAAAAACCAGAGTTTCGGCAGCCACAAGGACATGCGCTTCACACCGCCGCAATGCATAGAACAGTTCGTGAACAACGGCAAGTTGCCCATGCGTGCCGTGATGTGCGTGCGTGCCTACCGGAAGTTCCCCGAGCTGTATGACTTTGCCCTGCTCACCGCCAGCACCGACGAGGGACAGATGAGCCTGCAGAGCAGGGTCGACATGAGCGGTGTCTCATACGAGAACGGACTGAAGATATCCCGCATCTTTCTTGAAGCGACCAGCCGGGAGAGCAAGCCATGAACGGGCCGTTCTTCGTCGAAGTACTGGCCCGCAACGGCGAGGTCAAACTGCGCCAGCGCGTGGAGGTGCTGCCCATCCGCATCGGGCGGGGATATGACAATGACTTCATCCTCGATGACCGGCACACCTCCCCGCATCATGCGGTGATCCAGACGGGCACCGACGGCGGGCTGGAAATTCACGATCTGGGCAGCAGGAACGGGGTGGTCCACAAAGGGCGTCGCCAACTGCTGACACCTGTCGACGGAAACAGCATCTTCCGTCTGGGGCACACCAATCTGCGTGTGCGCCCGGCAGATTTTTCCGTGGTTGATGAAGTGACAGATACCACGCGCCATAACTGGGAAGGCTGGCCGCCCGCACTGGCCGGATTCGCAATGCTGGTGGGCGTGACGCTGGCGAGCATGTGGAGTTCCGACACTGAAAAGGCCGATGCCATCCGCTACTTCATGGCCTTGCTGGGCATACTCGGTGTGGGGCTGCTGTGGAGCGGCGGCTGGGCGCTGGCCAACCGGCTGTTCGAAGGGCAGATGCGCTTTGGCCGGCATCTCTTCATTGCGGCGTGCGGATTGCTCGCAAGCGAAATCGTTTCACTGCTGATCGGGATCGCGGCCTACGCGCTCTCACTGGAAACGCTGACCCGCTACGACAGCCACCTGGAAATCGCCATCGCCGCCGGGATGGTGTACTTCCACCTGCGCACCATCAATCCCAACCATCCGCGCCGCATTGCACTGGTTGCCGTCATCGTGTCGATGCTGGGCTCCGGGGTGATGACGCTTGTTCACTACCAGACCAGCGGACAGTTTGCCGACGAGTTGTACATGAGCGAGCTGCTGCCGCCGTCGCTACGGGTGAGTTCGGACAAGCCGGTAGCCCAATTCCTGTCCGAAGCAGGCAAGCTGAAAGCCGGCGTGGATATCGAGCGCAGCCGGGAAGTCGGCCATGACGGCGAGGCAGAAGAAGCGGATTGATACAGGTTACCAGTCAGGGGTGTTGCAGCGGTATGGTCACCCTGGCTTCGGTACCGCCGCCGGTGCGCGGCAACAGCTCGATCTTCCAACCGTTGGCATCCGCCAGCTGGCGCGCGATGGCGAGCCCGAGTCCGCTGCCGCCGGTCGAAGTGCTGCGCGAAGTTTCCAGTCGGTAAAAAGGATGGAACACATTTTCCAGCTCCTGCGGCGGAATCCCCGGCCCCCGGTCCAGAATGCCGATCACGGCATGCTTGTCGGCTGACGCCAAAGCGAGCTGCACCGGCTTTCCGTCGCCGTAGCGCAGCGCATTGCCGATCAGGTTGGTCAATACCCGGCGCAGTGCCAAGGGGTCGGCCATCACCGACAGACGCTCGCGCGCCAGCCATTCCAGTCCGGCCCCGCCCTGCCGGGCATTGTCGGCCAGCTCATCCAGCAACGTGCCGAGTTCAAGCAACTGCGGCGGACCTTTCTGCAAGTCCCTGCTCAGCACGAGAAACTCGCCGATGAGCTGGTTCATCTCTTCCACATCGTGCCGCAATCGGGCGAGCAGTTTAGGGTCGGTGTTGTCAGGCAGCATTTCCAGCGCCAGATTCATGCGCGCCAGCGGCGTGCGCAGATCGTGCGAGATTCCGGCCAGCAACGTGGTGCGGTTGGCGAGCAGTTCGCGCACCTGCACCGCCATTTTGTTGAACGTGGCGGCCAGCCCGGACAACTCGCGAATACCGGTTTCCGGCAGCGTCTCCGGAATGTCGCCTTCGCCGATACGCCGTGCCGCGAGCGAGAAGGACTCCAGCGGTCTGGTGATGCGGCGCGCCAGGACCAGCGCGGTGAACAGGGTCAACAACGTGGTTGCGAGCAGCGCCAGAAACAGCATCATGGGGGGATCCATATCCATGCGCTCCTTGGGGAATCCGATGCGCACCAGTTTTCCACCGGTATGGAATTCCGCCCAGAACCAGGTCGTTTCCAGTTCAGTCACCCTGACGGAGACAGTCTCGCCGGTTCGCGCACTCAGCGCGCTGTCCAACAGTGTCAGATAGGGCAGAAATCCCTCGCGCGGTGGCAACGGCGAAACATCTTCGAACAGCACGAACTGGTGCTTGTGCGCCAGCTCCAGTTCAAAGTCCGGGCGCGTCTCCGGCGGAAGCTCCAGCCAGGTTTGGGCGGACAACACCAGCAGTGCCGCCAGGTCGTCGGCGGAGCGCTTGGCCATGGGCAGCATCACGTAATTGACCGTCGCCGCGATGAGGATGAACTGCAAGATCAGCAGCGCGGTGGCAACTGTCATGGCGGTGCTGCGGAATAGCGTGCGCGATTTATGCATGTTCGGTATCGCCGCCGGGGGCAAACAGATAACCCTCGCCCCAAACCGTGCGGATGAATTGCGGCGCGTTCGGGTCAGTCTCGATCTTGCGCCGTAGTCGCGTGACCCGCACGTCGATGCTGCGGTCAAAAGGCGAGCGCTCGTATCCCTTGAGCATGTCCATGATGCTGTCGCGGCTCAATACGCGGTTGGGATGTTCGGTGAATATTCGCAGCAGGTTGAATTCACCCGCGGTCAGCGCGATGTTCTTGCCGTTTCTGTGCAGGTCGCGCGCGCCGATGTTGAGCTGGAAGTCGCCGAAACGGCTGGTGTCGCGGAGCGCGGTATCCGTCACGGCGGCAGGCGTGTCGCTGCGGCGCAGTAAAGCGCGGATGCGCGCCAGCAACTCGCGCGGGTTGAACGGTTTGGACAGGTAATCATCCGCGCCGACCTCCAGCCCCACGATGCGGTCGATATCCTCGCCGCGTGCCGAGAGCATGATAATGGGCAGGCCGCCCTGTGCGCGCAACCTGCGTGCCAGCGACAAGCCGTCTTCGCCCGGCAGCATCAGGTCGAGGATCACCAGATCGGGGGCGTGGTCGGCAAAGTGCGCGTCCATCTCCGCACCGTCGGCGACAGCCGTCACCACAAAGCCCTGCGCGGTGAGATATTCCCGCAGCAAGTCGCGCAGACCGGCATCGTCGTCCACCACCAGAATGTTTTTGCTGTCCATGAGGAACACTATACCCGAGCGCCAAGGCCGCTGTCACAGCGGGATAGGCTCGTGTAACACATCGTTACAATTTGCAACGCTCCGGAAATCACCGGGCAACAGCCCGGGCGCAGTATGCATCCATCAGGCGGACAACCTGATTTGATGTCCTCAAACACACTCGACAGGAGAAAATCATGAGCACAAAGACAATGCTACTCAATTCCGTATTGGCGGTGACGCTGGCCGCAGCAGGTGCTGCCTTTGCGGCCGATGAACCGGTCACCAGCCAGGTGCAGGATCGCGAGACAGTACGCGCCCAACACCGGGCCGAGACAGCGAACATGACCCAGGCAGAACGCGACGCCTATCGTGCGGAGAAACAGGCCGAGATGACCCCGGAACAACGCGCCGCGATGCGTGCCGGTGCCGGAAAAGGGAATAGATCCGGCAAGGGCAACGGAACCATGTTGCGTGACGGATCGGGTGCGGGCTCCCAAAGTCGCGGCAGCGGTGCCCAAGGTGCGAATGCAGGTCAAGGCATGGGCCGCTGAACGAATGGTTCGGCACTTCCGCCCTGTCCGATGCCACGGCACGGGCGGGGCGGGAGCAGCCCGAATGTGACTAATGTTTGATACGACACGGATTCTGAAAATGAAAATAATTGACACGACACGCCATCTGGCACTGGCTCTGCTGATTACCGTTGTAGCCGGATGTGGCGGGGGCGGGGGCACGGGAGGCGGCAAGACGATCCCGCTCGGCACATTGCAGCCGCTGACCGGGACGGAAGAGAAGAGCATGCTGTTTGTGCGCGAGGAAGAAAAAATGGCGCGCGATGTTTATCTGACGTTGTACGCCCAATGGGCCGACCCGACCTTTTACTCGATCGCGACCAAATCCGAGCAACAACATATGAACAGCGTGAAGGCGATGCTGGATAACCTCGGCATCGCCGATCCGGTGCTGGATGACAGCATCGGCGCTTTTGCCAATGCGGACATCCGGGGGCTGTACGGCGACCTGCTGGCACGCGGCTCGACCGCGCTCGGGGCGGGGTTGGCAGTCGGTGCATACATAGAAGAGTTCGATATCCTCGATGTGCAGAAAGCCAGGGATGAAGTCGCCAGCGGCTCAAATCAGCTTCCCATCCTGCAGACATACGATAGCCTGCTGTGCGGTTCGCGCAACCATTTGCGCGCATTCGCGGCGCAGCTCGGGGCGGGCGGAACTGCCTATACGGCGCAGATCATGACGCAGGCGCAAGTCGACGCCATCGTCAACAGCCCGAGTGAAAAGTGCGGGAAACAAATATGATGGGCACGGAGAAGTACAGTGATATCCGGACATGCGCGGAATAGCGGCTGGCGGATAAATGCAAGAGGGAGGCGGCGATGAAAAATACAACCCGGATATGGACGACTGCAGGCATGGCGTTGCTGTTGTGCCTGACTGAAGCCGTGGCGGCGGAAACGGCGGGCCCCGTGAATGTGCCGCTGAAGACCATGAGCCAGGCGGAATATGCGGCATACCGCCAGCAGCTTGGTTTGCAGGTGAATGGTGTTGCCACGGTCACTCCCGTGCAGGCGGCGCCGACGGTGGCAAAGGAATCCGCGCCGGAAACGCAAAGCGAGCCCGCCGCGGACGGAGCCGTGAGCGGTTATGGAAAAGGATACCGTGCCCGCATGGAACGCAGCGGCAGCGCGGGCCGGGGGGGTGGCTACCGCGGCGGAGCGATGGGCGGCGGAGCGATGAGCCGCGGCGGCGGGCGAAATTGATGGCAAAGGATGCGCACCATGAAAACTCAAACCAGGAAGATGGCCGCTGTGCTGGCGGGAACGCTGGCACTTGCCTGCGGCACGGCATACGCGGAAGACGGGGGCGACGTGACGCTGGGCGTCGGGTATGAATCCAGTTCGGGTGATTACGGGACGGCCTCCATCACCGATATCACCACGATCCCGGTCAGTGCGCTGTATGAAACCGGCGCGTGGTCGGTGAAGTTGCTCGTGCCCTATCTGCAGGTTACCGGCGACGGGACTGTCATTGCCAGCGGCAGATACAAAGGCAACCACGGAGCGACCACCACAACCACCACGCTGATTAAAAAGCGCACCACGCAGTCGGGCCTGGGCGATGTCGTGACCTTGCTGACCTATAACATGTACACGGGTGCCGGGTTCGATTCCGGCATCGACCTGAGCGGCAGGGTCAAGTTTGGCACGGCCAGCACGGCGCTGGGCACAGGCAAGAACGACTATGCCGTTCAACTGTACGTCTTTCATGACATCGGGGATTTCTCCCCGGGTCTCCTGATCGGCTACGAGGCATTGGGCAGCTCGCCACAGTTGCCCCTGGGGAACGTGTTCTACGGATCGGCGGGTTGCGGCTATTCATTCGGCGAGCAAGCCGGGGTCGGCCTCGAATACAAGTACGCGCAGAAGGCTTCGGCCACGGTCGCGGAACAGCGTCAACTCATGCTCTATACAAACGTCCGGATCTCCGGCGATGTCTATCTGCGGGGGTATCTCTTGAAAGGATACGCGGACGGAAGTCCGGATAGCGGATACGGCGTCACGCTCTCAACCCGGTTCTAGTGAGATTTCCATCATTCGCGATACATGAGCCGTCATACCGGCGCAGGCCGGTATCCAGTGGGTTTTAAACAAAAATGCATTTTGTCTTGCTGGATTCCGGCCTGCGCCGGATAACCAGCGACTTGGCGAGCGTTGTTTGCTCGCTTAGTCGAATGGCTAGTAGTTTCATCAATGACGAGGCACTTTTTCATTTTCGCAATTCCATTCTGGTGGATGTGGCGCTGTCTTGAATTATGGAAACATCAACAGGATGGCACCCAAAGAGTCGCCAGCACGGCATGGCGACACGGGCATTGCTCGGTTACGGCAGCCCAATCACGAACGCCTCGAACTCCTCAGCCGGAAGCGGTTTGCTGAAGTAGTAACCCTGCACCTCGTCGCAGCCGTGCAGTCTCAGGAAAGCCAGCTGTGATGCGGTCTCCACGCCTTCGGCGATGGTGTGCATGCCCAGGCTGCTGGCCATGTTGATGATGGCGGAGACGATGGCCTTGTCCTCGTCGTCCTCGCCGATGTCGTGCACGAACGACTGGTCTATCTTCAGTTTGTAGACCTTGAAGCGTTTCAAGTAGCTGAGCGAGGAATAGCCGGTGCCGAAATCGTCTATCGACATGCGTATGCCGTTTTCGAATAGCTGATCCATCACCGTGATCGCGGCTTTGGGATCGTCCATGGCCACGGCCTCGGTGAGTTCCAGTTCCAGATGATCCGGCGGCAGCCCGGTTTCGGCCAAAATACCCGTCACCATTGCCACCAGGTTGGCATGGCGGAACTGGATCGCCGAAAGATTCACCGCGATCACCATCGACGGCAGCACCCCGTCCAGCCAAGTCTTCATTTGCATGGCGGCGGTCCGCAACACCCACTCGCCGATCTGGATGATCAAGCCGGTTTCCTCGGCGATGGGGATGAATTCGGCGGGTGAGATCGCGCCCAGGTCGGGATGCTGCCAGCGCAACAGGGCTTCGGCACCGACGATATGACCGTCCTGCATGGAGACTTGCGGCTGGTAATGCAGGTGCAGCTGGTTGCGCAGCATGGCACTGCGCAGATCGCTGCCCAGGCGCAGGTTGCGTGCCGAATTGGCCTGCATGGAAGTCGTGAAAAAGCGGAAATCGTTGCGTCCCGCCTGCTTGACCTGATACATCGCGGCATCCGCGTTCTTCGACAGGATTTCCATGTCGTTACCGTCTTCCGGATAAATGGCGATACCGATAGAGGACGTGGAGACCAGCTCATGCTGTTCGATGTGGTACGGCACCGATATCACCCTCAGCAGTTTTTCCGCGATGTGAGCGGCGCCGTTGGCATCGGTTCCCGGCAGGATGAAGATGAACTCGTCCCCGCCCAGGCGCGAGATGGTGTCCTCTTCCCTGAGTGCTGACTTGAGTCTTTTGGCAACTTCCATCAGCAACTGGTCGCCGATGGTGTGACCCAGCGTGTCATTGATGTTCTTGAAGTGATCCAGGTCGAGGAACATGATGGCCAGATGCTCACCCCTGCGCTGCGCCAGACTCAGTGCGAACTTGAAGTGGTCCTGCAACAGGGAGCGGTTGGGCAGCCCGGTGAGCTGGTCGAAATGCGCCAGGTGCTGGATGCGCTTTTCGGCCAGCTTCAACTCGGTGATGTCTTCCTTGATCGCCAGGTAGCTGGTGATGCGTCCGCTGCCGTCGCGAACCGGGGAGATCAGCACGGACTCGACGTACTCATGACCGTCCTTGCGCCTGTTGATGAATTCCCCTTTCCATGAATCGCCACGCGTCAGGTGTTCCCACATATCGGCATAGGCCTGTTTGGGGGTCTTGCCCGATTGCAGCATGCGCGGATTCCTGCCCAGCGTCTCGTCGATCAAATAGCCGGTCTGCAGGGTGAAGGTCGAATTGGCGTAAATGATATTGGCATCCAGATCGGTGATGATGATGGAACTGGGGCTCTGCTCGACCGCGGTGGAGAGCTTGATGATCGAATCTTCCAGCCGCCTGCGTTCCGTGGTGTCGGTGAACAAGGTGACGAACTGGTTCTTTCTGGGCGAGTAGGCTGCCACGTCGAAACTCTTGCCCAGCCCCGCGGCCTCATATTCGAATTGGGTGGGTTTCCCGGTCTGCGCCACCTTGCCGTATCTCTCGATCCAGAGGCGCTCCAGCGAGGGGATCACCTCCAGCGCGGTGCGCCCGATCAGGTTGTCTGCCTTCAGGCCGGTGAGCTTCTCGAATGCCGGATTCACTTCGAGAAAACGATAATCCACGGGGACACCGGTTTCGTCGCAGATGATTTCGTGCAACGCGAAGCCGGTGATCAGCGATTCGAAGAGTTTGTGATAACGCCGCTCGTTGTCGAGTTTTTCCTCGAAGGCAAGCTTGATCTCGGAAATATCCTGGATCGCCCCTTCGATCTTCGTGATCGTTCCGTTGCCGTCCCGCAAGGCTTCGCCGATGGAGCGCACCCAGAGGTGACACCCCATGGAGGTGGTGAATTGCAGCTCTTCATCGAACGGGATGCCGTCGTTCATGCATTTGTCCAGGGCATTCCGGATCCTGTCCAGCGAGTCGGACGGATAGTACAAATCAAGTTGATCCAGCGTGGGACTGAACCCGGGCGGCATGTCATGCAACTGGCAGGCATCGTCCGACAAGATAACCTTTGTCTCTGGCAACTCGATCGCCCAGGCACCCAGTCGGGCAACGCGGTTGGCGATCTTGTTCAGTGACTGGCTGGATTGCAGTGCGCTGGTGGATAGTTTGCGCTGCGCCTCGTCCTCAAAACGGTCCAGCGCGTAATTGATGTCCATCGCCATCTCTTGCAACAGATTGCGCTCCGCTTCATCGAATGCATTCAGCTCGCCCGAATACAGCGTCAGGGAGGCGACCGCCTTGCCCTTTCTCATCAGCGGCAGTGCGGCGGAAGATGCCCAGCCGTAGCGGAGGCCGCGCTCACGCCAGGGCGTGAGACCGGGATCGTTGGCGAAATCCTGGCACCATACCGGGTGGTTCTCGCGCAGTGCCGTACCGGTGGGGCCGCGCCCCGAGGGTTGATCCGAGTTCGTCGAAATCTCGATGCCTTGCAGGTATTCGGCCCCGGCCCCGAAAGCGGCTGCCGGTTTGACCGAACAATTATGCTCGTCCAGCAGTCCGATCCACGCCATTTTCATGCCGCCGAATTCAACGGCATCCCGGCAGATGATGGGGAACAATTCCGCCTCGTTGCTGCAGCGCACGATGGCCTGGTTGCACTGGCTCAGCGCCTCGTAGAGTTTGCTCAGGCGCAGTATGGTGTTCTCTGCGCGCTTGCGCTGGGTGATGTCGTGCGAAAGCACGATGTAGCCGGAAGGATGGCCCGCGCTGTCGCGCGTGCAGGATACCGAGAGTTCGAACCAGTGCCTGCCGTCCGGCAGCGTCAGCTCGATCTGCTTGCCATGCGAGTAGCCGTGAACGCCTGCTTCCTCAAGCGCCGACATGCCGATCTCGGCAACGTCGGGCGGCATCACCTCGCGCATGGTCTTGCCGATGAATGCCTCCGGCGGCATAGCCAGTAGATCGAGGCGCGGTGAGTGGTAGGCGATGTAACGGCCGTCCGGGTCGAGCTCGAACATGAGATCGGGAAGGGCATCCAGCGTTGCCTGCAACCGGTTCTGGGTGGAAAGCAGGTCTGTATGCCAGCGTTTCAGCAGCAGATAGAGCAGGGCAGCGGTGAACGCAACGAAAGCTAGGCCTTTGCCTGTCTCCAATAGCGTTTGGGTTAGTTTATCCCCGGTATTGATGGCCAGCAGATAGCCGGATACGAGAATCCAGGCCACGGCAAAGATCGCGTAGCGCCAGGCAATTCCGGCGGGGGTGAGGTTTTTCTGCATTCGGTTTCCCTTGGTCAAGAGGGTAATGCCTTGCTGAGAAAGACAGATCGCTTGCCTTGAGCGCTGATTCTAGGCTCTTTGCCTATGCCGGGAAAGTGGATAAGCGGGCGATTGCACGGGTATTTCAATTCATTGCCCGGCCACGGGTGTCATCCACAATGACAGACGCATCGAAATAGACATCCGGACCGGCGGCGAAGTCGGCGATGTAACGCATGGCAGAGGATGACAGGGCGGAGTAGTTGAGTTTGAGGGTCTGTTTATCGAATTTCAACAGACTCCTCCGCTATCTCAGGGGATATCCGCATCCGGCATGCGATCCAGGATGACAAAGGTCTTGGCCAGCATACCCTGCGCTTCGCGGTGCCTGTCGTAATAGCGCGGGTTGGGCACCATGGCGGCGAGTTTGGCGGCCTGCTCGGGACTGAGTTGTGCCGCACTGATGCCGAAGTAATGCTGCGCGGCCGCTTCCGCGCCGAACACGCCCTCGCCCCATTCGATCACGTTCAGGTAGATCTCGAAGATGCGCTTCTTGTCCATCATCGCCTCCAGCATCAGGGTGATGATGGCTTCCTCTCCCTTGCGCCAGGGTGTGCGCTTGGTGGAAAGGAACAGGTTTTTCGCCAACTGCTGGCTGATGGTGGAACCGCCCGCGACGATCTTGCCCTTCTGCCGGTTCTTTTCGTAGGCCTTGGCGATACCGTCCCAGTCGAAACCCTCGTGGTCGACGAACTTTGCATCTTCGGAAACGATGAGTGCGCGCTTCAGGTTGTTGGAAATCTTGCCGTAGGGAACCCATTTATTCTGCAGCCCGGCCTTGGGGTTCTTGTTCTGCATCACCTCCAGACGGTCCTCCATGAAGGCGCTGGTCGCCGGATTGAACTTGATCCACCAGCACACATGGGCGAACAGCCACAGCTGATACAGGATCAACAGGACGAACAGCGCCAGCACGATGCGCCAGAACAGGCTTTTGACTTTTTTCATTTGCGCAACTGGTCGAGCACGGGCTTGGTATCCGGGCGTACCTCGCGCCATAGATAGAATGCTTCCGCAGCCTGCTCTACCAGCATGCCGAGTCCGTCGGAGACGATCGCTGCACCCTGCTGGCGGGCATGAGCCATGAACGGTGTCTCGCGCCCGTACATCATGTCGTAGGCCAGCGCGCCGGGTTTGAACAAGCCGTCCGGCAGCGGCGGCAACTCGTCCGACAAGCCGCTGGACGTGGCGTTGATGACGAGGTCGTATTTCTTTCCGGCCAACTCTTCGTAGCGCCGTGCATATACGGTGCCTGAGCCCTTGAACTCGTCGGCCAATAATTGCGCCTTGTCGAGATTGCGGTTGGCGATGTCCACACCCAGTCCCGCATTGAACAAAGGCCAGGTCACGCCGGCTGCGGCACCGCCCGCACCGAGCAACAGCGCATCCTTCCACATCAGCTTGATGCCGAGGTTCTTTTCGATGTCGGCCAGCAACCCGGCACCGTCGGTGTTTGCGCCGAGGATTTCGCCGTCGCGGAAGATCAGCGTGTTCACCGCTTTCGCATCGCGCGCGCGGTCGCCGAGCCGGGTGCATAGCTTGTAAGCCTCGAACTTGAACGGCACGGTGACGTTGCAGCCTTTATAGCCCTCGTCGCGCAGGCGCTGAATGGTTGCGGCGAAACCGTCCAGCGGAGATTCGATGGCTTCGTAGCTCATGTCCTGCCCGGTTTGCTCGGCGAACAGTTTGTGGATGAGCGGCGACTTGCTGTGCGAGATGGGGTTGCCGATGACGGCGTAACGGTCGGTCATGCGGATGCGTGCGTCTGAAATGGACGCAGATTATAGCGGAAGCCTGCGGCTAACCTAAGCGGTTAGCGGCAATACAACATGCACCAGCAATCCGCCAGCGGGGTGGTTAGTTAGTGTCAACTCACCGTTGTGGCGCAGCACGATGTTGCGGGCGATGGAAAGCCCCAGTCCGGTGCCGCCGCTTTCGCGCGAGCGCGAGTGTTCGATGCGGTAGAACGGCGTGAACACGGTTTCCAGCAGCTCCGGCGGGATGCCGGGTCCGAAATCGCGGATGCGGATGTGGCACTGTCGGGCTTCGCGGGTCAGCGAAACTTCGGCGCGTTGGCCGTATTTCACGGCGTTGTCCAGCAGGTTGGAAAATGCCCGGCGCAGCGCCAGCGGGCGGGCGCTCAATTGCACCGGCGTGTGTTGGGTGTATTCCACCTGTTGTCCGGCTTCGGCGGCGTCGCTGCACAGGCTGTCCAGCAGTGAATCGAGGTCGAGGAGCTGCGCGGCTTCGCCGTTATCCATGCTGCGCGCCAGTTCCAGCCCTTCCTGCAACATCTGTTGCATGGCCTGCATGTCGCCGACGAGCTTGTGGCGCAGTGCTTCATCCGGCAGTTTTTCCAGACGCAGGCGCAGGCGTGTCAGCGGCGTCTGCAGGTCGTGGGTGATGGCGGCCAGCATGCCGGTGCGTTCGCGCACATCTTCGTAAATGCGTTTCTGCATGCGGTTGAAGGCGCGCGTGGCGGCGCGGACTTCGCTGCTGCCCTGTTCCGGCAGCGGTTCGCCCGCGTGCGAAATGTCGAGTTTGTCTGCGGCGTCGGCCAGTTGGCGCAGCGGGCGCGTGGCGATGCGTGCCACCAGCCAGGCCAGCAGGCCGATACACAATGCGAACACCAGCAGTGCAAGCGGCGTCGGCGGTGTGTAGGCCGGTTCGCGCATGGGCGGCATGGGGATGGTCAGCAGCAGTGTGCTGCCGTCCTTCAGGGTCAGCAGCACACGCTGGCACAGCGGCGGGGCCGGGCCGCGCCGGTACCGTCCTGCATCCTCATTCGTGCAGGCCTGCTTGTCGGGCAGTTCGGCCGCGACGCGCACATCGTCCAGCCGGTGGAGCAGGATTCTTTCCAGCAGTTCGTCGCGGGCGACGAAAGCCGGCGCGTCGCCCTGCACCACGCGCCCGTGAATGCCCATGCCGTGCGGCACATGCAGGAAAGCGTCGCGCTGCGACGGCGGTAGTTCTTGCAGCGATTCCAGCAGATCCTCCATTTCCCCGACCAGATGGTGGGCGCGCACGCGCTCGAAGATCTCCTGCTGCCTGCCGTGGGTGAACAGGATGGTGGTGGCGGCAGTCGCGATGATGCCCGCCACCAGAATCAGGAACAGACGGCCGTGCATGGAACGGAAGATCGCCAACATCTCAGTTTCCCTTCTTTACGCTGGCGGCCAGCAGGTAGCCTTCGTTGCGTAGTGTCTTGATGAGTTTGGGCGCGCGCGCATCGTCGCCCAGTTTCTGGCGCAGGCGGCTGATGTGCAGGTCGATGGAGCGGTCCAGCGGATCGGTCTCGCGGCCCTGCGTCAGCGTCAGCAACTGGTCGCGGTTGAGCGCGCGGTTGGGGCGTTCCAACAACACTTTGAGCAAGCGGTATTCGCCGCCGGACAGTACGACCACCAGACCCGCGCTGTTCTGCAACTGGCGCGTGGTTTCATCCAGCATCCAGTCGTCAAAGTGCCAGGTCGTCGACGCGCCGTTCACTTCGACGGGTGCCGACTGGCTGCGGCGCAGAATGTTGCGGATGCGTACCAGCAGCTCACGCGGCTCAAACGGTTTGCACAGATAGTCGTCCGCGCCCATTTCCAATCCCAGGATGCGATCCAGCGGCGCACTGCGGGCCGTGAGCATGATGACGGGAATGGCGGAGCGGGCGCGCAAGTCGCGGCACAAGGTCAGGCCGTCGCTGCCCGGCAGGGTGAGATCAAGCACGATCAGGTCAATGGGAGTGGTGTCGAGTACCTGCCGCATTTCCACCCCATCCGCTGCCGTGCTGATCTGCCAGCCCTGCGCGCCGAGATAGTCGGCCAGCAGGCTGCGGATATCTTCGTCGTCATCCACGATCAGGATGCGCGGTTCTGTGGTCGGGGTGGTCATGGGGCGGACATTACAACGAAATACGCGCGCGCGGGCAACCGATACAAATCTGTACAAAATCCCCGTTGCCGGACATACGCCGGATACAAGCAGCGGGTTAAATGGGCACCGTGCATCAAGGCACGTCATACAACCAACCAAGGAGAACGAACATGAACAAATCAGTGAAGATGCTAATGGCCGGTGTTGCGATCGCCGCCCTGTCTGCAAGCGTATATGCCCGCGGCGGCGAAGACTGCGGTTTCGGGGAGCGCGGCGCGATGTCGGACAGGCAAGTAGAACGCATGGAGAAGATGCATGAAAAGCACCTGACGACGCTGCACGATAAACTCAAACTGACCGCGCAGCAGGAAACGGCCTGGAAAAAGTTCGCCGCCAACAAGCCGATGCTGGACAAAACCAACCGTCCCGATCCCGCCGAGATGCAGAAACTGAACGCACCGCAGCGCATGGAAAAGGGCATGGAGCACATGAAGGCGATGGAAACGAAGATGACCGAACATCTGGCCGCTCTGAAGGAGTTCTACGCCGTGTTGACGCCCGAGCAACAGAAGGTCTTTGACGAGCAGACACCGCCGTTCGGGGATCGTGGCGGACGTCACGGCTGGTAACGATTGGGAGAGCCGACGTCCTCGTCGGCTTTGCTATTGATTCGGCCAATACAAGTTTGAAGTCGGCTTTTGTAGGGTGCGCTTGCGCACCAGAACCAAGTGGTGCGTAAGCGCACCCTACTTGAGACCCGCGACATCCTTTTAGCCCGACTGAGTCAAGACTTCATCATGCCGGATTAAAAAACCATGCCGACGAGACGCACCAAAGGCAGGCAATCTACTGTCAAGCAAGCTTGACGTGGAATTGGAGTTCGGCAGCTCCTGCTGAAATAACGTTTTAGTCAGAGCTGACTGTGAAACAAGAAAGGAAATATCCATGAAAGTCCAACGCAGCTGGGTCACGCCGATCACCGCAGGAGCATTCCTGCTGTCGGGCGTGACCGGCATTCTCATCTTCTTCCATCTCGAATCCGGAACCGGCAAATTCATGCACGAATGGCTGGGCTGGGTGTTGCTGGGCGGGGCTGCCCTGCATGTGGTCGCCAACTACACCGGGCTTAAATCCCATCTCGGCACGTTGCGCGGTCAACTGCTGGTCGGGATATTCGCGGTTGCGCTGCTGCTCAGCTTCCTCCCGCTCGGTGGAGCGGATGAACCCCCGTTCATGCCGCCGATCCGTGCCTTGTCGCAGCTGCCCCTGTCCACGCTGGCCCAGGTGGCCAGGATCAGTCCGGAGCAATTGCGCGACCGGCTTTCAAAAGCGGGCATTCAGCCGACTTCGGATCAGCAGACCCTGGATGAGTTGGCCGGGCCGGATATGGGAAGGCAGATGCATGTGATGGAAAGTATCTTCACTGCAGCCAAGTGATTCTGTGAAGTGAATGGGAGCGTCAACGAGGAAGTCGATGCTCCCGAACTTCAAGTCTGCGGCATCACTGCCAGTGTGAACACGCCCGGCCGGATCTCCGGGCCGATGTGGTGCAACAGTTCGTTCAGCTCGGGCTCCGTGGTGCCGGGCGCGGCTTGCGCGGTACCGGTGAAGCGCATGCCTGAGGCCGCGTCGAAGCCGCCTTTACCCGCGAGCTGTAACTTGCCCGACAGAGTGGAAAGTTCCGCATCCACCGCCGCACCGTTGCCCTGCAACAGGATCCGGTAATCGCCCAGCGGGCGTATCTGCGAGAGACCCGAAGAGGCGCGCAACCAGTCCACCGTGATCTGTCCGTTCATGCCCCCGGCGTCCAGCACGATATGCTCGCTGCTGGCTTCAAGCGAACCCTGCAACTGGTAAGGTCCGAGTTGCGGTGCGCCAACCGCCATGATGGAGGCTGGCAGGGTGACATGCAGTTTGTCGACATTGATGCGTCCGGCGAGGGGGATGTAGCGCACCGTCATGGGTGCGTTTTCACCTTCCTGCACTTGCAACGAAGCGCTGAATATACTGATGTGCCAGCGATAGCTGCCCAGCGTCTGGTATTGCGACTTGAGCCGCAGCAACGCGACTCCTGAGCCTTTCCACACGCTGCCGCTGGTTTTCGCCAGCGACAGTGTGCCGCCCGAAGCGCGTTCGAGCGCGTAACCCATCAGCGATGCGGGAGCGAAGACAAGCAGGCCTGAAATGAACACGCTGCCGAACAGCAGCGTCAGCACCACGCGGCGCAGGGTCACAGATCCGCCCCGTTGGTCAGGGTGGCCTGAACCTTGACCATGCCGGATTCGGGTGATGCCACCAGCATCGCCGAGGATACGCGGATATGTTGCGTGGTTTCCAGCGTGCGTTGCCATTCCAGCCAGCGCGCGAACGCGATGCTCTCGGCACTGATACGCACGCTGTTCTGCTCGCCCGGCACCACGATCACCGGAAGTCCCGCCGCCTGCGCCGATTTTTCCACGGCTGTTTTCAGTGCATCGCTGTCCAGCACGGCAAGTTGTGCCTGCTGCCGTAACGACTGGGCCTGTCCGGCGAGCGCCTGCATCTGGTCGGCCTGGGCGCGCAGATTGGGAAGCGAGGCCTGCAGTTTGGGCAGCGCCTCATGCGCGGGTTGCCACAGCAAACCGTACATCAATAGCGGAACCAGCAGCCAAGCACCGCGCAGGATGGTCTTCTGCTCGGTGGCGCTCAGCGTGTCCCAGTGTTGGGATTTGTATCTTGCGATCAGCGCTTTCATTTGGCACCTCCCGCCGCAACCCGCAGCTGCAGATTGAGCGCGCTGCCGGCCTCGTGCTGGTCCACCACTTGCGCTGTCAATCCTGTTTCGCCGATGCGCGACTGCAAGCTGCCCAGCGCGGCGGCGTCGGCGAGCGTCATGTCGATATCCAGCTTGCCGTCCGCGTAACGCAGGGTGCGCAAGGTGGTGCCCGGTATGCCGGCAGTCGCGCTCGAGAATTTCTCCAGCAGCGGGGTGAAATCGGCATCGTCACTGACCCCGGCCCCGTGGCGCAGTCGCGCCACGTTGCGTCGCATCTGCAGGGGCGCGTCGACGATGGTGGCATCCGCGCCGAAGGTCTCCTGGAACATCTCCGTCATGCCGTGTACCAGTTGGCGTTTCTCGTTGGCGAGCAGCGCCCATTCCACATTGGTGATGGCCACTTCCACGGTGAACAGCAGCAGCGCCGCCATCAGTGCGGGCCGCAGCCAGGGCAGATATTCGCTGATGCGCGGCGGCGGCGCAAACTTGCCCCACAGCAAGTTGGGTGCGTCGGACGGGATCGCCGCCTTGCGCCAATCGAAACTCTGTTTTTCGAAGATCACCGGAACCTTGATGTCCCAGTTCGGTGCCTGGATCTCGCTACCCAGCGCGAACAGGCGCAGCGCTGCGGGCGCATCCGTCTGCAGGCGCAATTGCAGCCCCACCGGCGCGCGCGTGTCGTCGCCGCTGTCCAGTGCACCGCCCAGGCTGTGCGCAGTCGCCAGGAAACCCTGCATGCCGTCCCAGGCCACGCTCCACTCGTTGGCGCGCGTGGGCAGCAGGCAGAATTCGGGAACGACGCGGCGCACACGCACCTTGGCGGCCGTGCTGGCCTCAAGGAATCGGGTCAGCCAGCTTTTGTTCAGCGTGTAGAGCACGGTGCGTCCGTCCGGCAGCTTCTCGCCGGTGGTGACATGCGCGTCCATGGCATCGTCGATCAGTGTGTCCTCCAGCGCAAAGGGCAGGGCGGTCTCCAGTTTGCTGCGCTTGATCTTGGGCAGCACGGCCGTCGAGGCGAGCACACGGTCGGCGGAGACGATCACCGTCGTGTCGTCGCTCTGCGGCATCGTTGCCAGATTGCTGTTGCCCGATTCGCTCACCGTGCCGCCGTCATCGAGCAGCGCCCAAGCGCAGGGTGATGCGGCATCCTGCCAGTGTGCGGTGAGATAGATACGCAGATTCATTGCAGACTCTTTCTGACTTGGGTTGCCCAGATACTGTTGCGATGCAGCAACGCGCGCGCCGAGGAAGCGCCGTCGCCCTGGGTGGCGCGTCCGATCACCATGAAATACTGGCTGCTCACACTAAGGCTCATCGCGTTGTCCTGTGCCACATTTCTGGGCAATTGTTGTAAAAAATCCGCTGTGCTCTTGAACGGCTCCGACTTGATCCGTGTCTCCAACTGCCGGGCGTCCTGCAGCGTCAGCCCCGGCAGCATCGCCATCAACACCTCGGGCGGCGCGAAGTTCACGTTCACCGCCGTGTTCGATTCAGGCAACACGCTGACGAATGGTAGCAGCCGTTTGATGATGGTGGCATCGAAACCTTTCACCCACACCAGCTCGCCGATGTCTGAAAGCGGGCGGTTGGCGCAGCGGTAAGGCTTGGCGAGATTCTGGTAATACTCGTCTTCCGCGCCGTTTTCCGAAACCTCGCTGTTCGCATCCATCCAGTCCACCAGCGCGCCGCCTATCTCCTGCGGCAGGCCCAGCGCGGCAAGCAAACGCTGGAAACGCGCCAGGTCGACCGCGCTGGCCGCCCCGTTGCGCACCAGATTGTTCAGATTGAACACGCCCTGCTGGTCGTAGATCGTGCCCTGCACCTCGCCGCCTTCCACCGGGATCGCGGGCAGCTTCATCGCCCACATCTCCTTGCCGTGATCGACCTGGTTCAGCGCCCAGTCGTCCGCCAGCACCGCGCGCGCCCAATCTATGCCCGCCTCGGCGATACGCCGCGCCTGTGCCCGGTCGCGCCCGTTCTCCATTCCGCGCTGCCAGAAACCCTGCTGCTGCGCCATGAACGCCGCGATGGTGGTGGCCATCGCCACGATCAGCAGCACCATCACCAGGGCTACGCCGCGTTGTGTGCTAGGGCTCATTTCAAGAACACCATTTATTTAAGCCCCTCTCCCGTAAGCGGGAGATAACCAGCGACTTGCCCGCCTGCGGGCTTAGTCGAATGGCTAGTTGTCCCATCAGGGGTTGGGGTGAGGGCCGATGCGACCAAACAATTTTCATTGTTCCCCACCATCCCTCATCCCTGGCCCTTCTCCCGCTTGCGGGCGAAGGGAATGCTGCATGAACGAGTTGTTTCTTAATCTCAAAGATGCATTGAGATATGCCTATCTTCATTGCAGCGAAAAGAACCGTGTTAATTTTTCCCCGCTCTTCAACACCAGTTCCACCTCCACCCCCTTGGGCAGCGGCACATCGGCGATCACAGGCGGCCACTGTTTTTCCCAGGTCATGCGACTGGTCAGGTGGCGCACGTTGAATTCGCCCACGTTTTCCAGCAGCACATCCACGGTCGGCACATTGTACGGGGCGCTATCCAGGGCAGTCCAGCGCAACAACTCCAGCTTGTCCTTGCGCAACCGATAGCCCACGCGCTGCGGTGGCAGCGGTGTGCCGTCGGCATCGAACCCGCCGTTGCGCGTGAACGCCAGTTGCGCATCTTCCAGGCTGCCCGTGGCAGACGGCGTGCCCACCCAGGCGGGCGCTTCCGCGCCGTTCGCGGTGCGCACCGGCCGCAGCAACACCTGCGCTGTCTCGCCGTCCAGCCGCGCAAAGAACCGCTCCAGCGCCTGCCACTTGCGCGTCTCCAGATCAATGTGCGCGCGCGTCTGCGTCACCGCGTTCAGGCCGCGATACGCCGTGATCGCCAGAATGGCGAACACGAACAGCGCGACCAGCAGTTCGATGAGGGTGAAGCCACGGGATTTTTGGGCGGTGATGTTCATCGCGGATACTGCACCAGATACCCCGTCAGCTCGCGCAGCGAGTGGCTCTTGTCGTTCGGTTCATACACATTGACGATGATGCGGCGCATGGTGGGGTTGGGGGTGGCGATGATTTCTTCCTGCCACGGGTAGGTCTTTCCGGCTTGTTCTTCGCTGCCGGTCTGAATGCCGGGTTGCGGATAGTCACCGCGCGCCTGATGTTGCGCCAGCCGGTTCTGCGCCACCCAGTCGGCGATGACGCGGGTGCGCATCGCATCGGCGTGGTTGATGCTGGAACTCGCGGTGCGCGATACGGCGGCCATGGTGACGGCGAGGATGACCAGTGCGACGAGGACTTCGATGAGGGTGAAGCCGTTTACCCCCCTTCGACGAAGGGGGGCAGGGGGGATTTGCCGTTTAGGTGATGTGTTGCCAATTAAAATCCCCCTCAATCCCCCTTTTGCAAAGGGGGAAGCGAGCTTGCGGGTGATAGTGCAAATCGGGTTCATGGTGTTTTCCCCGCCACCACTTCCACCTTGCCCACCCCGTTGCCGACGATGTCGGAAACCAGATCGCCGCTGAGCAGGCTCACGCGGAATTCCTTCGCGGACAACTCCGGACTGAGCACGACCAGCGAGCCCGGTTCGATGCGTCTTCCGTTGAAGCTGACTTCGCCGATGCGCACTGTTTCCGGCAGACTGCGCGGGCGCAGCAGGGCGTCCTTGTCGATGCGCACCCATTCGCCCTCCTTGGTGCGCAGCCAGAAGCGGTAGCTGTTGCCGGTGCCGGACCAGGCCAGCGGTTGTCCGCCCGCCTGCGAGGCCATTGCGCCGTTCTCCATCAGGAAGGCGAGGCGTTTGGATTCCTCGCGCAAAACGGTCTGCGCGCTCGGCATCAGTTGCAGCGTCGCCACGGAGAGCATGATGCTGGCGACAACCAGCGCCACCAACATTTCCAGCAGCGTGAAGCCGCGCGCCATTATTAGAGCTTAGTCCTGCCAGTTGCCGATGTCGGCATCGTTGCCTTCACCGCCCGCCGCGCGGTCGGCGCCGAAGCTGAACACATCTATCGTGCCATGCACGCCGGGCTGCAGGTATTGGTAAGGCGTACCCCACGGGTCTTTCGGCACGCGGTCCAGATAGCCTTCGCTCTTCCAGTTGGTCGGGACGGGGGCAACGGCGGGTTTCTTGACCAGTGCCATCAGGCCTTGTTCGGTGGTGGGGTAGCGCTGGTTGTCCAGTTTGTAGAGATTGAGCGCCTGCGTGACGGTGGCGATGTCCGACTTCGCAGCGGTCATGCGCGCCTCGTCCGGGCGGCTCATCACCTTGGGCACGATCAGCGCGGCCAGCACGCCGATGATGAGGATGACGACCATCAGTTCGATCAGGGTGAAGCCCTTTTCAGGTTGCGGATAGCTCGGGGATTTCATTGTCTTGAGTCCTTGGGTTGAAGAATGCGCAGAGTTTAGCAAATCTGCCTTTGGAAGATGCAAAACATACGCTTCGCTGCACGGGGGAACAGGCCGGTGGTGTACCCGGTGCCGCATGAGGTTCTGCTGAACGTTTCAGTTGAAACAAAAAGTGCCGGAAGCATTTCGCTTCCGGCACGTGACATTCCGGGATGCACCGACTTGGTCTGTTCACCCCAAGCCGGCGCTTCCGTAGACGGCTAGCCGCCGTTAGGTCCGTTGTGACAATCGTAGCAGTTCATGTTGTGGCCCGCCGCGAAGGACTTCTTGTTAAGGGTCTTGGCTACCTTGATCTGGCTCAGTGGCGTACCTCGGTAGTCGGCGCCGTGGCAGTAGGCGCAGGCAGTTTGGTTGCTCTTCGCCTGGCTCTTGTGCGAGGACACCCACTGGTCGCCTGTCGTATGCATGCCGTGCGGACCACCGGTTGCTGTGTTCGGCACCGTCACGTGGCATGCCGAGCATTCGGCAACCGTGCCGGTATGGCCTTGCAAGTCCAGACTCTGGGCGTTGTCCTGAGTGTGGGAGCTCGGATACTCGGCATGGGTTGCGCCGTGGCAGGCTTCGCATTGCAGGTTGCCGTGGCTCTTGCTGAAGCGGAACAGGCTGATGCCGGCAGCCGGAGTGTTGGCATTGGTGGCAAACGTCGCGTCCGTCCAGACTTTCGGCAGGCCGCTGGCGTCAACGCCAACCAACTCGCGTTTCCCGTCGTGGTGGCAGGACTGGCAGTTCGGTTCATTGAACCAGCCGGCGCGGGCCGTGTTGCCGACCTGTGCCATTGTGCCGTGGCAGCTCTGGCAGCTCATGGACGGATTGCCGCTTGCATCCACCGCCTTGCCCATGGCACCGCGCAGACACTGGGTCACCGAGCCGGGGTGGCAGTTATAGCAGGAGCTGCGGTTGGTCACATCACCCAATGCGATCTGGGTCGTTGGATCTTTGACCGTCGCGTGCGCGCTGTGCAGTGCATGCGTCAATGCGAGAACGCCAGTCACACCGGAGGTCTGCAGCGCATTGGACGAGTGGCAAGCGGCGCACAGCACCGGCTGTCCAGCCGCGGCGGTGGCCAGAAGACCATTCGCGCTGTAACCGATCTGCGCCAGGGCTTTGACATACAGCGGCTGGTCTGTCGGGTCGGCGAACTTCTTCTCGTCGTGGAGACGGAGGATGTTCTTCTTCCAGTCTTTTTCCGGATCAAGATCGTAGACCCATCCCGCCGTCGGCCGTGCCGCGATGGCCGCCGCATTCGTGGAAGTTGTCGAGGTATGGCATGCCTTGCAGGTCATTTCATCGCTGACCGGCAAAACGGCTCTGGCCGTGGCGAGCACCGTGCCCGCCGCATCTTTTGCGACCACCTTGACCATGGGATAGAAGTTCTTGCGGCCGCTGTCGTCAATCGGCACGATGGGTATTCCCTCGGCCACGAAGGCACCCATGCTGGTGCTGTACTGCATAGGTGATGGCGTCGTTCCCGGCGTGCGGTTGCTGATCGTTGGATCGTTCAGATTCAGCCCGTGGTCCGGGGCGGGTTGTGCACCGAACAACGCTTTGACGTAACTCCAGAAGTTCGTTTTGGTGGAGCTGATGGTGTTGATCGAACCGTAGAGCGGATCGGAAGAGGCGACTGTGATGTCGGCGTAGGACTCGTAAGTCAGCGTCACGCCGGTATTGACCTGCTTGCCCGTGGTCTTGTTGACCAGCTGTGCGTGCAAGTTGTTGTAGGGCGGCAGGATAGAGAAGACGGAATAGTCCTTGCCGTCGACGCAGTGCATGCCCAGATCGTTCCAGGCCAGCAGCGAATAAGAGCCTGAAGTGACGGGTGGCGGCGTGGTGCCTCCGCTCGAACTGACGGTGACGGACACAGTCTTGCTTTGCCGACTGTCGCTGATCGTCACCGTTGCGCTTCCGACCTTGAGGCCGGTCACCGTGGCGACACCGGCGACGTAGTTCACCGAGGCGATTGAGCTATCCGAAATCGAAACCGTCACCGTGCCGGTGGCACCAGTCACCGTGATTCGGGCGCTGGCGCCCTGCGTCACGGCGAGGGAAGAGGTGGATAGCGTCAGGTTGGTGGTTGCCGATATCACCGAGACGCTGATGTTTTGGCTGCGGTTGCGATCTTTCACCGTGACCCTGGCACTGCCCGTCGACACGCCCCTTACCGTGACCACGCCGTTGTCATACCGGGCGGTGGCCACAGAGGGTTCCGATGAGGAGGCCGAAACGCTGCCGGAGGCGCCCGTGACACGGGCGGTAGCGGACGAGCCCTGGGTGATGATCAGTGAAGTCGGGCTGACACTCAGACTGCTCCTGGACGAATCATGGGAATTTTCGCCCTTGTTGTCGTCGGCCAGCGCCGGACAAGCCAGAAGCAGGGACAAACTGGCGCAAATGAGTCCCCTGGATACGCGATAATTTATATTTCTTAACATATTGATTCTCCTTCAGTATTGGCTCGGCCGCGCCGAGCAACTGTACAAATGAGACTGCTGTTGAGAGAAATTGCGGACTACCTTGAATTGCACTACCCATCAGGGTTCCCGCTACTGAAGTCGGGTTTGAAGTGCTTGCTCTGCTGCTGGATGTCGTACTGCCGGTTGAAGCGCTCCCATCCCCGTCGCCACATCCACCGGGCGTCAAGGCTGTCATATCCATTCATGCCAAACCGGGGTTGATTCCTGCTCCCGGTGTGCTGCATTGCTGCGTGACTGCGTCCCCCTTTGGACTGAAGCCTGACCTGTGAAGCTCAGGCGCCCGCACACTAACCGCCTGCAATCAGTAGGGACAAGTCTGAATAAAGGCCTATAACTTTTATGGCTTTGGCCTATATATCGACCTATATACTTTCCGTAAATTTCAAAAAGACACTATTATTCAATTTGATAAGTAAAAATGAAATTTCCAACTCTATCGGACAGTGCCGAACCTGCTGCTAAAAGTCCTTAAAGTGAATCTGCATTTTGTGATTGATGATGTAAAAAACATTCTCAATCCAGCCGCAAAATGATGTCTTTTTGCGACAACGGCCACTCAATAACCATTTGTTTAATCAGGTTATGCTGCCAGCCAATCTCACGCTTATGCATTAATCAACTTCATCAAGGGTTCGAGAAAGATCGGGGAATGCCCTCCCGAAAAATTGTCGACAGGGGTGTTTTTGAGTTGTTACAGATGTAGTCGCGAAGAGAAGGACTGCACAAACCAGCCACCGCTACTTATATATATGGCGGGTGCGTGGGAGTTTGGATGATATTACTTAACCATCTGATTCATCTGGATAATAGGAAGCAATATCGCCAGCACGATCAACAGCACCACCGCACCCATGAATAAAATCAGCAAAGGCTCCATGATGGAGGTGAGCGCCGTGGTGAAGCCGGAAACTTCCTGTGTCTGCTGTTTGGCGACACGGTCCAGCATGATGTCGAGGCGGCCGCTCTGTTCGCCGCTGGCGATCAGGTGCACCAGCACGGGTGGGAACAGGCCGGAGGCGGCCAGCGCGCGACTCAGTGTCACGCCTTCACGCACCTTGGTGGCGGCATCTTCCAGCGCGCGGCGCATCGGCAAGTTGTTGACCACGCCGCAGGCGGCATTCAACGCAGTGAGCAGGCCGACGCCGCTGCCAACGAGAATGGACAGCGTGCTGGCCATTTGCGCGGTGTTGCTGCCGCGGATCAATTTTCCGACGATGGGCAAGCGCAGCAGTTTGAGATGAAACTGGAAGCGGATAGCTTCTTCCTGCAGGGCGCGCCGTGCGCCGAAGCTGCCGATGACCAATAACCCGATGAGGTAGAGCCAGGTGGCGGCGAGGAAATCACTGACTGCAATCAGGGCGCGCGTGAGCAACGGCAAGGCTTGCTTGGTTTGCTGGAACACTTCCACCACCGGCGGCACCACAAAGATCAACAGACCGCCGACCACGAGGATGGCCACGGTGATCACGATGGCGGGATACACCATCGCCAAGCCGATTTTCTGTTGAAGAGCTTGCTGGCTCTCGGAATAGGTGGCGAGCTTGTCCATCACTGTGGCGAGTTCGCCGGAAGCTTCGCCCGCGCTGATTAGCGCGCGGTGTATCTCGGGGAAGGTGTCTTTGTGTTTTTCCATGGCGCGCGCCAGCGTGTTACCGGCCAGCACTTCCGAACGCATGGCTGCAATGACTTGGCGCATGGCGGCGTTGTCGCCCTGTTCGATCAGCACTGACATTGCCTGCTCCAGCGGCAACCCGGCTTCGAGCAAGGTGGCAAGCTGG
>JAYTUW010000045.1:0-23396 GCA_043744345.1 Sideroxydans sp. | reverse complement strand
TATTGGGCATTTGCTTTTGTAGGGTGCAATAAGCAAAGCGCATTGCACCAATTTCGTTAATACATCCGGTGCAATGCCCGTTGGTTATTGCACCCTACGCTTGCTCCAGACCGAGCGCGATGGTTTTGGGATGCAGGGATTCGAGATAGGTTAGCCAATCGGCCAGGGTTTTGGGCATCAGAATCTTGAAACCTTATAATCCACTAAAACCACGAAATCAAAAACTGTTGATTCTTTTCGTGTCTTTCGTGGACGAGAGGCTTTTCCGATTTTATGCCGCCTCCAGCCTCGCCACCGCATCCTGCTTGGTCAACAACGTGATCAACGTAGCCAGTTGATCGCGCATCTGACGTCTATCCACGATCATGTCGATAGCGCCATGCTCCAGCAGGAACTCGGCTCGCTGGAAGCCGTCCGGCAAGGTCTCGCGCACGGTCTGCTGAATCACGCGTGCTCCGGCGAAACCGATCAATGCACCCGGCTCGGCGATGACTACGTCACCCAGGAAGGCGAAGCTGGCGGAAACGCCACCCATGGTGGGGTCGGTGAGCACGGAGATGAAAGGCAGGCGGGCTTCGCTCAGCTGCGTGAGCGCGGCGCTGGTCTTGGCCATCTGCATCAACGACAGCAGGCCTTCCTGCATACGCGCACCGCCGCTGGCAGAGAAGCAGATGTAGGGGCATTTCTGTTCCAGCGCGACCTGTACGCCGCGCACGAAACGTTCGCCGATGACGGAGCCCATGGAGCCACCCATGAAGTCGAACTCGAACGCTGCCGCCACCACGGGCAAGGCGTGAATGCTGCCCTGCATGACGATCAGTGCATCATCCTCACCGGTCTTCTTTTTGGCTTCGACCAGACGATCGCTGTATTTCTTCTGGTCCTTGAATTTCAGGGTGTCAACCGAGAGTACTTCGGAGCCGATCTCGAAACGGCCTTCGTTATCCAGCAGCCAATCGAGACGGGTACGCGCGCCGATGCGGTGATGGTGGCTGCATTTTGGGCAGACGCTGAAGTTCTTTTCCAGGTCGGCGTGATACAGCACGGCCTGACACGACGGGCACTTGTGCCACAGTCCGTCCGGCACGCTCTTCTTGATATCGGCGCTCTCGCGGCGCTTGATCTTGGGCGGTAACAGTTTTTGGAACCAGCTCATATCGTTCTCCTCTTTATTTATCTATCGCCTGACGCAATTCTTTCACCAATTTACCCACATTGGCGACTACATTTTGTTCTGCGGAATTCTCGATCTCCTGCACGATGCGGCTTCCCACCACCACGCCATCGCACAATTTCGACACTGCCATGGCGGTCGCCGCGTCACGGATGCCGAAACCGACGCCGATGGGCAGCTGGATATGCTTGCGCAATTGCGGGATTTTTTTCTCGATGGCCGACAGATCCAGGTTGCCCGCACCGGTGACCCCCTTGAGCGAGACATAGTACACATAACCGCGCGCCAGCTTGGCAACTTGTTCGATGCGCGCCTCGTTGGTAGTAGGCGCCAGCAGAAAGATGGGGGCGATGTTGTGGCGCTGCAGATGCTCGAACGCCTCGTGACTTTCTTCCGGCGGGAAGTCCACCGTGAGAACACCGTCCACGCCGACTTCGGCGCAACGCTGCGCGAAAGCCTCCCAGCCCAAGGCCTCGATCGGGTTGCCGTAGCCCATCAGTACCACCGGGGTGGTCGTATCCTGTTTGCGGAACTCCTCCACCATGCCCAGTACGCCGCGCAGCGACATGCCTTTCTTGAGGGCGCGCTCGGAAGCGCGCTGAATCACGGGGCCGTCCGCCATCGGGTCGGAGAACGGCACGCCCAACTCAATCACGTCCGCGCCCGCCGCCACCAGACCATGCATTAGTGGCACGGTGATCAGAAGTGAGGGATCGCCCGCGGTGACGAACGGGATGAGCGCCTTGCGCTGCTGTTGTTTGAGTCTTGCGAAGGTCGTATCGATACGGCTCATAGCGTGATCCCCTTCAGCTTGGCGACCGTATTCATATCCTTGTCTCCGCGACCGGACAGATTCACCAGCAGCACTTTATCCTTACTCATGCTCGGCGCGATCTTCATCGCGTGCGCGATCGCATGGCTGGATTCCAACGCGGGGATGATGCCTTCGAAACGGCACAGCGCGTCAAAGGCTGCGATGGCCTCGTTGTCGTTGATCGCGACATATTGTGCGCGGCCCTGATCCTTCAGCAGGCAATGTTCGGGGCCAACGCCGGGATAATCCAGTCCGGCGGAGATGGAATGCGTCTCGATGATCTGGCCGTTTTCGTCCTGCATCAGGTACACCTTGTTGCCGTGCAGCACGCCGACCTTGGCGTTGCCGGTGAGCGGCGCGGCGTGCTTGCCGCTGGCGATGCCGTGACCGCCCGCCTCCACGCCGATGATCTGCACGTTCTTCTCTTCAATATAAGGATAGAACAGGCCAATCGCGTTGGAACCGCCGCCGACGCAGGCAATCACCGCATCCGGCTGGCGGCCTATCATTTCCGGCATCTGCACCTTGGCTTCGTTGCCGATCACGCACTGAAAGTCGCGCACCATCATGGGATACGGATGCGGGCCAGCCGCGGTACCGAAGATGTAGAAGGTGCTTTCGACATTCGTCACCCAATCGCGTATCGCTTCGTTGCAGGCATCCTTGAGTGTCTTGGAGCCGCTTTCCACAGGCACCACCTTGGCTCCCAGCAACTTCATACGAAACACGTTCGGCGCTTGGCGCTGGATATCTTCCGCGCCCATGTAAACGATGCATTCCATGCCGAAACGGGCCGCCACAGTGGCCGTCGCCACGCCATGCATGCCCGCGCCAGTTTCGGCGATGACGCGCTTCTTGCCCATGCGTTTGGCGAGCAGGGCCTGACCGATGGCGTTGTTGATCTTGTGCGCGCCGGTGTGGTTGAGGTCTTCGCGCTTCAGGTAGATTTGCGCGCCGCCCAAACTTTCTGACAGGCGCTTGGCGTGATAGATCGGGCTGGGACGACCGACGTAGTGTTTCAATTCGTAGGCGAATTCGGCCTTGAACTCGGGATCATCGCGGAAGCGCAGGTATTGCTGGCGCAACTCTTCCACGGCCGGAATGAGCGTCTCGGCCATGTAGATGCCGCCGTAGGGGCCGAAGTGGCCTGCTTTATCTGGATAACTGTAAGTCAACGTTCTTAACCTCTGTGATGAACGCGGCGACCTTCGCCGCATCCTTGATTCCTTTAGCCGCCTCCACGCCGCTGGACACGTCCACCGCGTAGGGCCGCACTTGCCTGATCGCTGCCGCCACATTGCCCGCATGCAGACCGCCGGAAAGGATCACCGGCAGCGGCAGGTTTTGCGGGATCAGCGCCCAGTCGAACGATTCGCCGGTGCCGCCTTGCGTGCCTTCCACATAGGCATCCAGCAGCAAGCCCTGGGCCGACTTGTACGCAGCCGCGCATTGTACCAAATCCACCCCGGCCTTGACCCGGATCGCCTTCAGGTAAGGCCTGCCGAACTGCCCGCAGAACCCGGGAGATTCCTCGCCATGAAACTGGAGCACGTCCAATGGCACTTTTGCCAACACTTCGCGTACATAGTCGACAGATGGATTCACAAATAACCCCACCAGCGTCATAAACGGTGGCACCGCCTGCGCCAACTCTGCGGCCTGCTGCACACCGATATGGCGCGGACTTTTTTCGTAGAACACCAGACCGAGCGCATCCGCGCCGCTGTTGGCAACGGCATGGATATCCTGCTCGCGGGTGATGCCGCAGATTTTGATTCGAGTTCTGGTAGTCATCCTGAAAAATCAGCTCAAGAACGAGGCGACATTGTACCTTGCGGCAAGCCCCACTTTGCATCGTAGGTGATGTGCCGCAGGTAAAGGCCATCCGGCGTAAAGGTCGGCGCGGCGAACTTGCGGTCGCGCCCTTCCAGCACCTCCTTTATCCATTGCGGCGGGTGCTTGCCCTTGCCCACGTAGAGCAGGCAACCGAGGATGTTGCGCACCATATGGTGCAGGAAGGCATTTGCGGTCAGATCGAAAATGATCGTTTCACCCTGCTGCCGGATGTCGAGTTGGGCAAGATTCTTGAGTGGCGTCTTGGCTTGGCACTGCGAGGAACGGAACGAAGTGAAATCATGTTCACCCAGCAAATATTGCGCGGCCTCGCGCATCGCAACTATATCCAGCGGCATATGGAACCAGCCCACCTTGCCGTGATGCACGGCGCTGCGCGACGGACGGTTGATGAGCACGTACTGGTAGCTGCGCGCCTGCGCCGAGAAACGCGCATGAAATTCGTCGGATACCGGATGTGCCCACAGCACGGCGATGTCTTTTGGCAACAGCGCATTCGTACCGCGCACCCAGGCATTGAGCGGACGGTCGATGTCGGTGTCGAAATGCACAACCTGCTCCAGCGCGTGTACGCCGGTATCGGTGCGCCCGGCAGCGAGGATGGCGATGCTTTCACCCGAGATGCCGCTCAAAGCGAGTTGCAGCGCATCCTGCACGTTCGGCACGTCTGGCTGGCTCTGCCAGCCGTTGTAGTTGCTGCCGTCGTATTCCACCCCCAGCGCAATCCTCATCGCCATACTCCTATCAGCACCGCCAAGCCTACAACCAGCAACAAGGCATCAAACCAGCCAAATGACTGCACCGTTAGCTCGATGTGTACAGCCCCAGCTTCGGTGGGTTGCAAAGATGCGCGAATGGTGGTCCTCCAATCCCTGGCTGTATCGCCCATGGCGGCTTCGGCATATTCCAGCGTCAAGGCCAGTCGCACAGCAATACGTTCGCGTGACAAGCCGAACCAGCGCAGGGGAAAGGCCAAAGTATACAGTCCGCTGATTAGCTGATTCTGGGGCAACAACTCCAACAGGATCGCCAGCCCCGACAGGACACTGAGCAATCGCCCCAATTGCAACATCCCGTCCAGCAAACCCTCATGCGTGGGTGAAGCCGCCCCAAACGGCGGCCAAATTGCCGCCCCCGGCGTGGTGTAGGCGTAGATCAGCAGCAACGAGAACAGTATCCAGCGCGTGCGACGCAGCAATCGCAGCAGTTGTGCTGCACACAGCCGCAGCGCTGTAGCGGACACAATGGCGGTGAACACCAGCAGTGCGAACGGCTGCAGGCGTTGCGCCAGCAAGGCAAGCAACACCCAGATCATGATCTGCACTGCAGGATGCGGATTGAATTTCATATCGTTCAAATAAAAACGGCAGCCAACAGGCTGCCGTTCAGTACGTTCACGCCGATTACAGCAATTGTTGCATCAGGGCTTGCGCAGACTCACGCTGTTGGGCATCACCATCGCGCAAGACCTCGTCCAGAATCTCGCGAGCACCGGCCGTATCCCCCATTTCCTGATAAGCCTTGGCCAGATCGAGTTTGGTAGCGACTTCCTGCCAGCGCTCGTCCTTCTGACCGCCGGAGCCCGAAGACGGATTCAGATTATCCATATTCAGGCTGATTTCGCTCAAGCCCAAGTCGGGTGGTGCGGTGAATTTCGCGGTGGTCTCTGTCGGGAAATCGAGCGTGAATGCCATACCGTCATCTTTTGACGGGGCGGCTGGTGCGGCAGAGGGCGGAACTGGAACCCTGGGGTGGGTCGCCGTCACATCGAACACCAGGTCATCCATATTCAATACGGCAGTGGTGTCCAGTTTATCCGTGGAAAAATTCACCGCGGGGAAGCCGGGATTGGTTCCGGTAATATCAAAATCCATCGGCGTTGCCTGAGCGGCACCGTGCAACTCGTCCGACGTCATGATGGTGGTCTTCTCCGACTCGGCCACCGGCGGCTCCAGCACTACCGTCTTCTGGCTGGCAAAGTTGGGCATGGTGGTCGTTGGTGCGAATCCCAGATCGAAGTCGACTGCGGGGTTGGCCGCCGCCGCTGCCGGTTTGCTCTCAACTGCCGGAGCAGGTGCTGCCGGTGATGCTGCCGCGCTGCCACCATAGAACGGATTGGTCGGGTCGATCTCGCGCCCCATGCTCGCGGTCTGGTCCCAAGCGGACTCGTCGCCGGACTCCTTGATCTCGCGGGCATAACTGTAGAAGGAATTGGTGTCTTTGCGGGTCACATAGATGGACAGCAGCTTGAGCTTGACCGGAATGTTGTTCGGGTTCTTCTTCAAGGCTTCCTTCAGGACTTCTTCCGCCTGCGCATCACGACCAAAAGTCAGGAATAGATCCGCTTCGCCAATCGGATCCACTTCTTCGGTTTCAACGCTGGCTGCGGGCGCTGCTGCCTGCACAGCGTGGGTGAAATCTCCGGTTTCGGGCGAGGGGGCAACCGGGGCAGCAATGCGTCCGGTAGTGCTACCTATGTCTTCCGGCTTTTTCTTGCCTGAAGAGGTTTTCTTGTTGCCACCCTGTTTGCCGCGACGCGCAACCATGAATCCCAATCCACCGAGCGCCAGCACTACAGCTGCACCACCGGCCATGTAGAGTGGATCTCCCAGCAATTGGTCGATCAGTGAAGGTTGTTCCACAACCTTGGGCGGAGTCACAACCTTGGGTTTGGCCGGGGCCACGCTGCTCGCCGCTTTCGGAGCGGATGCCGCATTAATGGCAACTGCGGCAGCCGGCGCAGAAGCCGCCACGGGTGCTGACTCTTTCTTCAATTCAGCCAAACGCTTCATATCCTGAACGTTCTTTTCCAGGATCGCGGTACGCTCCTCGGCTTCCTTCAAGGCCTTGCTCTTGGCGATCGCCTCTTCTTCCTTGGCGATGTCCTTTTCCTGTGCGGAGGTCTTTCCACCGCCCACCGCCTTTTCGGTCGGAGCTTCACCCTTGGAAAGTTTCAAGACTTCCTTGGGAGCTTCTTTGCTCACAACCGCCTTGTCGATGACGGCAGCACTGATCTTGCCGGTCACTTCCTGCTTGGCTGCGGCCTCAATCCTCGGCGCAGGGACTGCACCCAGTTTCTGGCGATATGCATTCCAATCGGCAGCCTGAGCGCGGATCTCCTCCACAGCATCGGCCTGCGGCAATTTCTGGACTGCATCACTGGAGGGCATGCTCAATATCTTGCCGGCGCGGATGCGATTCATGTTGTGGCCATCGAACACGCCAGTGTTCTCGCGATACAACGCGACCAACATGCGTTCGAGACTCACATCGGCCGGTTTGATCTGTGCCGCGATCTTGGACAATGTGTCACCCCGCACCACAACGACCTGATCACCCGATACCGCAGGAGCCGCCTCGGCGATTGCTTCTTCCTTGCTCAGCGGATCCTGAGCCATCGGAGCTGCATCCACGGGCGCAGCCTCGACTGGAGCTGCCTGGGTCAGCGGTTGCTCCGCGGGAGGCGCTTCTGCAACAGGAACGGCTTCTGCACCCGGAGCGATCTCGGCGACAGGCGCGGCAGCGGCTGGTTCAGCCGCCGGTGCGGCAGGAGCAGCCTCAACTACGGCGGGTACTTCTGCCACCGGTTCGGCGGCGACAGGTTCGGCAGTAACCGGCGCTGCTGCGATTCCAACCGGCTCCGCAACGGGAACCGGCTCAGGGATGGGTTCCACAACCGGAGACGCCATGGCAGGCTCAATCGGCTTTACTTCTTCCTGCTTGGGTTGTTCCGGTTTGTAATCGACCGGGTCAAGGAGGAAAGTATATTCGCGCAGCATCTTGCCTGATGACCAGCTGAGCTCGATCATCAGCGTCACAAACGGATCATTCACCGGCTGTGCGGTCGACACTCTTATGACAGGGTCGCCACTGGCGCGCTCTTCGACGACAAATTTGAGTTTGGGGAAGTTGTAGGGATAATCAGCACCGGCGTTCTTGTATGCGTCAACAGAAGCCAGTCTGGCTTTCAGGTTTGATTTTTCCGCCGAACTTGCCGAAACCACTTCGATCTCTGCCTTGAGCGGCTGACCCAGTGATGACGTGACATTGATGCCACCCAAGCCTGCTGCTGAAGCGATGCCCGCTCCCGCCATACAGACTATATATACAGACGTTTTTAGTATTGATTTCAGCACGCCGCCACCCTTTATTTGCCCTGACGTTATTCAGATTAACATCATAGGGTTAGTGATGCAAGCTCACTTTTCCCTTAAGTTCATGCGTTAACCACCAGTTAAAAACCAGATTTACCCTGCCGAACTACCTGTCCAGCAGGATCCGCAGCATACGGCGCAGCGGTTCCGCGGCCCCCCAGAGCAGCTGATCTCCGCATACGAAAGCACTTACATACTCCGGACCAAGCTCCATCTTGCGTACCCGGCCGACGGCAATATCCAGCTTGCCGGTCACAGAAACCGGAGTCAGTTCGCGTACCGAAATACTGCGCTCGTTCGGCACGAATTTGACCCAGGGATTGCCGCCCTTGATGAGTTTTTCGATCTCGCTCAACGGCACATCTTTTTTCAGCTTGATCGTCAGTGCCAGGCTGTGACAGCGCATCGCACCGATGCGCACACACAAGCCGTCCACGGGAATGACCGAGGACGTGCCCAAAATCTTGTTGACCTCGGCCTTGCCCTTCCACTCTTCCTTGGATTGACCGTTGTCGAGCTGCTTGTCAATCCAGGGAATCAGGCTGCCTGCCAGCGGTGCGCCGAAATTCTCGGTGGGCATCTCGGCGGAGCGCAGCTTCTCGGCCAAACGGCGGTCGATGTCCAGAATGGCCGATTTTGGATCGGCCAGCAGGTCGGCCACCGAAGCGTAAGCCACGCCCATCTGGTTCAGCAGTTCGCGCATATTTTGTGCGCCCGCGCCGGAAGCGGCCTGGTAGGTCATGGACGACACCCACTCTACCAACCCCGCATGGAACAAGCCGCCCAAGCCCATCAGCAAAATGCTGTTGGTGCAATTGCCGCCGATGAAATTTTTGCCGCCGTTCGCCAGCGATTTCTTGATCAGGTCGAGGTTGACCGGATCAAGAATGATGACCGCGTCTTTTTCCATACGCAGCGTGGAAGCCGCGTCGATCCAGTAACCCTGCCATCCCGCAGCGCGCAGCTTGGGGAATATCTCGGTGGTGTAGTCGCCGCCTTGGCAGGAGATGATGGTATCCATCGCCTTCAGTTCGTTAAGGTCGTGCGCGTCTTTCAGCGGCACGCCCTTGCCTTCGGCAGGTGCGGCTCCACCCGCGTTGGATGTGGTAAAAAACACCGCATCGATGTGGTCGAAATCCTTTTCTTCGCGCATGCGCTGCATGAGCACCGAACCCACCATACCGCGCCAACCAATCAAACCTGCTTTCATTTCATCACCTCTTCGTAGGGTGGGTTAGCCGCTCGCGGCGTAACCCACCATTTTGTCCGGCGGGTTACGGCCTGCGGACTCTTGTCCCCGCAGGGGAAACCCACCCTACATTATTTATAGTGCTGCGACGACCGCGGCTCCCATGGCAGCACAACCCACTTTCTGCTTGCCGTCCTCATGAATATCACCCGTGCGCAGACCTTGCTGCAACACCTTGCGCACAGCGCCCTCGATGCGCTGCGCGATGTCAGCTCGTCCAAACGTGTATTGCATCATCATCGCCACCGACAGGATGGTCGCCAGCGGATTGGCCAGGTCCTTGCCCGCGATATCCGGTGCGGAACCGTGGCACGGCTCGTACAGGCCCTTGTTGTTCGCATCCAGAGAAGCGGACGGCAACATGCCGATGGAACCGGTCAGCATCGACGCCTCATCCGACAGGATATCGCCGAATATGTTGCCGGTCAGGATCACGTCGAACTGTTTGGGCGCGCGTACCAGTTGCATCGCCGCATTATCCACGTACATGTGCGACAGCGCGACCTGCGGATATTCCTTCGCCACTTCGGTCACGATCTCGCGCCAGAATATGCTGGTATCCAGCACGTTGGCCTTGTCCACCGAGCACAGCTTCTTGTTGCGCTTCATCGCAATCTGGAAGCCGACATGCGCCACACGGCGAATCTCCGATTCACTATAGTGCATGGTATCAAAACCCTGGCGCTCGCCGTTTTCCAATGTACGCATGCCGCGAGGCTGACCGAAGTAGATGTCGCCAGTCAGTTCGCGCAGAATCATGATGTCCAGGCCCGATACCAATTCCGGCTTGAGACTGGAAGAACTCACCAGTTCCGGATAAACCGTCGCCGGACGCAGGTTGGCGAACAGCCCCAGCCCCTTGCGAATGCGCAGCAGGCCCTGCTCGGGACGCATGGCACGCGGCAGGGTGTCGTACTGGTAGCCACCGACGGCGCCCAGCAAAACCGCATCGGATGCCTTGGCCAGATTCAGCGTCGCTTCTGGCAGCGGATCTTTGGCTGCGTCATATCCGGAACCGCCGATATGCGCATGCTCCATCTCGATCTTCAGGCCGTCGCTGCGCAACGCTTCCAATACCTTCACCGCCTGGGCGACGATTTCCGGTCCAATGCCGTCTCCCGGCAAAACTGCGATCTTCATTTCGAATTCCTGTGTTTATATATGCTTAAAAACCCAAATCCCCCGCTACGCCGCCCCCTTTGCAAAGGGGGCTACGGGGGATTTACGGCTCACCTTATCACGCAAATAGCCACGGCTGCGCCGCGCGATGTTTCACTTCGAATGCCTTGATGTCGGCCACATGCTCCAAGGTCAGGCCAATGTCGTCCAGGCCGTTCAACAAACAATGCTTGCGGTGGGCATCCACTTCAAACTTATACACAGCACCATCCGGTGCGGTGATTATTTGCTGCGCAAGGTCGACCTTCAGCTTGTAGCCCGCCTTGGCTTCCACCGCCTTGAACAAGACATCCACCTTGTCCGCCGCCAGCTTGATCGGCAACAGGCCGTTCTTGAAACAATTGTTGAAGAAAATATCGGCATAGCTCGGCGCGATGATGACACGGAAGCCGTAATCTTCCAGCGCCCAGGGCGCATGTTCGCGCGAACTGCCGCAACCGAAGTTCTCGCGCGCCAGCAATGCCTGTGCGCCTTGATAGCGCGGCTGGTTCAGCACGAAGTCCTTGTTCAACGGGCGCTTGCTGTTGTCCATACCGGGCTCGCCGTGGTCCAGATAGCGCCATTCATCGAACGCATTGGGGCCGAAGCCGGAACGCTTGATCGACTTCAAAAACTGCTTGGGAATGATCGCGTCGGTATCCACGTTGGCCCGATCCAACGGCACGACCAAGCCATCCAATAACGAAAATTTACGCATCACTCACTCGCCTTCTCTAACTTTTCGCCACCATTTTTCAGCTTCTTGCCGACCCAGTTCTCGGCCTTTTTGACGCCTTTGACGGTTGCTTCCGCCCCCTTCTTGAGCCCCTCGCCAACCGCCTCGCCGCCCTTTTCGATACCCTGCCCGGCAGCCTCGCCGCCTTTCTTCACGCTGTCTCCGACCTTCTTCGGCAGGCTTTCTTCTTCGGACAGCGCGCCTTGCGCCATCAGCAATAACGCCAGCAACAGGAATATTTTTTTCATCATTTACTCCTTGCTCACATCGACGAAATGCCCGGCGATTGCCGCCGCCGCCGCCATCGCGGGACTGACCAGATGCGTACGCCCGCCCTGCCCTTGACGGCCTTCGAAGTTGCGGTTGGAAGTCGCCGCGCAACGCTCGCCCGGCTCCAACCTGTCGTCGTTCATCGCCAAGCACATCGAGCACCCCGGATCGCGCCACTCGAAGCCCGCCTCGATGAACACTTTATCCAGACCTTCTTTTTCAGCCTGAGCTTTCACCAGCCCGGAACCCGGCACCACCATCGCCAGTTTCACGTTGGCGGCCACCTTCTTACCCTTGGCGACGGCTGCCGCCGCACGCATATCCTCGATACGGCCATTGGTGCAGGAGCCGATGAATACCTTGTCGACCTTAATCTCATTGATCGGCGTATTGGCCTTCAAATTCATGTAAGCCAGTGCGCGCTCCCAGTCGCCGCGCTTCACGGCATCGGAGGCGGAAGCCGGATCAGGCACGCGTCCGTCTATGGACACCACCATCTCGGGCGATGTTCCCCAAGTCACCTGCGGGCGAATACCGGCAGCAGCCAGTTCCACCACCGCGTCGAATTTGGCGCCGTCGTCGGAATGCAAAGTACGCCAGTACGTCACCGCCTTGTCCCACTGCTCGCCGTGAGGCGCAAAGGGGCGTCCCTTGATATAAGTGAACGTGATGTCGTCCGCCGCCACCATCCCGGCACGCGCACCCGCCTCGATGGCCATGTTGCACAAGGTCATGCGGCCTTCCATGCTCAAACCGCGGATCGCCGAACCGGTAAACTCGATGGCGAAGCCCGTGCCGCCCGCGGTGCCGATCTTGCCGATCACCGCCAGGGCGATGTCTTTCGCCGTCACGCCTTTGCCAAGATTGCCTTCAACCCTAACCTGCATGGCCTTGGATTTCTTCGCCACCAGGCACTGAGTCGCCATCACATGCTCGACCTCAGACGTGCCGATACCGTGCGCCAATGCGCCGAAAGCACCGTGCGTGCTGGTATGCGAGTCGCCGCACACTACCGTCATGCCGGGCAAAGTCGCGCCCTGTTCGGGCCCCATCACATGCACCACGCCCTGGCGGATGTCGTTCATCTTGAATTCGGTAATGCCAAATTCAGCGCAATTGGCATCCAGCGTTTCCACCTGCAAACGCGAAATGGGATCGACGATGCCGCCGCTGCGCTTGGTGGTCGGCACGTTGTGATCCGGCACCGCCAGCATGGACGCCGTGCGCCAGGGCTTGCGGTTAGCCAGTTTCAAGCCTTCAAAAGCCTGCGGGCTGGTCACTTCATGCACCAGATGACGGTCGATATAGATCAACGCCGTGCCGTCGGCTTCCTGCCGCACCACATGCGAATCCCAGAGTTTGTCGTATAAAGTTTTTGCGCTCATTGCCACCTCGATTAAGCGGGCGATTATGCCACAGCAGGCGCACTGTCCCAAGCAGCGCCTGCACTATTGCAGCCATCTTCGGGATGGCAACCGGTAAATGTCTTAGTGCAGGAGTCCCGAATTCCGTAAATCATTCAACCCGGCTATGCCGCCTGTAGCCCGACTGCCAGAAGGGATATTCCCGCCCGGTTAACGCCGCTCACCAGCGCCTTGATCGAGGCTGTGACAATGTTCGAATCCAAGCCCACGCCATAACTTCCGGCACCCCTTTCCGTATTCACGATTTCCATGAATGCGCAGGCGCGTGCCTCGCCCGCCTTATCGCTGGCGCTCATCGAGCGTTCCTCAAAACTGCGAACCTGGACGTCTATTCCCGAACTGCGCAAGGCATGAACCGCTGCATCGACGGGGCCGTTGCCCTCGCCGACCAGCAAATGCGGCACGCCATTGATCTCCACGTTCAGGCGAATACCTTGTGCAGAGCCATGTTCGAAAAGATGGTGCTCCCGGTAGCGCACCGGCACCGAGGTCTCAAGATAGGTCGCCGAGAAAAGCTGCCAGATATCGGCCGCACTGATTTCGCCGCCATGACTATCGGCATGCCGCTGCACCACACCGGAAAACTCGACCTGCAAGCGGCGCGGCATGACAATGTCGTATTCCTTCTCCAGCAAATAGGCGATGCCGCCTTTGCCGGATTGGCTGTTGACGCGTATCACCGAGTCATAATTGCGCCCAAGATCCTTGGGATCGACAGGAAGGTAGGGGACGCTCCAGTGCGCATCCGGCTGCTGGGCAGCGAAGCCCTTTTTGATCGCGTCCTGATGTGAGCCCGAAAACGCCGTGAATACCAGGTCGCCCACATACGGATGGCGCGGATGGATGGGCAACTGATTGCAATACTCCACCGTGCGCGCCACCGCGTTGATGTCGGAAAAGTCCAGACCGGGATCGCCCCCCTGCGTGTAAAGATTCAAGGCCAGCGTCACGATGTCCACGTTCCCGGTGCGCTCCCCACTGCCGAAAAGGCAACCCTCGACGCGGTCGGCCCCGGCCATCAAGGCCAGCTCGGCGGACGCCACGGCAGTGCCGCGATCGTTATGCGTATGCAGACTAAGTACAACACTGTCGCGTCTTGCGAGATGGCGGTGCATCCATTCGATCTGGTCTGCGTAAACATTCGGCGTGGCAAGCTCCACGGTGGTCGGCAAGTTGAGGATCACCTTGTTGTCCGGCGTGGCGCCCCATGCCGCGGTCACGGCATTGCAGATCTCGAGCGAGAAATCGAGCTCGGCCGCCGTAAAAGTTTCCGGACTGTATTCAAGCACCCATTCCGTTTCCGGCTGTTCTTCTGCCAATTGTTTGATCAACTTGACTGCCGAAACAGCCATGGCGATCACCTCCGCCTTGCTCATGCGGAACACGATGTCGCGGAATGGTTTGGATATCGGGTTGTACACATGCACGATGGCCCGGCGCGCCCCCTTGAGCGATTCCATGGTGCGCCGTATCAAATGCTCGCGCGCCTGGGTCAACACTTCGATCGTCACATCCTCCGGGATATGCCCGCCCTCGATCAGGTTGCGCGCAAAATCGAACTCAATGGCGGAAGCCGACGGAAAAGCCACCTCGATCTCCTTGAAGCCGATATCGCAGAGCATGCGGAACATGCGCATCTTGCGTTCGGCATTCATGGGCTCCAGCAGCGATTGATTCCCGTCGCGCAAATCCGTACTCATCCAGATCGGCGGCTGGGTGATGGTGCGATTCGGCCATTGCCGGTCAGGAAGATTGACCGGCGGAAACGGGCTGTATTTGGTATGGGCTTGGCTCATCATGATGGAAACTCCTTATGTAAATTCAATGACATGAATCATAAGGAGAAACCCGTAGCATTCGCTTGCGAAATTCAGGCTAAATATGACCATATTGGCAATTTTATTGCGCATAATTAGTATATATTTACATATATCTGCCGCCACCAAGAACAATCAAGGAATATTATGCAACTCGACAAATACGACCTGGAGATTTTGCGTGTCTTGCAGGAGGAAGGTCGCCTCAGCAACCAGGATCTGGCCGACCGCATCAGCCTCACGCCCTCACCCTGCTTACGCCGCTTGCACGCCCTCGAAGAATCGGGGCTGATCACCGGCTATCGCGCCCTGCTTGATGCGAAAAAACTGGGGCTTACCCTGACGGCACTGATCCTGATCTCCATGGATCAACACACACCGGAACGCCTCAGCAACTTCGAAGCACAGATAGTGGGAATACCGGAAGTGATGGAATGCCTGTTGATCACCGGTCAGGACGCCGACTACCAGCTCAAAGTGGTCGCGAAGGATATGGATGCATACCAGGAATTATTGCTTAACCGGATCACCCGCATCAAAGGCGTTACCGGCGTTCGCACCAGCTTTGTGTTGCGCAGGGCAGTGGACAAGACAGCGTTGCCGATTTGAAATTGGACGGCTACTTTGCATAGAGAGCGATAGCATTCCCCCGGAATCGTCGATCTTCTTTACTCGCAAGAGTAAGCCCATTATCGCGACTCAAAAGCGCCGAGCTTCGTTCCTCAGCCCAACAAACTCAAATATCAAGGGACAAATTGAGCTGCGCCGCCGGACGAGCAGCGCCTTCCTTCCGGATTGAATATTGAACCTTCTTTTTCTGCGACGTCGCGCCAATCAAATTCACCTTCATCAGAGACAAAAACAATCTGATCACTGCATGATGATTGTAAGCGCTGGCCTTTTGCAGTGCCGTCCAGCCATCCTGCTAAAAAAAGGGGACAGATTTATTTTCCAATACCCCCACATTCATTCTTCTTCCTCCTGCGCAACTTTAACTGGTCTACCCGGCCCTCTCCGCTCAACTCGGCGTCCAATTATCTGTTCTACGGCTTCGGCGAATTTTTGTATTGCCTGTCAATTGGCCGCGCTTCACGGCTTCGCGGATTAATTCCCATTCGCCAGTGGGATAAATAAATCTGTCCCCTTTTTTTTGGTCCCCTTTTTTTGCTTGCAGGCGCGCGCGGCGGCGGGTGGTGAGGTTGATGATGTTGGTGGTGGTCATAAAATTATTTGTGGTCTGTCTCTGATTGTTTGCCCGCCATGATTGCATCCAAAGAAGTAACTTTATCGAAATCAGGCCAGTCCTGACGCGCACGCGTCAGCGTGCCTTGCATATATTCATCCGGCTGAAATTTCGGTTGAGGCGGCGGCAACTGGTCGAATGGCGCTTCGAGCAACGGGTGATCGATTACCGGATTTTGCAGGCCCAGCAATTGGCGCAGCCGGTACAACATCAGGATTTCAATCGGGGTGCGTATCAACGTGTAGTCGCTGAAATCATAAAATGTCTTTGATGTTTCCCGCGCCGCCTGATGGGTGTGCCGGTTGCAGGCCGCTACCAGCCACGGCACCAGCACCTGCGGATCAGGTTCACGCCAGCGTTCCAGCAGGCCGATATAGATGGGTTCGTCATACGCATAAGGGGGCCAGTTGTGGGATACGTCGCCGCGCCAGTCGGCGAAAAGGCGCAACATAAAGGCTTGGCTGCGCCGGTGTTCTTCCTCATAGGGCAGAATCAGGTAATACTTTCGATTCAGGGCAGCGTGCACCAGATAGCCTTGGTAAATGGCTTCTTCTTCCCACCCCAGCAAAAAAGCATAGGCCATGTGCAGAATGCCAAAATCAAAACCAAACATATTCAAACCGCCATTGGGATGATTTGGATACAAAGCATCAGATTTGTGATGCCAAAAATAATCTAATTTATTTGCAAACAGCCGGTATGCCGTGGAATGAACCAAGGTCGGGAGCCAGGGTTTGCCATCCAGCGCTAGCGCAATTGCTTCGAACTGCAAATTCCGTCCAACACCTTCAAAACCACGATTTTGAACCACGTTGACTCGGTTTTTGACATCCAGACGCGCGTTATATTCAATGGTTTTTTGCATTGTATTGGGCTGATAACTTCTTAACGACATGATCAGCGGCTTGCGCTTGGTCCATGAAGGCCTAATGCCTGGATCGATATTGTCTTTGAGTTCTGTCATGAGGTTATTTCCATATCTTAAAAAAGGGGACAGATTTATTTTCCAATACCCCCGCATTCATTCTTCTTCCTCCTGCGCAACCTTAACCGGCCTTCCCGGCCCTCTCCGCTCAACCCGTCGCCCAATAATCTGTTCAACGGCTTCGGCAAATTTTGTATTTCCTGTCAATTGACCTCGCTTCACTGCTCCGCGGATCAACTCCCATTCGCCAGTGGGGATCGCTTCTTCCAGAAATTTCTGGTATCTGTTTTGCCGTGTCGCTTCGTCGTCGCCCAGTGACTGGTACATCGGATCATGATCCAACCACTCGCAACCCAGTCCACCCATACGCGCGGTGTAGCTCGACCAATGATATTCGCCGGGGTGCGATGCCATTCGTGCGCGAACTGGGTTAAGTTCGATGTAGCGGCAGCAGGCCAGTAGATATTGTTCGGTTTGCACGGGGCTGGATTTGTAGCGGCTTTCCCATAGCGTGCCACTGCGTCCTTCCAGTCGATTAAAGTAGCGCGTGGTACGCGCAGACAGTGCTTTCATGAAACGTCCCAAGTCAGCTACTGATTCGCCGGGCTGTAATAACAGGTGCACATGATTGGTCATTAAACAGTAGGCGTATACACCGATCCCAAATGTCGTCTTCAATTCCTGAAGATTCTCCAGATAGCCTTCACAGTCTTTATCCTGGGCGAAAATCACTTGGCGGTTGTGACCGCGCTGGACTATGTGGTGCGGATAATCAGGCAGTACGACTCTTCCCACTCTCGGCATGAATCAACCCCTCTCGGCAGTGCAGGTATTCACTCTACCAAATTGGTTGGGTGGGAGGGATAAATAAATCTGTCCCCATTTTCCAGTCGTCGAAATACCGGAAGTGCTGGAATGCCTGTTGATCACCGGGCAGGACGCCGACTACCAGCTCAAGGTGGTCGCAAAAGATATGGACGCCTACCAGGAATTATTGCTCAACCGGATCACCCGCATCAAAGGCGTTACCGGCGTTCGCACCAGCTTTGTGTTGCGCAGGGCAGTGGACAAGACAGCATTGCCGATTTGAAATTGGACGGCTACTTTGCATAGAGAGCGATAGCATTCCCCCGGAATCGTCGGTCTTCTTTACTCGCAAGAGTATGCCCATTATCGCGATTCAAAAGTGCCGAACTTCGTTCCTCAGCCCAGCAAACTCAAATATCAAGGGACAAATTGAGCTGCGCCGCCGGACGAGCAGCACCTTCCTTCCGAATTGAATATTGAACCTTCTTTTTGTTCGGCGTGGTGCCAATCAAATTTACCTTCATCAGAGACAAAAACAATCTGACCACTGCATGATGATTGTAAGCGCTGGCCTTTTGCAGTGCCGTCCAGCCATCCTGTGTCGACAAATTGGTATTGGCTCCGGCGGCAATCAGTGTCGCGCAAACGTCCAGGTGCCCGTTCATGGCGGCCGCCATCAATGGCGTCCAGCCAAGCTGGCTGATGGAATTCACGTCTGCATCATTCATGATCAATGATTTGACAATGGCGGAATGGCCCTTGAATGCAGCCCAGTGCATGGGAGAGTATCCGCCCGCATCCTTGGTGTGCACATTGGCGCCCTTCCGAACCAGCAAGTTGGCCAGCGCCTCGCGTCCGTTGTAAACCGCAATGGTCAGCGGTGTCCAGCTACGCTCATCGCACGTATCGATATTGATCTTGCAATCCAGAAACAGACTAATAGCGCGCACATCCCCTGCTCCAACTGCCTCCATGAATCCAGAAGCAGTGCACGGATAGCCACTGCCAACAACGGCGCGGTGTTTGTCAGGATCAATATTGTGCCAAGGACTGTCATCGCTCGGCGAGCTCGTGTTGATAAAATCCAGTTGGGAGTATTTGAAGAAGCTTCCGCTTTGGGAGCCGTCAAAATTTGCGCCAAAGGTCGGCTTGTTGTTCACATGCGCCAACAGATTGTCATCGCGCTTCCTGGGGAAGTTACGTGTACCTTCGAACACTTTGCTCAGATAGTAGATCTCCATAGCCACTTCCGGAGAAAATCCCTGCCTGTCCGCGCGCTCATTGACCATGAGCTCCCGAAAGTAACCTTCCATCATCGGGGTGGGCCACAACTTGGCGACTTTCTCCATCACCCGCGGAAAGGACTGTTCCAAATTGTGCGGATACAGATCCTCGATCCCGTAAACCAACTCCCATACTGCCTTTTGCATCTTTCCCCCGGCCGGGGCCAAACCTGCTATTTGACCCGTTGCAATTGTCCCTCAGGAATACCCCCATCGAATTGATGGATTCCTATTGAGCAAATGAAACAGCAAAGTCTGTGCCAACACTAAAACCGTGCGGGATAAGGCCTAAATGGCAATTCGATAGCATAAACAGCCGGGGACGGGCAGCCGCCAGTCGAAATTTGGACGCAATATGATGAATGCCGGTCAGTATCGCAAATCAGCTCGCCAAGCCTATGTGGGGCCCCATAGAGTTTGGCTTCGCCCTTCAGCCCTGGCTCAATTTGGCGTTGCGCAGTTTCCACCCCATCAGCAACAAGCCCAGCAACGCCGCTCCCGCACTGCACGAATACAACGCCGTCGCGCCCCAATGCTGCCAGATCGGGCCGCTGGCCAATCCGCCCAGCATGCCGCCCGCGCCGTAGGTGACGCTGCCAAACAGGGCCTGCCCCCGTGATTGGTGACGCCCCTGGAAGAACTGGTGCACCAACCCCACTGAGGCAGCGTGATAGGAACCGAAGGTGAGCGCATGCAATGCCTGGGCAAACAGCAACAGGACAACAACATCTACCGCCCAGCCGATGAGCAGAAATCGCAGCACCGCCGCGCCAAAGCTGATGAGCAGGATGCGCGTGAAACCGAATTTCCTCACCAGTGCGGGCATCAGGAAAAACACGCCGATCTCGCAGATCACGCCCAGCGCCCATAACGCCCCCACGGCGCTCTTGGCATAGCCGTGCTCGACCAGATAGATGGAATAGAAGGTGTAATAAGGGCCATGTGCCACGGCCATCAGGAAGCACGCGCCGAACAAGGCCAGCACGCGCGGTTGCAGCACGATCTGTTTGATCGGCTGGCTATCCGTGTGGTGCGCCAACACTTCGGTTTTGGGAATCTGTTTTGCAAAGATCAGGATACCCACCTCGCACACCAGCCCCGCCCACAGCAGCCAGGCAATAGCAACGTAATCGAAGGCAAAACCCAGCCCCACCACCGAGACGATAAAACCGATGGAACCCCAGGAGCGGATGCGTCCGTAGCGGTCGGTATTCTTGCCGAGGTAACTCAGCGTGGTCGCTTCCACCAGCGGCATCGAGGCGCTCCAGAAGAAATTCATCAGCACCAGCACCAGGAACAGCCCCCAGAAACTGGTGGTGGCGAACACGCCCAGATAGAACAGGGCGCTCAAACTGGCCGCAATCTGCACCACCAGTAGCCGCTTGCCGGTGTGGTCGGCCAACCAACCCCAAACACCGGGTGCAAGCATGCGCATCACCGGTGAGATCGACATCAGGGTGCCGATCTCGATGGCGTCGAAATGGATGGATTTGAGGTACAGGCTCCAGTAGGGCGAGAACATCCCCACAAAGGCGTAATAGAAAAAGTAGAAACCGGCGATACGCCAGTGGTAGTTACGGGAGTTGGACATGGCTAGGTGGCTTGCGAACGGCGCGCATTATCGCATGACGTAAATATTTTTAGTCCCGGCTCTTGAAATCCGGAACCATGCCCCAATAAGCCACAAGTCGAAAACAGGAGAGCAGCATGGAACAGAACGATACGCCACAAACCGAACAACCCATCGCCACGCCGGAGGCCATGCCCAGCATGGAGGAGATGCTGAAAGCGGCCGAACTCAAGGCTCAGGAACACTACGACGCCTGGATGTATGCCAAGGCAGAAGGCGAAAACATCCGCCGCCGTGCTGCCGAGGATGTGAGCAAGGCGCAAAAGTTTGCCGTGGAGCGTTTTTCCGGCGAGATGCTGGCGGTGATGGATAGCTTGCAGGCCGGGCTAGCGGTTCAGACCGAGAACATCGAAAGCTTCAAGAGCGGGATGGAATTGACCCTAAAGCAGCTTTCCAGCGTGTTCGAGAAGTTCAATATCAAGGAACTCAACCCGGTCGGCGAAAAGCTGGACCCGCATAAGCATCAGGCCATTGGCATGATCGACAGCGACCAGCCGGCCAATACCGTGGTCAGCGTGATGCAGAAGGGGTATTCGCTGAATGACCGCGTGCTGCGCCCGGCGCTGGTGATGGTGGCGAAGGGGAAAGAATAAGCCTCACCGTCATTCCGGCGAAAGCCGGAATCCAGTTGATTCAATAATTCCGCGAAGCGGACAAAGCCATTAAAGGCATATTGAATAACAGCGCTGGATTCCGGCCTACGCCGGAATGACGCCGCGGGACTTGAAATATCCAATGTCGCCCTGATCTTGGGTGGCAAGGCAACAAAAGCATTCAATATTCACGAATTCAACTGAAAGGAAAGCATCATGGGAAAAATCATCGGTATCGACTTGGGCACGACGAACTCTTGCGTGGCCATCATGGAGAACGGCAAGACCAAGGTGATCGAGAACGCCGAAGGCGCCCGCACCACCCCGTCCATCATCGCCTACATGGAAGATGGTGAAGTGCTGGTGGGTGCGCCCGCCAAGCGCCAGGCCGTGACCAATCCCAAGAACACCCTGTACGGCGTGAAGCGCCTGATCGGCCGCCGCTTCGAAGAGAAGATGGTGCAGAAAGACATCGACATGGTTCCCTACTCCATCGTCAAGGCCAAGAACGGCGACGCATGGGTGAAGGTGCGCGACAAGGAAATCTCTGCACCGGAAATCTCCGCCGAAGTGTTGATGAAGATGAAGAAGACCGCCGAAGACTATCTGGGCGAGCCCGTCACCGAAGCGGTCATCACTGTTCCGGCTTACTTCAACGACAGCCAGCGCCAAGCCACCAAGGACGCTGGCCGCATCGCCGGTCTGGATGTGAAGCGCATCATCAACGAGCCGACCGCTGCCGCACTGGCGTTCGGTATGGACAAGCAGGAAGGCGACCGCAAGATCGCGGTGTATGACCTCGGCGGCGGCACGTTCGACATCTCCATCATCGACATCGCCGAAATCGACGGCGAGCACCAGTTCGAAGTGATGTCCACCAACGGCGACACCTTCCTCGGCGGCGAAGACTTCGACATGCGTGTGATCGAATTCCTGGTGGAAGAATTCAAGAAAGAAAGCGGCGTCGACCTGAAGAAGGATATGCTGGCCTTGCAACGCCTGAAAGACGCGGCGGAAAAAGCCAAGATCGAATTGTCTTCCACGCAGCAGACCGAAGTGAACCTGCCCTACATCACCGCCGATGCCACCGGCCCGAAACACCTGGCCGTGAAGATCACGCGCGCCAAGCTGGAAAGCCTGGTGGAAGACCTGGTCGCACGCACCATCGAGCCATGCAAGATCGCGATGAAGGATGCAGGCGTTTCCAACGCCGACATCGCCGACGTGATTCTGGTCGGCGGCCAGACCCGTATGCCGATGGTACAAGAGAAGGTGAAGGCCTTCTTCGGCAAGGAAGCGCGCAAGGACGTGAACCCGGACGAAGCCGTGGCGGTTGGCGCGGCCATCCAGGGCGGCGTGCTACAAGGCGAAGTGAAGGACGTGCTGCTGCTGGACGTAACTCCGTTGTCGCTGGGTATCGAAACCATGGGCGGCGTGATGACCAAGCTCATCAAGAAGAACACCACGATCCCGACCAAGGCATCGCAAGTGTTCTCCACCGCCGACGACAACCAGAACGCGGTGACCATCCACGTGCTGCAAGGCGAGCGCGAGATGTCTTCCGGCAACAAGAGCCTGGGCCAGTTCAACCTGGCCGACATTCCGCCCGCACCGCGCGGCATGCCGCAGATCGAAGTGACCTTCAACATCGACGCCAACGGCATTTTGCATGTGGGCGCGAAGGACAAGGCCACCGGCAAGGAAGCCAACATCACCATCAAGGCCAGTTCAGGTCTGAGCGAAGAAGAAATTCAACGCATGGTGGCCGATGCCGAAGCGCACGCCGATGAAGACAAAAAAGCGATGGAATTGGTGACCGCCCGCAACCAGCTGGATGGCCTGATCCATTCGACCAACAAGTCGATGAAGGAATACGGCGAGCAACTGAATGCCGATGAAAAGGCCGCCATCGAAGCCGCGGTGAAGGCTGCGGAAGAAGTGGTGAAGAGTGACGACAAGGAAGCCATCGAAGCCAAGTCCGAAGCGCTGGCGACGGCTGCGCAGAAGTTGGGCGAGAAGATGTATGCCGCCGAGCAGGCCAAGGCACAGGGTGCACAAGGCACTGAAGGTGGCGCACAAGCTGAGGCCAAGCCGCATGACGATAACGTGGTTGACGCCGAGTTCACTGAAGTCAAAGACAAAAAGTAAGGATCGAGGAATGTGGAATGGGGATCGAGGAAGCCTTTCAGCTCTTCGATCCTTTTCCTTTTGCAACAGCACCGTAGGATGGGTTGAGCGTAGCGATACCCATCAATGATTGAAAAC
>JAYTUW010000044.1:0-23939 GCA_043744345.1 Sideroxydans sp. | reverse complement strand
ATAACCAGAGATGCAACATGCTTACAGAAGAGCTCAAGAAAGAACAACGCATCCTGAGCCAGATGCGCAAGACGCTGGGGAGCGTCGTCAAGGATGTCACACCACTCGGCGGTTCCAACCCGCTTTCGGCAAGCACGATCCAGGACGTCAAGGATTGTTTTGCACTGATCTCGGATCGTGAAAAAGAACTGGCAGAGAAGCTCGGTTTTGACACGGCCAAGCCGCACTATGCGGACGACGACCGGCCGAAATCCAACGTAGTCAGCTTCGTCAAGCTGGGCAAAAAGCAGTAACCCAAACCCCCGGGAGCGGAAATTCAATGATCTACCCGCCCGCCATGCGGGGAGGGATGAATAGTGCCGTGCCGCAAATCCATTGCCGGGTGTAACCAGATTCGCTGCAGATTGCGTTGAACAGGATGAGCGCGGTGTGAACCACGAACACATGTCTGGATAAGCAGTACATTCCCGCTACAATTGGGCATGAGCTTACGCTACGACATGCCCTTGTTTCGTCCTCCCTCCGAGGGCGACAACCTCATCATCCAGGCCACGCTGGGCTGCAGCTTCAACCAGTGCAGCTTCTGCGCCATGTATCGCAGCAAGCAGTTTGTAGAACGCCCGCTGGCAGAAGTATTCGCCGATATCCACAGTGCCGCTGCCGATTGGCCGGATGCGCAGCGCGTGTTCCTCGCCGATGGTGATGCGCTGGCGCTGCCGACAGAGCATCTGCTCGCCATCCTGGGCGAACTGGCCGCGACCTTCCCGCGCCTGACGCGCGTTTCCTGCTATGCCACGCCCGGCAACATCCAGCGCAAGAGTGCGGAAGAGCTCGTGCAGTTGCGCGAGCACAAGCTCAGCCTGCTCTACTTCGGCATCGAATCCGGCGCCGACCTCATCCTGAAAAAGATCACCAAGGGCGCAACACAGCGGCGCATGGCTGAAGTGCTGCACAAGGCGCACGCCAGCGGCATGAAGGTCTCCGCCACCGTCATCCTCGGACTGGGCGGCAACACACACAGCGACGAACACATAGACGGCACGATTGCATTGCTGAACAGCGCGCCCATCACCTACCTCTCCACGCTGCAACTGTATCTGGACGACAGCATCGCTGAAGAATTCCGGCGCAAATTCGGCGAAGCGTTCGAGATGCCGGATGATTTGGCGATATTGAAAGAACAGGAAAGACTCATCAACGGCCTAACCCCACCGCAGCCGGTCATCTTCCGCAGCAACCATACCAGCAATGCACTGGCGCTCGCGGGGAATCTGCCCAGGGATAAAGAGAAGTTGTTGCTGCAACTGCGCGAAGCCATGCAAGGACATCGCACGCTGCGGCCGATCTACATGCGCGGGCTTTGAACCGGATCGCGGAGGTGCCTGCTACTGCCGTGTGATGGTGTAGATAAACCCGCCCTGCACCACGACCACAAGCTTGCTCCCGTCTGCCGAAGATGCGATCTGCTGCCAAATGCGCGCCGTACTGTCCAGCACCGTCCAGGTGACGCCGGCGTCGTTGGAGGCATACAGCTTGCCGAGATTTTCCGCGGCAACCAGTCTGCTGCCATCCGCCGATGAAGCCACTGCAAACCAGTTCCTGGCCGATTCGCGCGCTGTCCAGGTGACACCCGAATTAGTGGAGGTGTAGATATTCCCGCCCCACACCGCGGCCACCAACTTGCTGCCATCAGACGAAGACGCGACGGAAGTCCAATACCTTGAGGAATCGCGCGGGGACCAATTGGCACCGAAATCGGTGGACGTGTAAAGATAACCACCGGTGCCGGAAGCCAGCAATGTACTTCCTTGGTCCGTAGCCACCAACTTGCTGCCGTCTGCCGAAGACGCTACCGACATCCAATAAGCACCCGTGCCGGCCACCCCGGACCAATTCGCACCGGAATCCGCCGAGGTGTACAACTGACCGCCGATGACTCCACCCAGCAGCTTGCTGCCATCCGATGCTGAGGCGACCGCGTTCCACGGCATCGAAACACCGCCCGGCGTCCAGCTGACACCGTAGTCGGCAGAGGTGTAGAGCTGCCCGGTCTTCACCGCGGCGACCAGCTTGCTTCCGTCCGCAGACGAAGCCACTGCGCGCCAATTCCGGACCGATTCCCGCGCCGTCCAGCTCACACCGCTATCGGCAGACGTATAGAGCCGACCGCCCATCACCGCAGCGACCTGTCTGCTGCCGTCCTGAGAAGAAGCGACAGCGACCCAATCCCTTCCGGCATCTCGCGCCGTGATGACCGGGCTTGCCGCACCTGCACCAGAACCCGAGCCACTACCGCCGCCTCCGCAACCTGCCAGTGCGACGGCAACCGCTACTCCCGCAAACAATCGACTGAGCATCGTCCCTCCGATAACCACTTTCCAACCCTATGTCCGCATTGCGCAATGGCAATTGAGTCTGGCACGCGAATATTTTTTTGCCGCTCGCCCGACTTCCGCATTGACACACCCCGCCCTGCTTCAATCCACTTTCCCCTCCAACCCGCTCGCTTTGGCCATGCAATTTGAAGTTTCCACATGGAGGAAATGTGGACAGATTTTCAACACCCGCCTTGAGCTGCTCTGTACTGGTTCTCACCGTCCCGCATCGACCAACCGCATCAACCCGATAAAGTCCTCATCCGCCCACCCCGCCGCCATGCCGCGGTCGTATAGCGCCTTGAGATGCCTGATCTGCTCCGGTGAAATGGAAAGCTCGGCCGCCGTTTCCAGCGCGAGGCGCAGGTCCTTGTCCATGTGCTTGAGCGAGAACTGTGGGCTGTAGTCGCACTGGCGCAGCTTGGGCTCTTTGAGGTCTGAGACGCCGGAACGCGACGCATTGCGGGAGAGTGCGCCGAAAAATACCTCATCGGAAATACCGGCTGCCCTGCAGAACGCCAGGCTTTCGCACAGGCTTTGCGCCACACCGGCGATGTTCATGTTCATCGCGAGTTTCAGGGTTGACGCTGTGCCCAGCGGGCCGATGTGCAGGATGGCTGCAGAGATCGACTCCAGCACAGGACGCGCCCGCTCGATCAACGCGGCTTCGCCGCCAAGGTAATAGACGGTCTGGCGCTTCTCGGCGGCAAGTTTGCTGCCGGTAAAGGGTGCTTCCAGATAATCGGCACCGCTGCCTTGCACTTGCGCTGCAAAACGCCGCGTCCATTGGGCCGAGATGGTGCTGGACTGGATCACCAGCATGCCCGGGCGCAGCGCGGACTGGATCTGGTCGAGCACAGATTGCACGGCAGGCGGATCGGCGACCACGATGAACACGACCTCGGCATCGCGCACGGCGTCCTGTGCCGAGACGAAAAAGTTCGGGATGTCTTTGCGCGTGCGGTTCCAGCAGCGCACCTCGTGTCCATCGGCGACCAGGTTCTTCGCCCAGGCGCTGCCTATGATGCCCAGTCCCAGGAATGCTATTTTCATGATGCGAGCTCCTTTTTGATATTACCGTTGTGGTGCAGCGGCTAAATGGAATCAAAACTTCTGATCAGCTCGCTTTCAATATAGACGTCGACTCCATTTTCCGGCGTGATAGCGGAAGCCGGAATTGGCTTTTGCGATCGCCAAGCAGCGACCGCCTGCATCTTGCTCTTGCCCGTGATCAGGAACATGACGTTGCGTGCCGCACTTAACCGACGCGCGCTCAGCGACACGCGTTGCGGCGGCGGCTTGGGGGCATCGTGTACGGCCAGCGCGGCCGGTGCGCCGGGCTGTTCGCCCAGTTCATGGTTCGGGAACAGGCTCGCCGTGTGACCGTCTTCCCCCAGACCAAGCAGCACGAGATCGAACACGGTTATTCTGTTCACAATTCGTGCGTATTCTTCCGCGGCGATGGCGGCGCCCTGCTCTGCCGGGATGGTGTTGGTCTGGACGACGGGTATGGGCACATGGTCCAGCCAGGCTTGCGCCGCCATGCGACTGTTGCGTTCGGCGTCGCCCGCAGGCAGGCAGCGTTCATCGCCAAAATAGATATGCCATGCCCGCCAGTCCGTCTTGATGTGACGCAGCGCCTCATAGACCCTGCGCGGAGTGGTGCCACCGGAGAGGACGATGGAGAACGATTTACGACTGTCTATGGCCATGCGTGCCAGACGCTCTATCTCGGCGACGGCAGCGTGTTCCAGTTGGGCGGCATTCCCGAACGGATGCCAACGACAAGTCTGTGGTGTCATTTGTCTTGTTGAAGGCATAGAATTGATCCAACCTCGAATTAGCGACAAGGACGATTGTAAGATGCCAATGCTGCCCTGAGCAGCTAATTATAAGGAGAACAACCATGCGTATGGCGATGATCGGTTTGGGCAAGATGGGCGGCAACATGGTGCGTCGCCTGCGCAAGGGGAAGATCGAAGTCGTGGGGTTTGACCGTTCGAACGAAGTTGTATCGCTACTCGCCAAAGAGGCCGGCATGGTGGCAGCAAGCTCGGTTGAAGATACTATATCCAAATTATCATCCCCGCGCATCATCTGGCTGATGTTGCCCAGCGGAGAACCCACCGAACAACAGATCCGAGCTCTGACACCGTTGCTGGGCAAAGGCGACATCATTATCGACGGCGGCAATTCAAATTACCACGACAGCCAGCGACGCGGCGCATGGTTGGCCGAACAAGGCATCGGCTTCATGGATGCCGGCACCTCGGGCGGCATCTGGGGGCTGGAGAACGGTTACTGCCTGATGGTGGGCGCGAGCGCCGCAGTGGCCAAGACCATGACACCCATCCTGCAAGCCCTCGCCCCTGCCGCTGACCGCGGCTGGGCACATGTCGGGCCGGTCGGTTCCGGCCATTTCACCAAGATGATCCACAACGGCATCGAGTACGGCATGATGCAATCGCTGGCCGAAGGTTTGGAACTGCTGCGCGGAAAGCAGGAATTCAATCTGGATCTGGCAGAGATTACCGAGCTGTGGCGCCACAGTTCCGTCGTGCGCAGTTGGCTGCTCGATCTCACCGCCGACGCGCTGAAGGTCGACCAGGATCTGGGCAATATCGCGCCCTTCGTGCCCGACTCGGGCGAAGGCCGCTGGACGGTAATCGAGTCTGTGGATCAGGGCGTCGCGGCGCCGGTGTTGACGCTGGCCCTGCAAATGCGCTTTAACAGCCAAAGCCAGACCGGTTATGGCTACCGTGTACTGTCAACGATGCGCAATGCCTTTGGCGGACATGCAGTCAAGAAAGACGCGGGCGACAAATGAAAACCATCGAGCCCTGCACCATCGTGATTTTGGGGGCGGGCGGCGATCTGGCACGGCGCAAACTGATCCCTGCCTTGTTCCGTCTGGAGTTGTTCAACCGCCTGCCCGAGAACATGGCAATACTGGGATGCGGCCGCAAGCCGATGAGCGATGAACAATGGTCATCGGAAGTTCTGGAGATGCTAAAGGCAAAACAGCCGCCGGAAATAATCGAACAGGCCTTTGCCCGCTTCAGCGCCCGCCTGCATTACCACGCCAATCCGCCCGATGACGCCGACGCTTACCAACGCCTGCAGAAGACGCTGGAAACCAACCCGCAACTCCCCCCCAATATTGTCTTTTACATGTCGGTGCGTCCGGCGGAGTTTCCGCCGATCATCGAGAAGCTGGGCAATGTCGGACTGCTGCAGGAAAAGACCGGTTGGCGCCGCGTGGTGATCGAGAAACCGTTTGGCTATGACCTGCTCAGTGCACAGACGCTGCAACAAAATTTGTACCGTCATTTGACCGAGAAGCAGATCTACCGCATCGACCACTATCTCGGCAAAGGCACCGTGCAGAATGTCATGGTATTCCGCTTCGCGAACATCCTGCTGGAACCGATCTGGAACCGGCATTACATCGACCATGTGCAGATCACCCACTCGGAAACGCTGGGGGTGGAGGGCCGTGCCGGATATTTTGAAGGCGCCGGCGCGTTGCGCGACATGCTGCAAAGCCATTTGATGCAGCTGCTTGCGCTGGTGGCCATGGAAACGCCGTTATCGATGTCGGCGGAACACCTGCGCGACGAGAAGGTAAAGGTGCTGAAAGCCATCCGCCCCATCACGCAGAATTCGGTGAACGCGCACGCCTTCCGCGGGCAATATTCCAGCGGCATCGTGAACGGCGACCCGGTGCCGGGCTATCTTGAAGAAAAAGGCGTGGTTCCCAACAGTGTCACCGAAACCTATGCCGCGCTGAAATTGTTCGTCGACAACTGGCGCTGGGCGGGTGTGCCGTTCTATTTGCGTACCGGCAAGCGCATGGCCGAGACCAGTTCGGCGATCTGCATCCGCTTCAAGAATCCGCCGCAGGATCTGCTCAAACATGCACGCCAGGGTGGACAGCACCCCAACTGGGTCATGCTGGGCATTCAGCCGGACGACTGCCTGAAGATAGAGATGCAGGTGAAAGTGCCGGGACTCGACGTCGACACGCGCACCATCAGTCTGGATGCTTCATATCACAAGAAAGGCGAAGACAGTTTTGACGCCTACGAGGGACTGCTGCTGGATGTGATGCTGGGCGACCATTCGCTGTTCCTGCGCATCGACGAAGTGGAGACTGCCTGGAGCGTGGTGGACCCGATTCTCAAAGTCTGGTCCATGGAGCGCGATTTCATCACCACTTATCCGGCGGGAAGCTGGGGGCCGCGCGGCACCTATCGCCTGTTCGACCGGGACGACCAATTCTGGCGCCACTCGCTGAATCTGGATGGCGCGGATCTGGAAGCCTATTGAAGGCAAGTAGTCCGCCAGATCGTCGTTCCGGTGCAGGCCGGAACCAGTGGACGAACAATTTTCCGGCACTTTAGGCTGCGTGTGCTTCGCAGCATCTTTTAATCGCCGGATTCCGGCCTGCGCCGGATAACCAGCGACTTGCCCGCTTGCGGGCTTACCAACTAACGCTTGCACGGTTTTACCGTGCTTAGCGATAGTTAGGGTTGCTTCATCAGTCGAATGGCTAGTTGTTTTACTAATGACGGGGGCAAACCGATGCGTGAAAGACAGGCCAAGCTCACCCAGGAACATCACCGGCTCGCGGAAGCAGATGGGCCGCTGCACGTCGCGTGGAAGCGATGGGGACCTTACCTGAGCGAACGCTCATGGGGAACAGTGCGCGAGGACTACAGTCCGGATGGGGAAGCCTGGGATTTCCTGACCCACGACATGGCGAGAAGCAAGACATACCGCTGGGGCGAGGATGGCTTGGCCGGGTTATGTGACCGTTACCAATTGCTGTGTTTCGGATTGGCGCTCTGGAATCAAAAAGATCCGATCTTGAAAGAGCGGGCTTTCGGGGTTTCGCACACCCAGGGCAATCACGGCGAAGACCTGAAGGACTACTACTTCTATCTCGACAGCACACCGACCCACAGCTTCATGCGTTATCTGTACAAATACCCGCAAGCCGAATTCCCCTACCAAAGACTGATCGAAGAGAACCGGGCCCGCAACGGCAGCGGCCCCGAATATGAATTGATCGACACCGGGATCTTCGATGATGACCGGTACTTCGATGTGTTTGTGAGCTATGCGAAATCGGGACCGGAAGATATCTGCATCCGCATCGAAGTGCACAACCGCGGCCCGGTAGAGGCTCCGATACACGTTATCCCCAACCTGTGGTTTCGCAACATCTGGTCGTGGGGCGCACAACGCGCGCAGGAACCCTGCCTCAGTCTGCTGGAGGAAACCGGGGAACATACGTGCTTTGTGGCTGACGACACCGGGTCGTGCGGACTTTCCAATCTTCCTTTCGAGTACAAGCTGGGCCGGCGCTATATCTACTGTACGGCGGGGGGAACGCCGCTGTTCACGGATAACGAAACCAACAAGAAAAGACTCTACGGCGCAGACACGGCGGATGGCAGGCACTATTTCAAGGATGCTTTTCACCGGCACATCGTCGATGGAGAGCCCAGCGTCAATCCGGAACTGAAGGGCACCAAAGCCTGCATGAACTACGTGCGCATGGTCCCTGCAGGGGGGCAGACAAGCATCGAGCTGCGCATCAGCCAGGACCGGCTCGAAAAACCATTCGCGGATACCGACGCAATATTTGAGCTCCGCAAGAACGAGGCGGACGAATTCTACGATTCGATACACCCCGCCGGTGCAAATGCCGATGAACGCCTGATACAGCGCCAGGCTTTTGCCGGCCTGATGTGGGGAAAACAGAGTTACATCTTTGATGTGAATCGATGGCTGGACGGCGACAACGCGGAAGCACCGCCGCCGCAGTCCCGCAAACAGATACGCAACCAGCATTGGCGGCATCTGAATTCGCAACGCATCATTTCCATGCCGGACAAATGGGAGTACCCGTGGTTTGCGGCATGGGATCTGGCCTTTCACACTTTTCCCATCACGATAATCGATCCCGCTTTTGCCAAGAAGCAGCTCTGGTTCATGCTGTTCGAGCAGTTCCAGCATCCGAACGGACAGATACCCGCGTATGAATGGGAATTCAGCGATCTGAATCCGCCGGTGCATGCCTGGGCGGTATGGCGCGTTTACAACATGGACCGCATCCGCTCGGGCAAGGCAGACTATGCCTTCCTTGAAAAGTGCTTCCATAAACTGTTGATCAACTTTGCGTGGTGGGTGAACAAGGTAGACCCGGCCGGCAACAATATATTCGAGGGCGGATTTCTCGGACTGGACAACATCACCCTGTTCGACCGTTCGAAAAAACTCGCGGACGGAGCGGTACTGCAGCAATCAGACGCGACCGGCTGGATGGGCATGTTCTGCCAGAACCTGATGCGCATCGCGCTGGAACTGGCCAAGCAGAATCCCGCATACGAGGGTCTCGCAACAAAATTCTTCCAGCACTATGTCTACGTCGGCGCCGCCATGAAGCGCATGGGCGAACATGGCGACCACAATCTGTGGGACGAAAAAGACGGATTTTTTTACGACATCATTCGCTATCCCGACGGCAGGTTCGAAAAGATCAGGGTGCGCTCGCTGGTTGGTCTTATTCCGCTATTTGCTGTCGAAAGACTGGAAGAAACCTGGACCAAGCCATTCCTGGAATTTTCGACAAACCTGAACTGGTTCGTCGAAAACCGCCAGGAGATCGTCTCCCAATGCGTGAATACGGTGATCCGGGGAGGTGAAAAGACGCTCGTACTCACCATCGTCGCGCCGGACCAGTTGAACCGCATCATGCAGCGCGTCTGGAATGCCGGGGAGTTCAGGTCGAAATTCGGACTGCGCAGCATGTCGAAATATCACAACGATCATCCGTTTGTCTTCTGCGGAACCGTTGTCAGATACGAGCCTGCTGAAGCCGAAAGCAAGATCAAGGGCGGCAACTCGAACTGGAGAGGCCCCGTGTGGTTCCCAACCACGTTTCTGATGATTGAATCCTTGCGCAAACTGGGCAAGGCGTACGGGGATACGCTTAACATACAGGATGTCGATGGAAACAAGGTTGCTGTAGGCGAGATGGCGAAGTATTTTGCCAACTCGTCGCTTTCAATATTTACCCGGGATGCGGAGGGCAGGCGTGCGGTCTTTGGCGATGTCGAAAAATTCCAGAACGACCCGCACTGGCGGGACTGCATTCCCTTTGCCGAATATTTCGATGCTGAAACCGGCAAGGGATTGGGGGCCACGCATCAGACCGGATGGACCGCTTTGGTGGCGTCGTTGATCGACGAGTGGCGGTGATCTGAAACGAACAAAGCGGCGTGTTCGCCTTGTCTTCGCAGACTGATGAACCCGGCCATTGACCGCCGCAGAGCAATTGCAACATCTGCACCAAAGCGTTCGGCATCGGATGTTCTCCCATGAAAAAGCCCGGCGATGCCGGGCTTTTTCATCCTTGCTGCGATCCCAAAGTGCCGGAGTCGATTTCTATTTTGCCTGGCTCACCACAGCTGATCGTCCTCGTTCTTGTGGCAGTTGCTGCAGTTGGAGATCTTCCGCTCGATATTGTTGCGCCTGCCTTTATGTCTGGCCAGATGCCAGGGCGTATCCGTGATGCGCAGCGAGTCCGAGTGATGGTTGGTGGCGCTATCCGGCGCGGCATCCGCAAGCAGCGCCTGGGTGATGATCTCGCGGGTCTTGTCGTCCACACCGGCATTGACCCCGAAATGCTTGTCGAGTCCTCCCATCAGCGCCTTCCAGTCGCTCTCCGTGAGCAGCTTGGGCGGATAAAGGGGGTGGCAACTTACGCATTCGGAGCGCCAAACGGGATGCAGATTGGCCGGGAGCGTGATGCGTTCGGTCCCGCTGGCACAGGCGCTATTGCCTGTGATCGTTGCAGCGAGCATCAGCAGCATAAGGAGCGTCTTCATGCATCTCTCCTCGGCGAGCGGGTGGCGCAGGGCCGAAAGGCTATTCGCAGGGGCAAACCAAAGGGACTTCACGGGACTCTCCTTGATGTGGGGGCTCTGGCCGTATACCTGAGCAGGGCTGGATTATATAGAACAACCTTAAATGACTCTTAAGTGGTGGTGGAGTAGTTAAAGCCCCTCAATTGGCCGACCGGCGTTACGCGGGTAAATGATTCTATGCTGGCATTAGCCACCGGCATCATCAAAACAACCTCGTTGGCCGGATCGACAACCCAGTCGCTCCCGTTTCTTCACTCCACGCCGCAGCAAATCGGAACAACTGAGGGTAGATCAGCCCCATTTGTTCTCTATGTCAAAAGCGGAGTAATAATCTCGCAACAAAATTGCAATAGGATGCTTTTCATTGGCAAAGCGCAATCAAGCGAGTTATTGCATAGAGGAAAAGTTGAAATGAGCATAAAGCATCTACACGGCAACATCGTACTATCCGCGGCACTTATGTCTTTCGGCATCGCCAATGCGATCGATATCAACGGCGCAGGTGCAACTTTTCCAGCTCCGATCTACTCTTCGTGGGCAAAAGCCTACGCAATGCAAAGCGACACCGGTTTGAATTACCAACCCATCGGCTCCGGTGGCGGCATCAAACAGATCCAGGCCAGGATCGTGGATTTCGGTGCAAGCGACGCCCCGTTGAACCCAAGCGAATTGGCCTCTGCCGGCCTGAGCCAGTTTCCGACCGTGATTGGAGGCGTCGTTCCGGTCGTCAACATCGACGGCGTTGCTCCCGGCCAATTGAAGCTGGACGGCAAAGTGTTGGCCGACATCTTCCAGGGCCGGATCACAAAATGGAACGACAAGCGCATCGTTGCAGACAACCCCGATCTCGCCTTGCCGGATGAAACCATCAATGTGATGTACCGCTATGATGGTTCGGGTACGACATTCATCTTCACCACTTATCTCTCTCAAATCAGTCCTGACTGGAAAGAGAGTATAGGAGCAGGCAAGGCCGTGAAATGGCCCGTCGGCACCGGTGGCAAGGGTAACGATCTGGTCGGCATGTACGTGCGTCGCCTCAAGAATTCCATTGGCTATGTGGAATATGCCTACGCTGTACAGAGCAAGATGACATACACCCGGCTGAAGAATCGCGACGGCTATTTCGTTTCACCAACAGATGCAAGCTTCAAGGCTGCCGCTGCCAATGCCAAATGGGATGCGAACAAGGGTTTCTATGAGATTCTAACCAACGAACCGGGCACTGATAGTTGGCCCATCACCGGTGCTACCTTTATCCTGGTCTACAGATCTGCGGAAAGATCCGAGAGAATGCAAGAGGTCCTGGCATTCTTCGACTGGGCCCTTACCAGTGGTGACAAGCTTGCTTCCGACCTTAACTATGTACCGTTGCCGGCCAGTCTGAAGACGCAGATTCATGAGGCGTGGAAGACCCAGATCAGAGACAAATCCGGCGCCGCATTGTGGAAGTAAAGACGTGTCTGCCGCACGGCCCAAATGGGTCGTATTCGCTTGCGTCAAACAAAGCAGGGACAGCCTGAACCCGGATCGCTCAATACTTATTGGTTGTACCCGCACTCGACATACAGCTTCGCCAGTGCCGCCTGAAAATTCCTTGAGGCGCTTTCAAAATCCAGCGCTGACTTCAGAACGTCCGAAACCGGTTCGGGTAGATCCCTTTGTGTGAGCAGCACCGATTGAGAGGCGATTTCGTGGAATTCTTCGCAGCGCTGGCACGCCGAGTCGATCAATGCCCGGTTCGCACATTCTTTGACATACTCGCTGTGCACCCACTGGGCCACCCGGCATTCGGAATAGCATTTCAAAGGTACATCGGGTATTTGCTTCGTCCGGGCACAAAAGTAGTCTTTCAGGCTCTCTTTTTGCTCGAGATGTTCCTGTATTGCGGCGATGCCGTCGAATGATTGAATCGTTTCGCCAAGGCCGCCTGACTCCTGCGCGTAGCCGCCTACGTCCGGAAAGAAATTCCGTTGTGCAGATCCCATGTTCTGCTCCCCTATATGTATCGAACTATATTTGTTCGCTTGGGTAGCATTCTGACGGATTTTTCGCCTTTAAGCATAGGGATGACCCTCAGTAGACTTATTAAAGTTGTGGGTTTGAGCTCCGTGGAAATTCCGAAAATATGGCCATATCGTTCAGCGCAGATAGAGTCAACTGGCAGCGAATACGCAGACAATCTCCCTTACCTGAAATATGGGTACTTGATGCCCACCCCTTATCAGGATCGAATCATTGCCGATATCATTATCACAGCACGGTAATCTGTCAGAACGGTGAGGCCTCTCGCCCCGACGTTCAAAGTCAACGACATGATGGGAGTTGCCATGTCATACGCCATTAATGATTCTCAGGAAAACCGCAGCCCTGCTGCCGCAGGCAATGAGACCCCATGCGAACTAGCCGGATTGCGCGTTCAATTGATGAATGTACTCAGCTACGTTCATCACGGAGCATCGCTGGTCTACCGGCTGAAAACCAACGACATCGAAAGTGAAGCGCAACGCATGCTGGGTGGTTATATCGTCCACAATCGTAACTGGCTAAGCGGCGAGATCGAGCCGCTGTTTGTGCCCGGTACGCTCTGCCCTGAAGTGATAGGCAACCTGTTGATGCGTTTTGGATGGGTCAGGCCCGTCGACAGTGACGAGGTCGGTTACTCTCGAAGCTTCATCCTGTCGACAGCGGGTGAAAAGGCACTGGAAAATGCCAAGGCGTGGTGGAATTCGCTGAGCTGGTTCCAGAAGGCATGGTTGTGCGTGGTGGAATGAATACGCTCTCGCAGTCCTGTTCAACGCGATCCGACTGCCCACTTATTTGGCCGGTTGCGCCCCGTAGTATTTGACCGACTTGCGCGAGCCGGGCTTCTTTTTGTGGGTGACCACCCCCTTGATCGTCTCCAGACTGGAGATGGCAATATCCGGATAAGCCGGGTTGAGCGCATGCAGCTGCCAGCCACCCGTGGCACCGTGTTTGAGTTGGCGGAAGATAAATTCCTCGTTTTCCTGACCGATCACGAACGCGCCATCCGCTGCCGGTGCCCCCATCTCGATGACCAGTATTTCCCCCTCGATGAATTCCGGAGCCATGCTGTCGCCCAACACCATCAGTGCGACCATCTCGTTGCCGGAACAGTTGCTGTCGGCCGCGCCATCCATCTGGGCGGTGGCGGCCACGACGGGGATGCCGATTGGTTTGCGTGTCTGCATGAAAGCTCCTGATTGAACGGGCCCGATGATAACGCCAAACCGGCGCGGTTTGAACCGGTGCCCGCCACCGGCGTGGCATGTACTGCACAGTGCGCGAACGAAAGTTGAACTTGCACCGCGCGGGGTGATAGATTGCAGGGCATGCAAAGCATCCAGACACAGCTTCATCTCGCATTCCGCGCGCGCCCCTCCTGCCATCGCATGAAAGCCACCCATGCCAAACGCCAGCACTGAACAACGCCCCGGGCGAATACTCAACTATGCGGCAGCATTGCTAGTGATCGTGCTGCTCGCTTACGCCGCCGTGCTTGTCTCGCAGTCCTGGCACGAGGCCAAGTCTAAGCAGGCCGGTCAACTGGAGACGATCACCGCGTTGAGCGAGAACTCGATAGATGTCTATTTCAACCAGTTGCAAATCGGGATGCTGAATCTGAGCGCGGATATTTCCGTCACGAACAGAAAGTCCGATCTCGACCGCGCTTTTGCATTGGTCAGCAGGTTCCAGACATTGCACACCGAGCTGGACAACGTGATGCTGATCCGCGGCGATGGGCAGATATTGCTGACCGGAACAACGCCCAACCGGCCGGGGCTCCCGACACTGTCGGGCGATCCGTCATTCAATATGTTGCGCGACGAGTTGCTGGGGGGAACACCCTTCGTGATCGGCCGTCCCGTCACGGGAAATATAGACAAGCGCTGGATCGTTTCTGCACGCTATGCGGTTACCGACCTGCAAGGCAAACTGGTCTACATCCTCAGCGCCAATTTGCCCGTGGATATGATGCAACGCTACTGGATAGATGCCATCACCCCCAGAATATCCACGCTGGGGCTGGTGCGCGATGACGGCTATCTGGTGAGCCGCTATCCCGAGCCTGATGCCGCCAGCCTGGACAAGCTGTATGGCAGACCGGCCGAGGAAGGTGTGCTGGCCCAATTTCTGCGCGCCAACAATCACCCGCAACAGGGGCAACTTGAGATACGCAACAGCGACGGCGAGACGAGTCTGCTGGTGATGCGCCGCCTGCAGCACTATCCGCTCACGTTGTTCGTCGAGATGCCGGTAGCAGAGGTCGGGGCAGCCTGGTGGCAGGACATGCATGCCCCTTACTTCCTGATGGCGCTGGTGCTGGCCTGTTCCTTCGCCTTTTACAGCCTGCGCAACCAGCGCCGCGCCTGGTCCGTGGACAAGCGCCGCAAGGAGCTGCAACGCCACTACGAACACGTGCTGCGCGAACGCAGTCCCAACGAAATCTTCATGTTCGACACCGGCACCCTGCAGATCTCCTACGCCAACGACCATGCACTGGAAGCGCTCGGCTGCAACCTGCAGCAACTGCAGGGCATGACCCTGCTCGCACTACATCCGGAAACGAGCCTCGAAGCCTTTGGGGAAAAAGTCGAACCCCTGCGCCGCGGCGAGCAGGATTCGGTCACCTACCAGACCGTGCAGGCACGCGCGGACGGCAGCACCTATCCGGTGGAAGTGAACATGCAACTGATCACCATCGAAGACGGCGGAAAAAAATACCTGGCCGTCATCCACGACATCTCCGCCCGCCTGCAGGCGGAGGAGAACATCAAGCGCTTCAATGCCCCGGTGGAGCGGCGCGGTGGCCGGGGCTAACCGGAATAGTCTGCGGCAGCCCACCGCCTTCAAACCCATCCGCAGCAGCAGCTTCAGACCTTTTTGAACGGAGTACTAGAACCTGCACTAGTACTCCGTACTGCACACTGAATCTCGCGCTTCGATTAAAGTGCGCCCTCGCCCGGTTTCACAAGCTCACACAAGTCGATGTACATCTTTGGAAAGAAAGGTCGCAATATGATCGTTAGTAAACTGCCAAGTATCACTCTTTTGATGCTGCTGGCTCTCTTTGGCGGCTGCGGTGGAGGCGGCGGTGGTGACAACAGCGGCGGCAACAGCAATCCGCCAGCAACAACACCCGCACCTGCAGCGCCTTCAACACCCGCGACACCGGTAGCAGTCACGCCAACCCGAATCGCGATCACTCCCGCAATAGAGACCGTCACGCGGGGAGATCACGTCGCCTTTACCGCGGTGGCCACTTATGCCGACGGCCACACCGAGGATGTTACAAGCCAGTCGACTTGGACTTCCAGCGACACTTCCATCGCCACATTGGATGCGGCAGGCGATGCGACCACGCAGGCGCAGGGCAGCCCGGAAATCGAAGCCGCCTGCAAAGGTGTCCATTCGGAAAAGTCGCCGATTCTGGTCATCGATCATGCGACGTTGCAGGGAATCTTTGTCGACACGGCAGGACCTATGGGGACAGCCCGGCAGGAACACACCGGCACCCTGCTCACAAACGGTCAGGTGCTTGTAGCTGGAGGACATAGCGGAGCAACAACCAATCATATCAGCGCCGAACTGTTCAACCCCGCAAGCGGACTGTTCAGCCCTACGGGGGATATGACTGCAGCGCGCTACGCCCACACCGCCACTTTGCTCGGCAATAAAAAAGTCCTTGTCACAGGCGGCTACAACGGCGCAGAGGTTGCCGGTGCGGACTTGTATGATTCCTTGTCTGGTAAATTCACGGCAACCGGCAACCTCAACGTCCCACGGCATTATCACACCGCAACCTTGCTGCGCAACGGCAAGATCCTCGTCACCGGCGGAAGCGGTGCTGCGGGCTTTCTGGACAGCGCGGAACTGTATGATCCTGCAACCGGCAAATTCACCAGTACCGGCTCAATGAGCGTCCCCAGAAGGACGCACACCGCCACTTTGCTGAAGAGCGGCAAGGTCTTGGTAACCGGCGGGCAAAATGGGGCAATATTCCTCGACCGTGCCGAGGTCTATGATCCCGACACAGGTCATTTCACACCGGCCAACCCGATGGGTGCAGCAAGAGTCCAGCATGTCGCGGCGCTGCTGCCGAACGGCAAAGTGCTCGTCGCAGGCGGATTCGGCGGAACAAGCGGAGTCCCGATCTATCACGCTAGTGCCGAACTGTACGATCCGTCCGCCAACGGTTTCAGTCCGACCACGAACAGCATGTCTTCTGCGCGCTGGCTGCAACACAGCTCCACACTGCAACTGGCCGGAGGCAAGATACTCATCACCGGAGGACGCAATGGCGGTGCCGGTTCAACCATGCTGACCAGCGCGGATATTTACAACCCCACAACGGGCCTGTTCAGCCCAACGGGCAACCTCCTGGTAGCACGCCAATATCACAGTGCCACGTTATTGCTTAACGGCAAGGTACTGGTAGCCGGTGGAATGTCCCCCACCGGCACCGCAGCGATTAACACCGCAGAGCTATACCAGTGATCGTTTGATCGACTGCCTCGATTAAGTCTCCACAGCCCGGCGATGCCGGGCTGTTTTTTTGATTTCCGGATTAAGGGTTGGGGCAATATATCGAGGTTGCGTCCGGGTTAAAATTGGCAACACGCAATCACAAACTAGCCACCTTGCCCCCTGTCTCCCCCTCGCCGATGCGCATCTCCCACCTTTGCCAGCGCCTGCAAGCGCTGGGGGCCAAACCCTGCCACGAAGACCGTCTGTTGCGCGGCTGGAGTCAGGTGGGCTCATATGACCGGAAGAGCAGCCCGGCCGCGACTTTCTTTCCCGCCGCGATGCGCGATGAGTTGCCCGCCATCGAGGCCGAGCTGGATGGCCTGGCTCGCCTGATCAGCGAACACCCCGCGGGCGAGGGTGTTGCCCGCCTGCTGGTGGGTCTGGCCGATGGCCAGTCGGTGGAGAGCGTGCTGCTGCCGCGCGGCGGGCTGTGCGTCTCGACGCAGGTGGGTTGCGCGGTGGGCTGTGTGTTCTGCATGAGCGGCCGCGACGGTCTGTTGCGCCAGCTCGGCAGTGCCGAAATCGTGGCGCAGGTGGTACTGGCGCGCAAACGCCGCGCGGTGAGCAAGGTGGTATTCATGGGCATGGGCGAACCGGCACACAACCTGGACAACGTGCTAGAGGCGATCGACGTACTGGGCAGGCAGGGCAATATCGGCCACAAGAATCTGGTGCTTTCCACGGTGGGTGATTTGAGGTTGTTTGAGCGGCTGATGGAAAGGGCGTCGCTGCCGTTACGCCCCTCACCCCAACCCTCTGGTGGAACTACTGGCCATTCGACTAGGCCATCAGAAAACAATAGCCAAGTCGCTGGTCATCCCGCCAGCGGGCGAGGGAGCAATAGCGAAGAACAATTGTCGATTCCCGCCGTCAAACCCGCCCTCGCCCTGTCGCTGCACACCACGGATGCGGCGCTGCGAGCCAAGCTGTTGCCGCAAGCGCCCGGCATTCCGGTGGAAGAACTGGTGGAACGCGCCGAGGTGTATGCGCGTGCCACGGGGTATCCGGTGCAATATCAGTGGACGTTGATTGCGGGCGTGAATGACAGCGATGCCGAACTGGAACGCATCGCACAGCTGCTCGCGGGAAAATACGCGATCATGAATTTCATCCCGTTCAACGAGGTGGACGGACTGGACTATCGCCGCCCGTCCGCCGAGCGCATCGCCTTCATGGCGCAGGCGCTGAATGCACAACGCATCTATTCCAGGGTGCGGGATTCTGCGGGGCAGGATGTCGAGGGGGCGTGCGGGCAGTTAAGGGCGCGGGCGATCAAGACGAAGAACTGAACCCCCGCGACTCACTCCACTTCGATCAGCGCGATGACCGCGCCCTCGTCGATGGGATCGTATTCCTGCACTTTGACTTCAATGATGGTTCCCTCATACGGCGACGGAATGTCGATGGCGACCTTGCCGGTTTCCAGGACGATGACGGTGTCGTCACGCTTGATCTTGTCTCCCGCCGACACCAGCACGCTTTGCACGACGATGTCGCCGTTGGCACAGCTTCCGCAGGCCGACCAGCATTCCGGGTATTTGGGCATCTTGATCTCGACGGGGGATCCCATCACAACTCTCCATTGCATCTGGCGGCAAACACTTTTCGCCGTCCTTGCAGTCTACCTCGCGGGTGTGCATGACGGCAAAGAATAGCATTCAGCACAGGATGGGAAAGCAAGCAGAATGCACCTGCGCACCTTACAATTGATACAGTCCCGAAACGAAATCCAGCCATTCCCGATATGCAGAAAACAGCCCCGACCAAAGAAGCGATCGCCCTGATGGAGCCGTTCATCGGGCTCTCGCTTGAACGCATCCATGTACCGGCCTCGAAAGCTGAGTTTGCCGCTGCCGCCGCCGCGATCAAGGCGGCAGGCATCGTCGGCTTCGATACCGAATCCAAACCGACCTTTCATGTCGGCGAGGTGAGCGACGGGCCGCATGTGGTGCAGTTCGCGCTGCACGACAGCGCCTACCTGTTCCAGGTACACCGCGGCGAGGGACTGCCGTTCCTGGTCGATTTGCTGCACTCGGACACGGTGCTCAAGGTGGGCTTCGGGCTCAATTCGGACAGCGGCCAGATATTCAGGAAGCTGGGCGTAAAGTTCGGCGGCGTGGTGGACCTGAACGCGGTGTTCAGCATGCAGGGATACCGCAAGGAGATGGGCGCACGCGCGGCGGTGGGTCTGGTCTTCAGCCAAAAATTTGCAAAATCGAAGAAGGTCACCACCACGGACTGGTCACAGCGCGAACTCACCCAGCAACAGATGTTGTATGCGGCTAACGATGCTTATGCCGCGCTCAAGGTGCTGGAAGCGTTGCACGTGTCGCGTGAAGAACTACCCATCATGGGCAAGCAACAGCCGAAACAACGTTCCGACGTGGCAGGTGCAGCTGAGTATTGAGATTTCCATAATTCGCGACACCTATGCCGTCATTCCGGCGCAGGCCGGAATCCAGCAAGACAAAATGCATTTGTGTTTAAAACCCACTGGATTCCGGCCTGCGCCGTATAACCAGCGACTTGGCGAGCGTCGTTTGCTCGCTTAGTCGAATGGCTATAACCAATGACTTGCCCAGCGTAGTTTGCTGGGCTTAGTCAGATGGCTAGTTGTCTCACCAGTAGTTTCATCAATGACGAGTCACTTTTTCAATTTCTCCAGCGCCTCTGCCGCGATTTCCCGCACTTCTTCATTGCTGTCTTTCAGGCAAGCGTCGATAAATGAACGCGCGGCCACGCTGCCGGAGAGTCCGAGCAGATAGCAGGCGTCGGCACGCACACGATGGTCGGGGTGGAAAGTCAGTTCGGCCAGTTGCGGCAGCAGCGCCTGCAGTTCCGCAGTATCTGCATACGCTTCCAGCAACGCACTCACGCCCAGACGCACCGAGATATTGGCTTCGGGATTGGCAACGATGACCAGCAGCGGTTTGAGGCGCCGGGCGTCGGCCGCGATGAACGCCAGGGCCTGTTTGTAGCCGCCTTCCTTGAGCAGGTGCTCGACATAGTGGGCTGTGCCCTCTTCCCCGCTCGCCCACGCTGCCCATTGCTTGAGTTCGGTGATGCTCTGCGCGCCGGTGAGCGTGAAGTCGCCCAGCCGCAGCCAGGGCGCGCCGCGCACGTCGTATTCCGCGGCCTGCTCGGGATGGGCGGCGATGTTCACGACGGTGAGTTTGCCAATTTGCGATTGCTTCACCAGTTCGCTCAGTGATTGCAACACCGCCGGGCAGTGTGTGCAGACCGGGGTGATGAACAGCAGGGCATCGGGCGGTGTGGGAGTCATGGCTGATCCTTTGGTTATTCGCCGTGTATGGTGACCATGATACGCCGACTGCCGCCGTGGTTGCGGTGTTCGCACAGGTAGATACCCTGCCAGGCTCCCAACTTTGGTTGCCCGTTGGCAATGGGGATATTCAGGCTATTGCCAAGCAAGCTGGCCTTGATGTGCGCTGGCAGGTCGTCGGGGCCTTCGTCCCGATGCCGGTAATAGGGTTCGTCTTCGGGCACGGTGCGGTTGAAGAAGCTTTCGAAATCCTGCCTGACGGTGGGGTCGGCGTTCTCGTTCAGGGTCAGCGATGCGGAGGTGTGCATGATGAAGACGTTCATCATGCCGACTTTGAAATCGCGCAATTCGGGCAACTCTCGCCGCAACTCCTCCGTGATCAGATGAAAACCGCGGGGTCTGGCTTTCAGGGCTATTTCTTTTTGTAGCCACATGGAAATGTCCCGTTATTTCCTGTCTTGCGTTTCGACCACCCGAATCACTTCGCCCTCGAAAACATCGTCACCGCCGGGGTTCTGCTGCCGGGCTGCCGCTGCGGCAGCGGCTTGCTGCTGGAAACTGCGCATCTGCTTGCGCAGTTCGCGCGTCTTCCACCACAGGTAGATGCCGCCCAATGTACCCACCACGAGGATGACCACGATCAGCGCCGCCGAGAACATGAGTATCAGTCCGAGCATGACCACGGTCAGCACAAACGCCACAAACTTGCGCAACGGGTTGGTTGATCCTGGCGGGGGATTCAGTCCGAATTTGATCTGCATATAAAATTCCGTTGGATAGATATCAACCCAGAAAATCCACTAGCCACAATATACCCTCCCCCATGCAGGGGGAGGGCTAGGGAGGGGGTAGAAACGATGAGGTTCCACGAGTCTACCCCCATCCCAACCTTCCCCCTGCAAGGGGGAAGGAGTGGTTGCGGTGCCAATGGATTATTTGGGATCAAGACACCTTGATTTAAACACTGTTCCGCCCGCAAAACAAAAGAGCCGCTTCGCAGCGGCTCTTCAATTTCAGCATGTCGACCCGGCTCAGTTCGCGCGTTTCTTGAACTCGTTGGTGCGGGTGTCGATTTCGATCTTGTCGCCGATCTCGATGAACGCGGATACGGGCAACTCAAAACCGGTGCTCAGCTTGGCAGGCTTCATCACCTTGCCGGAAGTGTCGCCGCGCACAGCCGGCTCGGTGTAGATCACTTCGCGCACGATGGTATTGGGCAACTCTACCGAGATCGCCTTCTCGTTGTAGAACACCACTTCGCAAGGCATACCGTCCTCGATGTAATGCAGGGCGTCGCCCATGCATTCTGCTTCGATCTCGTATTGGTTGTACTCACCGTCCATGAACACATACATCGGATCGGAGAAATAGGAATAGGTCACTTCCTTGCGGTCCAGGATGATCTGGTCGAATTTGTCATCAGCTGCGTATACCCATTCCTTGGCGGATTCGGTCAGCAGGTTCTTCATCTTCATCTTGACCACGGAACCGTTACGACCGGAGCGGCTGTATTCGGCCTTCAGGATCACCATGGGTTCGCCGCTTACATTGATCACGTTACCGGCGCGGAGTTCTTGTGCTGTTTTCATGTTCACTGCCCTCAAAATTCAAGGCGCGGATTCTACCCGAAAATTTCATGAATTTGCGAGAGGATCGCGCAGGATTTTGATTGATAGGGAAGTTTTGTGAATGAGCGGTGTAGTGACTCATACACCCGACTGAGTAAAATCTTTCATATCAATCAAAAGACTAGCGAGGGCTCACAAATTCATGGAATTCTCGGGTCAAGCAGTTTGGCGGTAAAAATCCAGCAAATTCAATGCAAGGTTATTGCTGGACAGCACCTGCGACCATCCCTTGCCATGCCGGGTCAGGGCAGCGAGTTCCGGCGAAAAGTGAGCCCATGCTCCGGCAATGTCCTCTCTACCGTTCCAGGCCAGCCACAGGTCCCGCACTTTTTGCACGATTTCGGGCGGTAAACCTGCCGCATAGCGCTGCAGCAGCGCTTCCAGTTTTTCGTGATGGACTCCGTCATCCTGAGGATATATCTGCCAAATGAATGGCTTAGACGCCCATTGCGCACGCACGCAAGAATCCTCGCCACGCACGAAATTGACGTCGCAGGCCCACAATAGCTCGTCGTAACGCTCCTGCTCGACAAAAGGCAATACATGTACGCGCAGCTGGCCGCGTTGCCAGACATCGCCCACTTTTCCCGCCTGCTTGCCAAAATAGGCCTGCACTTGGGGCAACGCCCGCCCTTCCGGCACCAGACACGTGACCAGTTGGCCTCCCTGCTCCCAAACTGCCAGCAATCCCGGCATTGCATCGTTCTCGTAACTGAACAGGGACACGCGCAACTCACCCGTCTCCCGTTGTGGCACCCCGATGCCGTCCCAGTAGCGCACCTGCGCTGCGGAGTCGGCCTGAAACGCATCGCGCCGCGCCAGCAGACCACGTTCCAGCAATAGCCCGCCTGTCTTGTCGGTAAAACCGGGGAAGAAGAAGTACTTGGTCAGCGGCAGGTTGGGGTGCGGCGAGGGCAGCTTGTGGCAACCCTCCACCCAGTCCTCGGCGGAAAGGTAGTCCAGGTTCAGCCACACCGGTTGGGACTCGCGGGCTGCCATTGCCTCAAGATAAGACTGTGGCAACTGGCAGGCGAATGCACCGATCACCAGATCGGCCGGTTTGGCCTCGGGAAAATCGAAAGGCCAAAAAAGCACTTGCACACCGCGGCAATATTGCCGATCCAGGGCGGGGTCCAGTTCCGAGCATAGCTTGCCGAAACTGCGCAGATCATCCACCCAAAGCCGCACCGCCAATCCATGCTCGTTCGCCAACTGCCGTGCCAAACGCCAGCACACGCCGATGTCGCCGTAGTTGTCGACCACGGTGCAGAAGATGTCGCAGTGTATCGGCTTGTTCCCAGATTCAACCATCGCGGATCAGGCAGCCTGCTGTTCGAGGATGAAGCTGCCTTCGCCATCCTGTCCCAAGCGCGAGGCCAGCACCGGCATGACTTCCTGCAGGGTGGCATGCAGGGTCCACGGCGGGTTGAGGACGAACATCCCGCTGCCGTACATGCCAAACCCGTCCAGCGAGGGGCGCTGCACGCTCAGGGCGACATGCAGCCAGCTTTTGACGGGGAGTTCTTTCAGCTGTCCGGGAAGTTGTACGGCCTCGTTGCGCTGCAACTGCGGATACCACACGGCATAAGTGCCGGTGGAAAAACGCTTCAAACCTTCCTGCAGCGCCTTGACCACGCGCTGGTAGTCCTGTTTTTCCTCGTAGGGCGGATCCATGAGCACGAAGGCGCGGCGCGGCGGCGGCGGCAGCAGTGCCTTGAGCGCGCCGAAGCCGTCGGCCTTCTGCATCAACACCTGCGCATCATGGGCAAAGTTCTCTTCGAGAATGGCATGGTCGGTCGGATGAAGCTCGTATAAGCGCATCTTGTCCTGCTCGCGCAGGGCGTACTGTGCAACCAGAGGCGAACCGGGATACAGCTTGAGCGCTCCGTCCGGGTTGAAATGCCTGACCATGTCCACGTATTCCGCCAATGGTTTGGGCAGACCTTGCGCATCCCACAGGCGCGCGATGCCGCTCTCGAACTCGGCGTTCTGCGCCGCATAGCCGCTGTCCAGTTCGTAACATCCCGCGCCCGCATGGGTGTCGATATACCAGTAGGGTTTGTCTTTTTGCGCCAGATAGCGCAGCAGTTCCAGTTCAACCAGATGCTTGAGCACATCGGCATGGTTGCCGGCGTGAAAAGCGTGGCGGTAACTCAGCATGAAATTT
>JAYTUW010000043.1:0-84999 GCA_043744345.1 Sideroxydans sp. | reverse complement strand
CGCGCACCGCGGCTTCGTTCTTGGGCTTGCCGGCGAAAGCGCCGTTCAAGTCGACCAGATGCAGGCGACGGGCCCCTTGAGCCAGCCAGTGTTTGGCCATGGCGGAAGGGTCGTCGGAAAACACGGTTGCCCCCTCCATCACGCCCTGGCGCAGGCGCACACATTGGCCGTCTTTCAAATCGATCGCGGGGATTATTAGCGTTTTAGTATCCATGATTGAGTTCGGTTAAACAGGATTCCAGTTGATGAAATTCTGCAGCAGCTTCAAGCCCGCCGCAGCACTCTTTTCGGGGTGGAACTGAACGGCAAATAAATTATCACGCGCCGCGGCACAGACAAAGGGCTGCGGATAGTCGCTGGTGGCTTGCACAAGGTCCGCATCCCTCGGCTGAACATGGTAGCTGTGCACGAAATAGAAGCGCGCGTCCTGATCAATGCCGTGCCACAGCGGATGATCGCCGTGATGGACCCGGTTCCAGCCCATGTGCGGCACCTTCAGTTTGTTGCCTTGCGCATCGTGCAAGCCGGAGGCAAAGCGTTTGACCGGCCCCCGGAACATGCCGAGGCATGGCGTATCGCCTTCCTCGCTGTGCTCGAACAGTACTTGCAACCCCATGCAGATACCCAGAAAAGGCTTGCCTTCACTGACCACTCCGGCGATTACACGGTCAAGGTGGCGGGCATGGATCTCGCGCATGCAGTCGGGGGCGGCCCCCTGCCCGGGGAATACCACCCTTGCTGCGGATGCGATCACTTCCGGCTCGCCCGTCACGATGATGTTTGCACCCGGCGCGACCTTGCGCACGGCCTGATGCACCGAGCGCAAGTTGCCCATGCCGTAATCTACGACTGCGATATCAACCATGATGAGATTAAAGCGTCCCTTTGGTCGAGGGCATGACGCCCGCCATGCGCGGATCGAGTTCCAGCGCCACACGCAGGGCACGACCGAACGCCTTGAAGATGGTCTCGGCCTGGTGGTGGGCGTTTTCGCCCGCCAGATTGTCGATATGCAACGTCACCAGGGCGTGATTGACGAAACCCTGGAAGAATTCGCGGATCAGGTCGACCTCGAACTCGCCGACATTGGAACGCACGAACTCGGCATTGAACACCAGCCCGGGACGGCCGGAGATATCCAGCACCACACGCGACAAGGCCTCATCCAACGGCACATAGGCGTGACCATAGCGGCGCAAGCCTTTCTTGTCGCCGATGGCCTTGGTGAAAGCCTGCCCCAGCGTGATGCCGATATCTTCCACGGTGTGGTGCGCGTCGATGTGCAGATCGCCCTTGGCATCGATTTCCAGATCCAGCAACCCGTGGCGGGCGATCTGGTCCAGCATGTGCTCAAGGAACGGCAGGCCGGTATCCAGCTTGACCTTGCCCGAACCATCCAGGTTCACCTCGATCGAAATCCTGGTCTCAAGGGTGTTGCGACTGACTTTTGCGCTACGCATGTTTCGCCTTATGCGAGTTGGTTAATGGTGTCTTGCAAAGCTGCAACAAATTTTGCGTTCTCTTCCGGCGTGCCCACGGTGACCCGCAAACAGTCAGTCAGCGCCGGATGTCCGCCATTCAGATTCTTGATCAACACGCCGCGCTGCTTCAAACCCTCAAATATCTGTGTGGCCCCAGCTACGCGCAACAGGATGAAATTGGCTTCGCTGGGATACGTCAACACACCGGCAATCGCATTCAATGCCGCCAGCAATTTAACCCGCTCCAGCTTGATGCGCTCTGCTTGCCCCAACAGTACATCATGGTGTTCCAACATTTTCGTTGCCACCATTTGCGGCAGAACGCCCACATTATACGGTAAGCGCAGCTTTTCCAACTGGTTCAACCAGCCCGCGGAGCCGGCGAGAAACCCCAGCCGCAAGCCCGCCATTCCCAGCTTGGAGAAAGTGCGCATCACCAGCAAGTTGTCGTATTGTCCCAAATGCGGGAAGAAGCTGTCGCTGGCAAAAGCATAATAGGCCTCATCGACCACCACCAATCCCGGCGTGGCCCGGATGATCTGCTTGATAGTCTGCGCATCGAACAGGTTGCCCGTGGGGTTGTTGGGGTAAGCAAGGAACACCAAAGCGGGACGCTCGCGCGTGATGGCCTCCAGGACTGCCTCCCCGTTCAGCGAAAAATCCCTGTTCAGCGGAACGCCGACATATTTCATACCGACGAATGTCGCGATCATTTTGTACATAACAAATGATGGCTCGATGCTTAGCAACACCGCATCCGGTCTGGAGACGGCCATTGCCAGCAATTGAATGATCTCGTCGGAACCATTGCCCAGCAGGATATCCATACCGGCCGGTAGCTTGACCACATTGGCGATAGCGGCTTTGAGATCTTGTGCTCCCGCATCGGGATAACGGTTGATCTCGGCATCCGCCACCAACCGGGCGATCTCCTCGCGCAATAACTGCGGCAGCAGGTAAGGGTTCTCCATTGCATCCAGCTTGATCATGCCGCTGGCGGGAGGAACGTGATAGGCATGCAACGCCAACACTTCCGGGCGTAACAGGTTCTCGGGAGTAACAGCAGGAGAGACGGAAGACATAATGTGGGAGTGTTCGGTAACAGCCGGTATTCTACCCAAATATCCGGCCTAGTGCGCAGCGCAAACGCCGCATATAATCAGGGACCTGTACGGGAAAATAGAATGACAGCCAAGAAACTCCGCGTATTGCTGGTCGAGTCTTCCAGCGCAGATGCGCAGCACACCCTGAACAAACTGTCCCAAGCCGGCTATGTGCTGGAACACCGGCGGGTGGACAGCGCCAAGGGAATGAAGGCGGCCCTGACCAAAGGGCAGTTCGACGTTGTACTGTGCAGTTACGACCCGCCCGGCTTCGGCGGGCTACCTGCGCTTGAACTGCTGCACGACAGCGGCGTGGATATCCCCTTCCTGTTCCTGTCACACGACCTGCGCGAGGAAACCATCCTCCACACCATGCGGCACGGTGCCGATGATTACATTTTTAAAGGCAGTTTGAACCGCCTGTCCCCCGCCATCGAGCACAATTTGCGCGAAGCGCGCATCCGCGAGGAACACCGCGCCGCACAGATCGCCCTGCAGGAAAACCAGACGCGGCTGCACGCCTTTATCGCCGACCTGCCGGGCATGGCTTACCAGATGCTGCTGCGCGACAACGGTGCCATCAGCTTTCCCTATGTCAGCGAGGGCTGTCATGCGCTGCTGGGCATCACCCCGCAGGATTTGACCCACGTCGCTTCCCTGCTCGAAGCGCTGATCCACCCCGACGATTTCGCCTCATACCAGCAAAGCCTGCATGTCTCGGCCACAAAATTGTCGTTCTGGAACTGGGAGGGCCGCATCCTCACCATGCCCGACAACGAGACCAAATGGATCAACCTGCGCTGCAGCCCGCGCAAGACAGAACAGGGCATCCAGTGGGAAGGCATCATCTTCAACATCACGCAGAGCAAGCTGGCGGAACTGGAAAACAAGCACTCGAAGGCGCAACTGCGCGAACTCTCCTCTCACATCCAGGACGTGCGCGAACAGGAACGCATGGCAATCGCGCGTGAAGTGCACGACGACATGGGCAGCACGCTGACGGCCATCAAGCTGGATATCGCATGGTTGGGCGGCCGTCTGGCCGACAAACCGCTACTCGCCGAAAAAGCCAAAAGCATAGAGACGCTGGTGGACCGGTGCACAGCGGCCGCGGGCAATATCTCGCGCAGCCTGCGCCCCAGCGTACTGGACACATTCGGCATCGTCGCCGCCATCGAGATGGAAGCGGATGAATTCGAGCAGCGCACAGGCATCTCCTGCCTCTTCGAGCACGGCAAGTCCATCGCCGAGGTCTCACCCGACATCTCCATTGCCCTCTTCCGCATCTTTCAGGAAACCCTTGCCAACATCACCAAGCATGCCCAGGCCAGTGAAATCTGGGTGAGCATGCAAGATCAACATGGCGGCATCCAGTTGATTGTAAAGGATAACGGGCGCGGCCTCAGCGAGGAGGACCGGGCCAAGCCGCGTTCATTCGGATTACGCGGCATCCGCGAGAGGGTAGAATACTTGGGCGGTCGGGTAATCATCGAAAGCCAGATTGGCAGGGGTACACAGATCGGTGTATTCATCCCGCGCGAGGCTGCCAGTGAGATGCCAGAAGACCTGCTGACACAACAGAAACTATTTTAAAAAGCGATCCCGAATGATTAAAGTGCTGATAGCCGACGATCACGCACTCATCCGCAAAGGCCTTAAGCAACTGCTGGATGATACCGACAATATGCGCGTGACAGGAGAGGCCGAGAACGGCATGCAGGCCATACGCATGGTGGAAGAAGGCGCCTTCGATGTGGTACTGCTGGACATCAGCATGCCCGACAAACACGGCATAGACGTACTCAAACAACTCAAGATCAACCAACCGCAACTGCCGGTGCTGATGCTCAGCATGCACCCCGAGGAACAATACGCATTGCGCTCCATGAAAGCCGGAGCTGCAGGCTACCTCAACAAGCAAAGTGCCCCCCTGCAACTCGTGACCGCGATCAGCCAGGTCGCCAGCGGCAAGAAGTACATCAGCACCGAACTGGCCGAGCAACTGGCTAACGGCCTGTCGCAGGGCTATCAGGAACTGTTGCACCAGACCCTGTCCAACCGCGAATACCAGACGCTGTGCCTGATGGCCTCGGGCAAAAAACTAAGCGAGATGGCGGAAATCATGACACTCAGCCCCAAGACTGTCAGCGTTTACCGTTCGCGTTTGTTGGAAAAGATGAAACTGAAGAACAACGCCGAAGCGATCCACTACGCCATCAGCAACCACCTGATCGAGTAGCCCGCCAAAATTGGCCCACTTAATTGCCGCTATTCGTTGCATCACCAGCCCCCGGCCACAGGATAATGCGCAGCATGAGACCAATCCGAGCATCCGCAGATGAGTAATATCAAGACCCCCACGGACATCGCCCGCGAGACCTTTACCGCGCTCGCCGCGCGCAAACTGACGCCGACGCCGGAGAATTACGCGCAGATGTACCGCGAGATCAGCGGTGAAACGGCACCAGCCGCCGCCGCGGCAGTCGCCACCACCGGCGCAAGCAAGCCGCCCCCCGCTTGGTCGGACCTGATCCGCGACCTGCTGCGCCAGTTGGAAACCCCGCACAAGGGCATCACCGTCACACGCAAAAAAGAAGGCGTGGACACGGTACTGACCCGCTTTACCAAAGATCCGGAAGTGCTTTTCGAAAAGCTGAAAAGCCTGCAGCGCTCCTGGTCCAGCGCACCGACCGGCCCCAGTGCGGACGAATTGGTGCCCTCTGTTGCGCCGGGCGCACCTCCCGCCGCGGGCGTTTCACAACCCGCGGTCAGGCCATCCCCGCCGTCAACGCCGTCGGGCGGCAACGACCTGCTGGGCCAACTGCGCGAACTGCTGGCTCAGACGCTGGAGAATACGCGCGCAGCGCAGCCGGAATTGGAGAGCGAGATACAAGCCCTGATCGTGCAGGTACGATCTTCCGGCGACAAGGACAACTTCAACAACCTCGCCAAACAATTGCGCCAGTTCTGGCTCAAACTCGAATTGCGCGGCGGCGACAAAGCCAAGATACAGGAAGGACTCGTGCGCCTGTTGCGTCTGCTTGTTGAAAACGTCAGCGAGATGGTGGAAGACGACAAATGGCTGCATGGCCAGATCGCCATACTGCAGGAGATCGTCGCCCAGCCGATGGACAAACACGCCATCGCCGATGCCGAACGCACTTTGCGCGACACCATCATCAAGCAGGGCACGCTCAAACAGAGCCTGAGCGACGCCAAGGCGACGCTGAAAAGCATGATGACCACTTTCATCGACCGCCTGGGCGACCTGACTGAAAGTACCGGCGAGTATCACAACAAGATCGAGGGCTACAGCCTGAAGATCAGCAAGACCGACAATCTGGGCGAACTCAACAATATTCTCAAGGATGTGATGCACGACACGCGCATCATCCAGGCCAGCGCGCTGCGCTCGCACGAGGAGTTGCTCGCCCACAAGAAACAAGCGGATGAAGCCGAGGAACGTATCAGGGAACTGGAACACGAACTGGAGCAGGTGAGCGACCTGGTGCGCGAGGACCAGCTCACCGGCGCGCTGAACCGGCGCGGACTGGATGAATCGCTGGACCGCGAACTGAAACGCGCCGACCGCAGCAAAGCCGCTGTCAGCATCGCCATGCTCGATATCGACAACTTCAAGCAATTGAACGACTCGCTGGGGCACCAGGTCGGCGACCTTGCGCTGGTGCATCTGACAAAAGTGATTAAAGAAACGCTGCGGCCTGCCGATACAGTGGGACGTTACGGTGGCGAGGAATTCCTGATCATATTGCCGGAATGCGACCTGAGTGCGGCAATCGAGGCCATGCAGCGCCTGCAGCGCGATTTGACCAAGAAGTTTTTCCTGCATAACAACGAGCGCGTTCTGGTCACTTTCAGCGCCGGGGTTGCGTTACGCGGCGAAAGCGAGGATGCAGACGATGTCATCGGGCGTGCCGACAAGGCCATGTACAAGGCCAAACGGGCCGGCAAGAACCGTGTGGAAGCGGCAGAATGACGACTCCCCGCCCCAATAATTTCCATCCGGCTCTAAAGTTTTCCCATAAAGCTCCGATAACTGGTTCAACGGCGGTTGCTAAGCTTCACGAAAAAGCAAACCAAAGTAAGCGGTCAAAATAGCCGCGCAAGTGAACCAAGCTAAAGGAGAATTATCATGCAAGTCATCAACACAAACGTATCGGCCCTGTTTGCTGGCAATGCCCTGAACCATTCGAACCTGGCCTTGCAGACTGCCATGCAACGCCTGTCGTCAGGCCTCCGCATCAACAGCGCGAAGGACGACCCCACCGGCTTGGTTACTGCAACGACTTACGACAGCCAGGTGCGCGGCACGAACATCGCGATCCGCGGCGCAAATGACGCCATCTCCGTAGCGCAAACCAACGACGGCTATGCGGGACAGGTCATCTCCAACCTGCAGCGTCTGTATGAGATCGCGGTGCAGTTGGGCGGCACGGCGGCAGGCGCGGAAACAAACGCACTGGTGGCGGAAAATGCCCGTATCGCGGGCTTGACCACCGCAGCGGCACTGACCGTGGTGAGCGGTACCGGCGCGACCCTGACCGGCAAGAGCGCGGTCATCGCGGCCCCCACAGGCGTGACTATCGCCAACATTAACGCCGATATCTCCACTGTCAACAACAATCGCGCGAACTACGGTGCGGACATGGCGACTTTCGGTTCTGCGGTTGCAACCATGCAGATCGCTTCCGTGAACTTGTCGGCTGCGTATAGCCGGATCATGGATACGGACTACGCGACAGAAACAACGTCCATGACCCGCAACAACATTCTGCAACAAGCGGGTACCGCGATGTTGGCACAGGCAAACCAAACGCCCAACATGGTTCTGACACTGCTGAAGTAAGGTAGGGACGTAGTGCCCCCCGGCCGGTTAAACGGCCGGGGGGTTTAGTGCAAGGAGAGGCAAAATGCTCATCCAGAATACAAGCAACCTGGCACAAGCTTCAGTGCCAGCGCCGCTCGCCAGCAATGGCGGGCCGGTCGGCTTTGTGCCGCAGGCCAGCCATGCCGTCGAAACGACGCAGTCACAGGCACAAGCTGCCACGAAGCAGGCTGCCGTGCAAAAACCTACTGATGCCCAGTTGGCAAAAGAGATCGACAAGATCAACTCGGTCCTCCAGCAAGCCAACAAGAGTCTGGAACTGAACTTCAGCGTGGATAAAGCCACTAACAGACAGGTAGTAAAACTCGTGGACAAGCAGACCGGGGATACGTTGTTGCAATATCCTTCAGAGGCGGTGCTGGCGATATCGCAAGGCATCGACGAATTCCAGCATGGTTTGTTGCTGAAACAAAAGGCGTAGTTCGGGAGACAAGATCATGGCCACCAGCGGAATATCCTCAACGACAACGGGTTCGACACTCGATGTGCCATCGCTCGTCTCGCAGTTGATGACCGTAGAACGTCTGCCCATCAACAAACTGAACACCAAGTCGTCGGACTACCAGGCGCAGATCACCGCACTGGGTCTCTTCAAGAGTAAAGTTGCCGCACTGCAAACTGCCTCACAGGCTCTGGGCAGCACGAGTTCAAGCAGCCTGCTCGCTTTTACGGCAACGTCTTCGAATGCGTCCGCCATTTCCGCATCTGCCGCTTCAACAGCCGTTGCGGGGACATATTCCGTATCTGTGACCAGCCTGGCGCAATCACAAAGACTGGTCGCTACCGGACAAGTCAGCGACACGGCCGCGATAAACGCGGGCACATCGACCACCGTCTCTTTCGATTTTGGCACCACTGTCGGCGCAGTTTTTACGTCCAATGGCAGCGCCACTCGGACCGTCGCCATTGATTCGACGAACAACACCCTGCAGGGCATACGCGATGCCATCAATGCCGCCGGCATGGGCGTCACCGCCACCATCGTCAACGATGGCAGCGGCACTCCCTATCGTCTTGCACTGTCTTCAAACAGCACCGGTGCCAGCAACAGCATCAGGATAACCACCGACGGCGCAGGCAATGGCGTTGATAGCCTGCTGGCTTACAACCCGGCCGGCACCCAGAATCTGACCCAGACCGTTGCCGCGCAGAATGCCGTGTTCAACGTCAACGGGATACCGATCACCAAACCGTCCAACACGGTCACCGATGCTATTCAGGGCGTCACCCTGACACTGAGCAACACCATCTCCGCGCTGCCCCCGGCGACGCTGACCGTGGCAAGGGATACAGCGGGTGTGAGCACGGCGGCATCCAATTTTGTTGCGGCATACAACGATCTGTATACCGGAATCAAGAACTCCACCGCCTACAAGTCCGGATCGGCCCTGAGCGGCGATGCGACACTGCGCGCCATGCAAACACAGATACGCGACATCGCGGCCACGGCAGTTGGTAGCGGAACGCTGACCAACCTGTTTCAGGTCGGCATCAGTTTCAAGGCGGACGGCACCATGCAACTGGACAGCAGCAAGCTGAACAGCGCCATGGCAACCAATTTCAACGATGTCGCCACCCTGTTCAATTCCTCGACCGGGTTCGCGACACGATTCAACACCTGGGCGACTTCCGCGCTCGCCGTTGACGGCACGCTGGCGAATCACACCACCACGATCAACACGCGCATCCGTGAAATCACCGACCATATCGCAACGCTGGAAACCAGGATGTCCGTGTTGCAAAAGCAGTATTCGGCACAGTACACGGCGCTCGATGTCGCACTGACGAGCATGAACTCGACCAGCGCTTACCTGACCCAACAGTTCGCCGCGATGGCAGCACAAAATAAATAGCCGAAACACATTAGGAGCAGATCATGAATGCAGCAGTTGGAATCAAGGCATATTCGAACGTCGGGCTTGAATCCGGCCTCAGCGCCGCCGACCCGCACAAGCTGATCGCAATGTTGTTCCAGGGGGCCTTGCTGGCAATCGCCAATGCCAGGAACAACATGCTTCGCAAAGACATCCCGGCCAAAGGCAAGGCGATCTCGCACGCCATCCGCATCATAGAAGAGGGGCTAAAGGCCAGCCTGGACAAGAATGTCGGCGGCGATCTGGCACAGGATCTGGATGCCCTGTACGGCTATATGTGCGTGCGTCTGGTACATGCCAACCTGCACAATGATCCCGAAGCACTGGACGAGGTATCGCGCCTGCTGGGCGAGATCAAAGGTGCTTGGGATAGCATCAATCCGGCAAGCACCCAGACCATGCCAGTCACACAACAACCCCCGGCAAAGAACACACAAGCAGCCCTCGTCTACGGAAGGGGCTGAGCGATGTCCATGCTTCTGGAAGACTACCAGCGTCTCTCCGGTATCACCGGCCAGATGCGCGAAGCCGCCGTTGGTGGCGAGTGGGATCGGTTGGTTTCGCTGGAAAAGGAATGCGCGCGCAAAGTCGAGGAAATCAAACCGCGCGATGTCATCCCTTCCAACCCGGAAGAACGCGCCCAGAAACTCGCGCTGCTCAAGAAAATCCTTGCCGACGATGCCGACATCCGCAATCGCACCGAAGGCTGGATGGAGCAACTGCAGCGCATCATGCAAAGCCCTGTGAGCGAACAGCGCCTGAAACAGACTTATCTGGCCAATTACTGATCTGACAGCAATGCATGCTGCCCGCCAACCTCATCTCCACACTCAGGGCACTCGCGCTTACCGATAAGCCGCTCATCACGGCCACGCCCGACAAGAACTCAGCCAATCCCGCCAAACAGCTCGAGCCGGGACAAAAGGTGCAAGCCACGGTACAAGCGCAGGTTGCGCCCGGCATCTTCAACGTTCGCGTCGCCGATCAACTGATGCAGATGCAATTGCCCGCCTTCATCCGCTCGGGCGATATCATCACCCTGCAAGTCTCCACCCTGCAACCGCGCCTCACATTCACACTTGCCGCATCGTCCAATCCGGTCTCCACACCCGAATCGCTCAGCGCGACCTCGCGCCTGCTCTCCTCGCTGTCGCAACAACCGCTGGAAAGAAGCTATGTGCGCCCCATCCAGAGTGCGCCGCTGTGGACCGGTGCCCAGGCTCTTCCCGACACGACTCAACTCGCAGGTAAACTGCACGATGCCCTGAGTCATAGCGGGCTGTTTTACGAATCACATCAGGCGCAGTGGGTCGCCGGAACACGACCGACCACGCAACTGCTGCTGGAACCTCAAAACCAGCCGGCTTCCAATCAGCCACCACATACCCTGCCGTCGCAAAACGTCGTTACCGGCAAGCTTGAAACTGACCTCAATTCCGTGCCTGCATCGCAGATTACACAAGTCGGAACCGGACAAAACACCGTCGCACCCGGCATACCGGCACATCTGCAAACGCTGGTGCAACAGCAATTGAATGCGCTGGAGACTCACCAGGTGCTGTGGCAGGGACAAGTCTGGCAAGGTCAGGAGATGCGCTGGGAAGTACATGAAGAATCACCGCGACGCAACGCGCAGGGTACCGAAGACGGCCAATGGATCACCCAGATCCATCTGGACCTGCCCAATCTGGGCGGTGTCGCCGCACGCCTGAGCTTCAACGGCAACGCGTTGAATCTGTCGTTTGAAGTTGCCGATGCGCAGACCCGCGAGCGGTTGGGCAACGCCAGTTCGCAGTTGACGGCAGCCCTGTCCGAGCGCGGCATCCCGGTCGTACTCACGCAGATCAACCAAACGACCATGACGCAGGACACCTGAAAATATGAATCGCCTGCGCCATGATCGTTTTCCCTCCCTTGCAGGGCGCGTTTCGGCAGCGCCGAAACCGTTCACAAGGCGCGGAGCATGCTCCGCGAAACCCCTTGCTCACCCCCCGAACCCCGCTCTGGTGGAACTACTAGCCATTCGACTAGGCGGCAAAGCCGCCAGTCGCTGGTTATCCCGAAAGGCGAGGGGGTCAGCAGGACGCTGCGCGAGATTTACGTTATATGAACACGCCGGATAAACGCCCGAACCGGCAGATGGCCGTCGCCCTCGCCTACCGCAACGGCGATGCCGCGCCCAAAGTGGTCGCCAGCGGCCGCGGCCTGATCGCGCAGGCCATCATCGAACGCGCCAAAGAACACGGGGTCTATGTACATGAATCCGAAGAGTTAGTCGGCATGCTGATGCAGGTGGAACTGGACCAGCATATCCCGCCGCAACTGTATCTGGCCGTGGCCGAATTGCTGGCTTGGCTATACCGTTTGGAACGGGGTGAAACCGGCGCAATTCCCCGTACTGAGCCTTTTGCAAAACCGCTACAATCGCAACCGGTAAAACTACGTTGACGATTGCCCCATGCGTAACAAAGAGATCCCGCTCAAGATAGAACTGTTCTCCAGGGATGAGGAAAACGAATACCTCATCAGCAATCCCAAAGAGATCGTCTCCATCCTGCAAACCATCGCCCAGCGCAAGTCGCGCGTCGCCCTTTACTACAACGAAGGCATCAGCATGGTGCTGACCATGGTCCTGGCGGCAGACGAGAACGGCGTCTGGATAGATGCCGCGTCCAACCCGCAGGACAACCGGCTCATCGAGCGCAGCAAGCGCATCATCTTTGTCACCACGCACAACCAGGCTAAAGTGCAGTTCGTCGCCACAGACGTCATGTTGGGGACGTATGAGGATGCCCCCGCATTCAGCCTCGGCTTGCCCCAAAAATTGCTGCGCCTGCAACGGCGCGACTATTACCGCCTGGTGACGGCCGAAACAGGCGCACTCAAATGCATCATCCGCCCCGTCCCCGACCAGGCGCATATCCTGGAAGAAGTCACGGTGATGGACATCAGTATCGGCGGCGTGGCACTGGTGTGCGAACAATCGGGCGTTGAACTCCGGCCGGGCTTGATCTACGAGCACTGCCAGATCGTTCTGCCCGATATGGGGACCGTGGAAGCGACCATTGAAGTGAGGAACGCCTTCGAGATCACCGACCGCAACGGCAATATCAAACGGCGGGCCGGCTGCGTCTTTGTAAAAATGGACGGCAAGACCACGATGCTTCTGCAACGCTATGTGGCCCAAGTGCAGCAACAAATTGCCAGCATGAGTCGCTAAGACCCTTTCCGGCTGCCATTTACGCCCGTCGTTTCATTTTCCGTTCGTTTCAAAGGACTCTGCGGGCAAGCCGACACACCAGCGCAGCCACATGATGCGCAGTGCCTGCTCCAAACCGCGGGCGACCAGCTCCGGCTTACCCAGCGCCGACGCGGCGAAACGTACCCGCAAACCTTTCCTGATATCCGACAGCGCTGCAAGATCACCCGCAGCAGCCAATCCCTTGCGCAGAAATTCCGCTTCGTCGCGGGCAATGAATCCCTCCAGCCCAACGTGACCAAGGATCGAAGCCCCCGTCCGTCCTGCCGCCGTCCCGCCGGTCAAAGTCAATGTCGGCACGCCCATCCAGATCGCGTGCAAAGTCGTCGTACCGCCGTTGTAGGGAAACGTGTCCAGACAGATATCGACTTGCTGATGCAAAGCCAGGTAACTGCCCAAGTCGCTGCGCGGATGGAAATCCAGGCGCTCCCGCGCTACCCCCCCGTTCTTGAACCAGCCAGCCAGCATTTCGTGATTGCCGTCCTCCGGCATGCTACCCAGCAGCATCCTTGAGTCGGGTACGGCATGCAGAAGCCTCGCCCACAGGTCGACCACCGCCGGGCTGAGCTTGCTCACGCGGTTGAAGCTGCCGAAGGTCACATGGCCGCTCGCCAGTGCAGGCAATGCATTCACAGGTGGCGACTCTTCTGCGGGCAGGAACGGTGCATTGGCGGGCAAGCGCACGATCTTTTCCGTGAACTGGTCTTCAAATTCTCCGGGAGGCAAAAAGAACCGGTCCGCCACATAGTAGTCCATGTTCTTCAGACCGGTGGTGCCCGGGTACCCCATCCAGCTAACCTGCACCGGCGCCACTTTGAGCGCAAAAACGGACAAGCGATTGTCGTTCGCGTGTCCCGAGAGATCGATCAAAATATCGATATTGTCAGCGCGTATCCTGTCTGCCAACGCGGCGTCCGGCAGATCGACCACTTCGCGCCATTCGGCAAAGTATCCGCGCATACGCAGGGTCGTGCTGTCACGGATCGTGTGGTTGTAGTAGGCAAACAGCGATACCTGCCGCGATCCGGACAGGTGGCTCAGGACCGGCTCGATAAAAGCCGCCACTGCATGATTGCGAAAATCGGCTGAAACGAAACCTATGCGCAAGACCCGATCGCCATCCCGAGAATTGTTGAACTGGATCTTGCGTGCCGCTTTCTCAAAACGTTCGCCGAAACGGCAGTGTTCCGCAAACAGGGTCTGTGCATCCGTCTTGGCATTCTGGGAAAGGCAGAACAGCAGATTGCTGTTCACCAGCGCATAGCCCGGGGTAATATCCAGCGCCTTGCGCCAATAGGACTCGGCCTCGTCGAGCCGTCCCAGATCGTGCGCAATCTTGCCCAGGTTGCTGAGCGCATCGGCGTATTTCGGATTGATGCGGATCGCGTTCCGGTAGCAGACCTCAGCTTCTTCCAGCCGCCCCAATTCATGCAGCGCGACACCGAGGTTGTAATGCGCTTCGACATCATTCGGAAAGAAGTCTGCCGCTTTTTGCATGGGCAGCACCGCGTCGCTATTCCGTCCCGTCTGCTTGTATACAGCCCCCAGCACTTTCCAGCCAAATCCATGAACCGGGAACCGCTCCGTCATGAGACGTGCTTGCACTTCAGCCTCGGCGTAACTCCCCTGATTGAACAATTTCACCAGCGAGTTGATTTCCTGTGCGCCCGGATTTTTCCCATGATGCCGGGAAAGATTCTTGATGGAATGGACCGGAATAACCGGCTCCAGGCGTTGCGCCAGTGTGTCCACTTCCGCCCCCTTCAATCCCTGCTTTCTGGCCTGCGCGAGTACCTCCCTGGCGGCTTCCATCTGGCCGGCCTGCATATGCGCGTCGATATAGCTCAGCCAGTACTGCCTGCGCGCGGGATCAGCCTCGAGGGCAGCCATGAAATAGGCCAATCCGTTGGCTGGCTGTTTCATCTGCACCGCCAGCGCGCCCAGGTTGTGGTTCGCCTCCGGATGCCCGGGATCGAGTTGCAGAATCGCCTGATAGAGTTTGGCGGCCAGTTCCAACTGTCCGGCTTTGTGTTCGGCTACGGCCTGAACCAAGGCCTGCTCTATGGCCTGCAGTACGGCCTGTTGTGAATAGGCTTCAGTGGTCATTCCCTGCCCCGGCGGTATACCAGCCCACTGCGATCGAGTGGATGAAATCAACAAAATCTTCGACCGGCTCCAGGTTCTCGTACAGCACCGGGTTGTTTTTGATGATCTTGGCGCTGATCGCGTCCCGCAACTGCCGGTCGTTGGCGATCCCGACCGCCTTGCCAACGTAGTCCGCGGTGTCTTTCGCTATGCATTCCGGCACGTCCAGCATTTTGCAATATCCCGCGCCGACCCGCCCGCGCATGAACTCACCGGCTTTTGTCACCAGCGGTGTCCCTGTGACTGAAGAGATCGCCGCGGTCGAACCGATGCCGAAGTGGAAAGGGTCGATCAACACATCGGCAGTTGCAATGGCACTCAGGAAGTCAAGTGAACTCCTGAGCCAGGGAAGGAAAATAATGCGTTCGCGCACTTCCTCCGGAATCGTCTTTTCAAAACGTCTTTGCAGGGTCTCCCGCCAGTACGGCCAGGTGTCGTCTTCAAACAGCACGACTGTCCCGTTGCTGTCCCGTTCAAGTATCCCCGCCAGCGCCGCGTCGAAATCGGGATGAATCTTCTGCAGTTTCATCGGGCACATGTACAGGCGGCTCCCATCAGGCAAACCCAGTTCATGTCGAGACTTCAGCACGGCCGGCATGACCGGCCGCGCGAAGTAGATCAACGATCTGGGCAGGCGGATCAGCTTCTCACTGTAGTGCTCATCCCCGTTCGGCGGCTCCATGACTTCTGCCGACAGGAAGTAATCCATGTTGCCTACACCTGTCGTCACCGGATGTCCGCCCAGCACACACTGGGCCCGTGCCAGGCGCGCGAATGCCAGAAAATAGCTCAGCGGCTCCATGCCAATGTCCAGATAGACGAGGATATCCAGCCGCTCCCCCGCGAGTATCTCGCGCGCACGGGTCAGGCTGTTGGGCAGATGTATGCGCTTGCCCGCAAACCCCGAATAGATCTTGTCGTCGATGGGATGGTGCGAAATCAGCGATACCTCGAAATTGTCCCGGTGCGACATCACCTCGATGATCTTGCTGAAACACAACGACACCGAATGGCTGGAGAAGAAGCGGGACACGAATCCCAGGCGTATCGTGCTGTCATCCGCCGCCTTCGCTTCGTCGCAATGGGGTGCGCGATACAAAAGTGACGGGCAGGCTTGCTCGTAGAATTTCGCAACCTTGATTTGCAGTGCCCGGTCGTTCTGCCCCTGATAGGCCAGATAGAAATTGGCTTCACCCACGTCCTTCAGCGGGTCGTCCACGACAACTTTGTCCGCGATCAATTTATCCAGATTGCGTTCGAACGCGGCCCTGCTATCGAGCACTTCCTGGCGTGTGCCCATGATCGCCGGCAACATCAAGGCTTCCTGGATGCGTGCGCCGTTGAAGCCCAGTTCCCATGCCTTGCGGTAGCTCGCTTTTGCCTCGGCAAAGTGTCCCTGGTTCTCGAGGTTGGCACCCAGATTCTTGTAGGCCTCGGCATAGTCCGGCTTGAACTTCAACGCCTGCTGGTAACAGGTTTCGGCCTCATCCAGCCGCCCCCGATCGTGCAGCAGCGCGCCCAGGTTGCAATACACTTGCGCATCTTCGGGGTCGACCGCCAACGCCTGCCGATAGCTGGCTTCGGCCTCGTCCAGCCGGAACAGATCCTTGAGTGCGTTACCCAGATTGTAAAGCGCATCGGTATAGACGGGGTTGATCTGCAGCGCCTGCCGGTAGCAAGTTTCCGCCTCATCCAGCCGCCCCAGCGCCAGCAGCGTGTTGCCCAGATTGCTGAACGATTCGGTGTTGTTCGGATCGACCTGTAAAGCCTCCCGGAAGCTGGCTTCCGCCTCGGACATCCGGTCAAGTTCATGCAACACCACTCCCAGATTGCTAAGCACTGCGGCATTACCCGGTTTGAGTTGCAGTGCGCGCCGGTAACTGGCTTCGGCCTGTTCCAGATGCCCGTGCGCCTGCAGGACGACGCCCAGATTGCTGTGTGCATCCGCATAATCCGCTTTGATGAATAGCGCCTGCCGATAACTTGCCTCTGCCGCTTCAAGACGTCCCAGTGCCTGCAGGGTGACACCAAGGTTATAGTGTGCCTCGACATCGCGCGGAGACAGTTCTGCCGCTTTTTGCATGGCTGGCAGTGCTTTCTGATTGCGCCCCATCTGTTTGTGCGCGACACCCAGGACTTTCCAGCCAAACCCGTGATCTGGAAATCGCTCCGTCAGCGAGCGGGCAACACGTGCCGCCTCGTCGTATCTGCCCTGTGTGAACAAGGCCATCAACTCATCAATCTCGCGGTTGGAGGGATTCGCTCCCGGTGCGGCAGCGGCCGTGCCGACGGGTTCGATCTGCTGCGCCAACGCATCCACTTCCTCGCCTTGCAAGCCCTGCTGCCGTGCCAGTGCCAGCGTCTGTCGTGCTTCTTCCGTCCGCCCGGACTGGTGCAGGGCGTCTATATAACCCAGCCAATATTGGCTGCACGACGGATCGGCATCCAGCGCCGCAATGAAATACCCGAGTCCGGCTGCCGGCTGCAGCATCTGCACCGCCAGCACACCCATGTTGTGGTTCGCATCCGCATGGCCCGGCATGCGGCGCAAAACGGACAAGTACAGATTCCCGGCCTCCTCCAATCGTCCCGACTGGTGCTCGGCCACGGCCTGTTGAAATTCCGGATCGGCGTTGGGCGACTGGTCATTGCTCATGTTGGCTTTCCCTGGCATCGATTCATGATTATGTACGAACTCAATCCGCTTTTTGCACCCAGAACTGGTACATATTGGAAAAAGTATCACCGTGCTCGCTCTCAAAAATGTGCCACTGTTCCAGATCGACGGCAGCGCGGTCTCCGGGAAAACGGCGCCGGTAGGCCTGGATGACTTCCGCATCAATATCAAACCCGAGAAAGCGCAATCCATTCTCGCGCAGGAAAGCAGCAATCTCCGGCAACGCCATGCGATGTTCCTGCACATGGAATAGCAGGTCGCGACAGGCGCTGATGCTGAAGAAATCGGGCGAACTCAATATGGCACCAAAATTTTCGGACGCATCCAGTCCGGCCAGTTCCTGGCGGCACTGCCGGATCTGCGCGGCTGTCGCGCCGTAATTTTTTTCAGCGATGAAAGACCGTATGCGAACAACATCGCGGCGCGCGGCCTCGCTGTAAAAACCCAGCTTCATGAAACCGCCGGGCCGGAGCAATGACAGCAGCACCTTCCATCCCGCCCACGGATCAGCGAGATGGTGCAACACACCGGAGGATTCGATCACATCGAAACTGCGCTGCAGCGAACCCAGCTCCAATATATCCGCACGTGCGTATTCCACCGAACCCAGCCCGAGCTCAAGTGTCTTGCGCCTGGCGTAGGCCAGGCTGCTCAAGCTCAGGTCGATTGCCAACACGTCCGCCGCCTGTGTTCGCAGCGCCGCGCTGATCGAGTGCTGTCCCGTGCCGCAACCCGCCACAAGGATATCGACCCTGCCCTGCTTAGGCTCGCGGTTGAAGTCGGCAGCGGGGAATTTCCGGCACAGGTAACTTACGATGTTCCTCGCCTCTCCCGCCGGAGCCAACCGGACCCAGCGCGGGTAGGGATTCTCCTCATATTGATCCCGGACACGCAGCGAGACCTCGTCATCTATGCGCGTCACGCTGGGGATCGTCGCCCGCAACCCGGATTCTTCCCGCGGCTCGATTACTTGCTGCAGCAGCAATGCCTTCACACTCTCGGACCACTCCATGTCCAGGAGTTGGCCGGCAAAGTCCAATGTATGCAGGGGAAAATAGGCGGCCACGGCGAAGATCCAAAGCTCGGGCACAGGCCGGTTGGCGATCATCGCGGCAGCCAGGGCTTCGCACAGCGCCTGAGCGCGTTTCGATTCTTCACCGGTGCAGTCAAAGACATATTCATTGATAAAACACTGGCGCGCCAACGCACTCCAGAAGACCGATCCGGCGTCCTGCACGTCGCCCGCGGCAGCGGCCTGTTCAAGCAGCGCATACCGCGCCAGCGTCAGCAGTCGCTCCATCCCGATGTCGCACACGGGAGTTGCCTCCAGAACGGACCGCAACAACCTGTCGGACTCCATGGCGGCAAGGCCGCGATCGCCAAACAACTCATTTTGCGAAAGTCGCCTCGGCCAGGCGTTCTGAACCGTCTGCAGAAGCGGCTTCAGATGCGCTCCGAGCTGGATGACCTGCAGGCAGACCGGTGCCAACTCGGCCGGACGCCCCCACGGTTCGTCCATGGCACGCACCAGCTCGCCACGGAGCACAGCGTCGTCCTGCGTCAAGTGCAAACCCCTGACGCACGCCACGAAAATATTTCTGGACTCGGCTGTTTCCCTGATTTGCATGGATCGCCTGATGCTCTCCAAAGCCGCCGCCGGATCTCCCTGTGCTGCGGACAGCAATGCAAGGCTATCGAGGGCGTTGACAAGATCCGGTTTGAGCTGAAGCGCCTGCAGGTAGCAGGCTGCCGCTTGGTCCAGGCGATTCGAAACTGCATACACATTACCCAGGCTGTAGTGGGCATCGGCGTAATCCGGAGCGATCTGCAGCGCGCGCCTGCAACAGGCTTCCGCTTCGTCCAGTCGCCCCAATTCACCCAGCGCGATTCCGAGGTTGTTGTGTGCTTCCACATTTCCGGGATCGGCCTGCAATGCACTCCGGTAACAGGCCTCGGATGCGTCGGGGCGGCCCGTGTCGTGCAACACCGCACCCAGATTGTTGTACGCTTTCGCATAGCCGGGATTGATCGCCAGCGCTCGCCGGTAGGCCGCTTCCGCCGCGTCGGGACGTCCCGCATCCTGCAGTACGGTACCGAGATTGCAGTATGCCTGTGCATATCCCGGATTGATCGCCAGCGCCCGCCGGTAGCTGGACTCGGATTCCCCCAAGCGGCCCAGCGCCTGCAGGGTGATGCCCAGGTTGTTATGTGCTTCCGCGTCATGGGGCAGCAGTGCGACTGCTTTTTGCATGGGAACCAGAGCCTCCTGAATGCGCCCCGCCTGGCTGAACAGTACGCCCAGCATCTTCCAGCCGACCCAGTGAGTCGGGAAGCGTTGTGTCATATTCCGCGCAAGGGTCTCGGCCTCGCTGCTCCTGCCCTGTGTGAACAGTGCCACCAGCTCATCAATCTCCCGGCTGGCAGGACTTTTTCCGTGTGCCGAAGCCGCCATACCGCTCAGTTCTGCCACACAGCCATATGACCATTGACCGGCTTGCCATGCTCGGTACGGATGCGGGTGGGAACCGACTCCAGCACCCTGAATCCGTTTGCGGCTGCAAGCCGCGACAGGTAGGCAACCGCGTGGGAATAACGTCCCGTGGGTTCCAGCCGGTAGCCGATATCCTCTCCCTGCGCGTCTTCCAGGGCTTCGGTGGAGAAGGCGAACATACCGCCGGGTGTCAGCAGGCGCTTAACTTCGGCAACAATCTCTTCCAGCCGACCCACATACACGAACACATCTGCGGCGATGACCAAGTCGTGGCTTGCGGCCTTCTCACCCTGCATCATGCCCAGCAGGTCGGAACGCTCCAGACGCTGATACAGATTCCGCGCGCGGGCTTTCTCCAGCATCTTGGCGGAAAGATCGACCCCGACCAGTTGCTGCGCATGGGGAGCGATCTCGGTCGCGATCAGACCGGTGCCACAACCCAGGTCAAGCACATTTTTCTTTTCGCCCGCAGGCATGTGCCGCAGGAGCAGCGTGACCAGCTTGCCGGGGATATCGTATAGCAGCACTTTTTGCAGATGGGTATCGAACCTTTCCGCGTAATTGTCGAAGACTTTTTCAACATACTGGTCCGGCGCGCGCTCGGTAGTCTTGCCGGTCAGCGAATCGATCTGATGTTGCGCCACCACATTTCCGGGCGTCAGTCTGACCCGCTCGCGGAAATGGAAAAGTGCCTCTTCCGGCTTCCCGAGTTGCTGCAGGGTGATGCCCAGGCTGCTGTGTGCATCGGCAAAATCCGGCTGGATCTGCAGGGCCTGGCGCAAGCTCGCCGCGGCTTCTTCCAGCCGTCCCATGCTTTGCAGGGTGATCCCCAGATTGGAATGTGCGGCGGCAAAGTCCGGTCTGATGCGTGTCGCGTTCCGGTAACTGGTTTCGGCCTCGGCCATCCGGCCCTGGCTGTGCAGGGTCATGCCCAGATTGCAATGCGCGACCGCCAGATCCGGCTTGAGCTGTAGTGCCCTCCGGTAACCGGCTTCGGCCTCGACCGACTGCCCCAGGCACTGCAGGACCAAAGCCAGGTTGCAATGCGCATCCGCATTGGACGGATTGATCTGCAGCGCGCGTTTGAGGTTTGCTTCCGCCTCTTGCGACTGCCCCAGATCCTGTTGAATGGCCCCCAGATTGCACAGCGCATTGGAGTCACCCGGCGACAGCGCTGCCGCTTTTTGCATGGGGAGCAGCGCGTCCGCGGTCTGTCCCGTCTGTTTGAGCGCCGCACCCAACACGTTCCACCCGAATCCGCTCCCCGGATAACGCTCAGTAAGCTCCCTGGCGAGGGGGACCACCTCTGCATAGCGCCCTTCATTGAACTGTTTGACGATCTGGTTGCGTTCCTGCGTCGAGGGTTCGCCGCCGTTGTGTGCGCATCCCGGTTTAACCGCAGCAGGCGGGCTGCCGCCTGTGTCCTTAGGTATAGCGGATTGAGTCTGAGCTTCAAGCAAGCCGACCAGCGCGTCTATCTCTTCGCCCTGCAGCCCCTGCTGTTTGGCAAGCGCCAGCACCTGCCGCGCATCTTCCGTCTGTCCCGACCGGTACAGCGCGTCGATATAGCTCAGCCAGTACTGCCCGCGCGCGGGATCGGCTTCCAGTGCAGCCATGAAATGCGGCAACCCGGAGGCGGGTTGCCCGGACTGGACCGACAGAACACCCATGTTGTGATTCGCCTCTGGATGAGCCGGGCTGAGTTGCAGTATGGCCCGGTATAGCTGTTCCGCTTCCTGCAACTTGCCAGCTCGGTGTTGCGCTTCGGCATAAACAAATGCCTGCTCTACCGCCTGCAATACATTTTGTTGTGGAGAAGAATCTTTTGTCATGAAGGGCGATCCCATTATGAAGTCATTCAGTCTGATCGGTTCGGTCGCTGGCGCATTCGCTGTGTTGACCGGTTACCGGCTCAATTCCCGGCAAACAGAACTTGTCAAAAGCTTCTATCACGGCACCGGGCAGCAAATGGTAAGAGTCGATGTGCCATTGTCCGTCCGCCATACCATCTCCGCGATCAGTCAGCGCGTACACGTCCAAGAAACCCATGCCTGAATCTAACGCCAGTTCCTTTAAAGTTGCATTGAATTTCCGGATCAAATGAACAAGCCGCCCGGCTGCGGTCGCCGTTATCGCAATTGAAGCAATGTTGGGCGCGGGCACCCCGGCGATGATGATTCTATGCCCATAGTGTTTTCCGGTCCCGGCCACATGGTTAAGGTAAGCGGTTGACGTGACACGGGCAATTTCATCCAATTCTTTTTCTGGATGTTTTTCCCATACCTTGATGATACCTTCGTCGTGCCGACAATCTATTTCGCCAATCTCCAGCAAAACGGTGGATGAGCGCGGTATCCTGGCCATGACTGCCCCGAATTTTTGCCTGTACTTGTTGTTTTTGCCATTGCCCAAATGCCATTGCTTGCATCCGGAAATCCATTCTGCTCTGGCATGCATCTTCCGTTTGTTGTAGCGAACCTCCACGCCGTGTGCACTCAAAGAATGACTTTCTCCGATCACATATAGCGTTTCAGCCTCCGCAGGCTGAGGGCCGCTTTGAATAGCTTGCGTCTGACCCGATAACAGTTTGTCGAGGTAGAACCAATAACCGCAAACATTCTTTCGCTTGTCATTGACCTGCGTCATGATCGTCCGGGACACGTTGAGCATGTTTCGGCATTGCACCAGATTGCCTTTCAAGTAATGCAATATGGCCAAATAGACCTCCGCATCCAAGCCGGTGTTTAGGGGTGAGATGTCCATGACTTTTTGATAGGCAGCGGCAGCCCGATCGAGATCATCCAGATCGCAGAGCACATGACCCAGGTTGAAACAAGGCTCTGCATAATCCGGCTTGATTTCCAGCGCGCGCCGGTAGCTCTCCGCAGCCTCATTCAGTCGGCCCATTTCCAGCAGTACGGCGCCCAGGTTGTTATGTGCCTTGGCATGACTCGGATCGATCTCCAGCGCACGCCGAAAACTGGCCGCAGCCTCATCCAGCCGACCCGTTTCCAGCAGTACGGCACCCAGGTTGTTGTGTGCCTTGGCATGTCTCGGATCGATCTCCAGCGCACACCGAAAACTGGCCGCAGCCTCATCCAGCCGACCCGATTCCAGCAATATGGCGCCCAGGTTGTTGTGTGCCTCGGTGAAATCCGGTTTTATCCTGAGCACTTGCCGGTAGCTCTCCGCCGCCGCGGCCAGACGCCCGCTATCCTGAAGCAGATTACCCAAGTCGAAATGTACTTCGGCGTAGTCCGGATCGAGCTTCAGTACTTGCCTATATTGGTTTTCGGCTTGATCTAGTTGCCCCATATCCCTCAGGAGAGCGGCTAGATTGAAATGCACTTCTATGTCATTCGGGTTGATTTGCAGAGCGCTTCGGTAGTTGGCTGCAGCCTCGTCTTGTCGGCCCAAGGCACGCAGTACTGCGCCCAAATTACCGCGTGCCTTGGCGTAATTCGGGTTGATCTGCAACGCCCGTCGGTAGCTGGCCTCGGCCTCGGCCATGCGACCCAAAGCTTGCAGCGTCGCCCCCAGATTGCCTTGCGCATGCGCATAATCCGGGTTGATCCTCAGTGCGCGCCGGTAGCTGGCCTCCGCCTCATTCAGTCGTCCCAGATTCTGCAGGATGATGCCCAGGTTATTGTGTGCCTCGGCATCACCTGGTGACAGTGCCGCCGCTTTTTGCATCGGCAGTAATGCATCCTCATCTCGGCCCAGCTGCTGAAATACCACGCCCAACATCTTCCAGCCTACCCAGTGTTCGGGATGATCCTCCGTCATGGATCGGGCATCAGTTATGGCTTCAGAAAAGCGTCCCTGGTTAAACAGCGCCACCAGCGCGTCTATTTCTTCAGGGAAAGGAGCTTGTTGCGGTTGATTGCCGGATCTGTCCGGGCTCGGGGTCTTTGCTTCGGACGTATTCGGGATATCCATCTGGCCTGCATGCGAAGGAGGCCACGGTTCGGCGACTGCCGGCCTTTCGACGACGCCCTCCTTGCCGTCCAAACGTACCGCCAAAGCCTCTGTTTCTTCACCTTCCAAACCATGTTGTCGGGCCAATGCCAGAATCTGGCGTGCCTCTTCCAGTTGTCCGGTCTGAAACAGCGCCTCGACATAACTCAGCCAGTAATAGCCACGTGCCGGATCCGCATTCAAAGCAACCAGGAAATAGGGCAGGCTTAAAGAGACCTGCTTCTGCCGCATCGCCAATACGCCCATGAAATAGTTCGCTTCGGGATGATTCGGATCGCGTTGCAAAATAGCCCGAAAACGCATTTCAGCCTCATGCAGGTTGCCTGCATCATGCTGACTGACCGCTTCGCGCAAAGCCTGTTCGCTCGCCTGCGCAGTCTGTTGCGAAAAAGCCCCAATAGTCATTTTTACGCCACTCAAAGTCTTGCTTCAAATGAATCCGGCTACACACCCGCGGATTGAGCACCAAAGCAGTTCCCGAGATCAGACCTGCATGTTCATGATGTCGTTATAGGCCGCCACCACCTTGTTGCGCACCTGTACGGCCGTCTGGAACGAGATGTTCGCTTTCTGCATGGCGATCATGGTATCACTCAGGCTGACCTTGTCGTCGCCCAGCACAAAAGCCTTTTGCAGGTCTTCGGCCTGGTGTTGCGCCTGATTGACGCCATCCAGCGAGGATTTCAGCACATTGGCAAAATCCACCCCGCCGGTGGCGGCCGGGGTTTGCACCGGCTGCCCCTGTGCGGCCACCATCGCCGCGCGCATTTGGGCCAGCAGGCTGTCCACATTACTCACGTTCATGCTCATGATTCACCTCCATTTCCATGACAGCACTCTACGCGCGGGAATCGCCGGTCTAGCTTGGGAAAAGCACCCGATTTCCCCCGCTTTTCGGCTTACCAATCTTGCGCGGCGGGCAGATAATGCCCAGCGTGAGGGACTACCCCTTGTTTCCATCCGGAAGAAAAGCATGGCTGAAAATACAAACACTTCTTTGACCCAACTGCTCTTCGGCATGCCCAACCAGCAGAAGCTTGGCGTGATTGTCGCCGTGGCCGCCACGGTCGCATTGCTGGCAGGGTTATTCATGTGGGGGCAGACGCCGGATTACCGCGTGCTCTACGCCAACCTGTCCGAACGCGACGGCGGCTCGGTGATCGAATCCCTGCAACAACAAAACATCGCCTACAAGTTCTCGGAGGGCGGCACGCTCATGGTGCCCGCCGACCGGGTACACGAAGTGCGCCTGCAAATGGCTGCCAAGGGACTGCCCAAGGGCGGCACGGTGGGTTTTGAACTGATGGAAAACCAGAAATTCGGCACCAGCCAATTTTTGGAGCAGGTGAATTACCAGCGCGCGCTGGAAGGTGAGCTGGCACGCTCGGTGGAAACCATGGCCTCGGTCGCGGCCGCCCGGGTGCATCTGGCCATCCCGAAATCGACTGTATTCGTGAAAGAACAGCAAAAACCCAGCGCGTCGGTGGTGCTCTCGCTGCACGCCGGACGCACCCTGGACGACGGACAGGTCAGCGCCATCGTGCACCTGATCTCCAGCAGCGTCCCCAACATGCCGTCGCAGGGCGTCACCGTGGTGGACCAGTCCGGCACCCTGCTGAGTTCGGCCCGCGACAGCCGCGCCGAACAGCTGATGGATGCGACCCAGCTCAAATACGTGCGCCAGATCGAGCAGGATTACGTCAAGCGCATCGAGGACATCCTGATCCCGATTACCGGGGTGATGAACGTGCGCGCGCAGGTCACCGCCAACCTCGACTTCGCGCAGACCGAACAGACTGCGGAGACTTTCCGTCCCAACCAGCCGCCCAACCAGGCCGCGGTACGCAGCCTGCAGACACTGGAGACGCTGAACGGCACCACGACGACCGGGGGGGTACCGGGGGCGCTTTCCAACCAGCCGCCCGTTCCGGCCACCGCGCCCATCGTCTCGCCCTCCAGCGCGGTCGCGGCTGCGGCAGACTCTGCCAGCAACACCCATAAAGAACTGACCACCAACTATGAAGTGGACCGCACCATCCAGCACACCAAGGCGCCGGTGGGCAGCATCAAGCGCCTGTCCATCGCCGTGGTGGTGAACAACCCCAGCAGCACCGACAAGGACGGCAAAGTATCCACACGTCCCTACACCGACGCCGAAAAAGCCCAGATCACCGCGCTGGTGAAAGAGACTGTGGGCTTCGATGCCAAGCGCGGCGACAGCCTGAACCTGCTCAACAGCGCCTTCAACGAGACACAGGAAGTGATCGCGACCACCCCGATCTGGAAACAGCCCGACACCATCGCGCTGGCCAAGGACATCTTCAAATATCTGGTCATCGCGGGCGGCATCGGCTTCCTGCTGTTCGGCGTCATCAAACCCGCGTTCAAGACCATCATCACGCAAAGCGCCGCGCAGGAACAGGACTGGGCAGCCAGCCAGACCGTCCACCACCAGGGCGGCGCGACCGGCGCCTACGCCGCGCAGCAAGCCGGCAACTCTTATGACGACAACCTGCAGCTCGCCAAGCAATTGGCGAAAGACGATCCCAAGATCGTCGCCACGGTAGTCAAACAGTGGGTGAACAAAGAATGAGCGACGAAGGCATCAACAAGAGCGCGATCCTGCTCATGACACTGGGCGCCGCGGAGGCCGCCGAGGTGATGAAATATCTGGAGCCGAAAGAGGTGCAGAAGATCAGCTCGGCCATGGTCGCGATCAAGAACCTGTCGCGCGACGAGATCACCAACGTTTTCGACGAGTTCCACCAGGTCGCGGCCGAAAAGACCACCATCGGCATGGACTCCGGCGAATACATCCGCGACATGCTCACCAAGGCACTGGGCGACGACAAGGCCGCCGGCCTGCTCGACCGCATCCTGCACAACAGCGACACCAGCGGTTTGGAGAGCCTGAAGTGGATGGACCCCTCGTCCATCTCGGACCTGATCGCCAACGAACACCCGCAGATCATCGCCACCATCATGGTGCACCTGGAGCCGGAACAGGCGGCCGCCGTCATGGCACTGCTGACCGAGCGCCTGCGCAACGACGTGATGCTGCGTATCGCCACGCTGGACAGCGTGCAACCCACCGCGCTGCAGGAATTGAACGACGTGCTGGTCAAGCTGCTCGCGGGCAACGCGGTCGGCAAGAAGAGCATACGCGGCGGTATCAAGACCGCCGCCGAGATTCTCAACTACATGGGCAACCAGGAAGCCGTGCTGGAATCGGTGCGCGGCCACGATGCCGATCTGGCGCAGAAGATGATGGACGAAATGTTCGTGTTCGAAGACCTGCTGGAAGTGGAAGACCGCGGCATCCAGCTCATCCTGCGCGAAGTCCAGTCCGAATCCCTCATCGTCGCCCTCAAGGGTGCCAGCGAGGAACTGCGCGAGAAGGTATTCAAAAACATGTCGCAACGTGCCGCCGAGATGCTGCGCGAGGATCTGGAAGCCAAGGGTCCGGTCAAACTCAGCGAAGTGGAATCCGAACAGAAGGAAATCCTCAAGGTCGTGCGCCGTCTGGCCGACGAGGGTCAGTTGATGCTGGGCGGCAAGGGAGAGGAAGAATATGTCTGACCTCGCCACCGCCACCACGGAAGCGGCTCCCGAAAACCTCACCGCCTGGCAGCGTTGGGAGGCACCGAACTTCGACTCGGGCACCGTATTTCGGCCGGGCGGGGTGGCACTTCCCACCGCTTCGCAGATCGAAGGAATACAGCGCCAGGCACGCGACGAGGGATACCAGGCCGGTCGGGCGGAAGGTCTGCAACGGGCGCTGCAGGAGAATCAGCGCTTTGCCGAACTGATCAGCGCGTTCGAACAGCAGATGGACGAACAGGTCGCGAGCGAGCTGCTGGCCCTGTCGCTGGATATCGCGCGCCAGGTGCTGCACCAGGCGCTCAAGGTGGAGCCGGAACTGTTGCTGGGTGTGGTGCGCGAGGCCATTGGCACGCTGCCGCACGTCAACCAGAGCGCGCATCTGGTGCTGAATCCCGAGGATGCCGCGCTGGTGCGCGAACGCATGGGGGAACAATTGACGCATTCCGGCTGGAAGATCTTCGAGGACGCGCGCGTGGAACGCGGCGGTGCCCGTATCGAGACCGCCAACAGCCAGATCGACGCGTCGCTGGAAACGCGCTGGAACCGCGTGGTCGCGGCCCTGGGGCAGGACACTAAATGGTTGATACAGGAATGAACATCCACCAACAGCGCTGGCAAGACCTGCTGCACCTGAACCGCGACATGGTCGCGCAGAGCAGCCCTTTGCAGGTCACCGGGCATCTGACCAAGGTCACCGGGCTGGTGATGGAAGCGGTCGGCCTGCGCATGGCGGTGGGCAGCACCTGTTGGATTGAGTTGCCGAACAACCGCATCGAGGCGGAAGTGGTCGGCTTCGCGGGCGACAGGCTGTTCCTGATGCCGGAAAACGATGTGCAGGGGCTGGTCCCGGGGGCTCGCGTGACACCGTCCGAACCGCTGCGCGTACCCGCCACCATCGGCCAGCGCCAGCAACCGCGCCGCCGCACCGCCGATCTGGCGCGGCACCTGCCGGTCGGCGAACATCTGCTGGGACGGGTGCTGGACGGTGCCGGTCGCCCGCTGGACCAGCTCGGCCCCCTGCTGGAAGGCAAGAGCGCGCCGCTGCAAAGCCGCCCCATCAACCCGCTGGAACGCGCCGCCATCAAGGACGAACTGGATGTCGGCGTGCGCGCCATCAACAGCCTGCTCACCGTCGGTCGCGGCCAGCGCATGGGCCTGTTCTCCGGTTCCGGCGTCGGCAAGAGCGTGCTGCTGGGCATGATGGCGCGCTACACCAGCGCCGACGTGATCGTGGTCGGGCTGATCGGAGAACGCGGCCGCGAAGTGAAAGAATTCATCACCGACATTCTGGGCAAGTCCGGACTGGCACGCTCTGTCGTGGTCGCCGCGCCCGCCGACACCAGCCCGCTGATGCGCCTGCAGGGCGCGGCCTACGCCACCACCATCGCCGAATATTTCCGCGACCAGGGCAAGAACGTGCTGCTGATCATGGATTCGCTCACCCGCTACGCCATGGCGCAACGCGAGATCGCGCTGGCCATCGGCGAGCCGCCCGCCACCAAGGGTTATCCGCCTTCCGTATTCGCCAAGCTTCCGCAACTGGTGGAGCGCGCGGGCAACGGCGCGGAAGGCGGCGGTTCGATCACCGCGTTCTACACCGTGCTGACCGAGGGCGACGACCAGCAGGATCCCATCGCCGACAGTGCGCGCGCCATCCTGGACGGCCACATCGTGCTGTCGCGGCGTCTGGCCGAAGCCGGGCATTATCCGGCCATCGACATCGAGTCCTCGATCAGTCGCGCCATGAACCATCTGGTCAGCCCGCAGCATTTCCAGCAGGTGCAGCGCTTCAAGCACCTGTATGCGCATTACCAGCGCAACCACGACTTGATCAGCGTTGGTGCCTATGTCAAAGGCAGCGACCCGTTGCTGGATGATGCCATCGTCCTTTACCCTTACATGGAGCATTTCCTCAAGCAGGGAATGTACGAATCCGAACCCTATGTTTCGAGCATGGAGAAATTCTCCGAGCTGTTTCCCACTGAATGAAAGTCGATAAATGATCAAGCCGTTCTCACTGCAACCCCTGGTCCATCTGGCGCAACAGAAGAACGATGCCGCCACGAAGAAGCTCGGCCAGCTCAACCAGCAGCACCAGACCGCCCAGGAGAAGCTGGACGCGCTGCAGCAGTACCGCAAGGATTACCAGGTCAAGTTCCAGGAAGAAGCCAAGGCGGGGATGTCCCCGGTCGACATGAAGAACTTCCAGGATTTCATCGGACGCCTTGACCAGGCTATCCGGCAGCAGACTTCGGTGATCGATAAGACCAAGGCGGGTGTGCAGACCGGCCGCAGCGAACTGATGGACACGACGCGCAAGATGAAATCCTTCGACACGCTGGCACAACGCCATGTCGAGGCGGAAAAGAAAATTGAAGCCAAAAGCGAGCAAAAGATCCAGGACGAACACACCGGCCGCCTGGCTGCCTATCGCACGGCGGAGAAGAACGGCGACCAGTAATCACAGGAGCATACGACATGACCAACCTTCCCATCATGAGCAGCACACCGCAGGCAGCGGCGGTTTCCAAACAGGCGGTCAATAGCGCCGCCGACGCCGATTCACAAAACGCCCAGCCTTTCGGCGAGGTGCTGGCACGCCAGATCAATGATCCGAACGCCAGGGATGCCAAAGCAGACGGCAAACTTTCCCCGTTTCTGCTGAATCCGCTCGTCGCGGATGTAAAAACCGACAAAGCCGATGCTGCCGACCCGGCCAAACCCGATGTCATTCCCGCGGACACCGCGACAACATTGCCCGCGGACATACTTGCCGCAATGCTTCCCCAAGTCATGAACACCGCCACGGCTTCAACTTCAGCATCGACCGCCGCCAAGTCTGACGCGCCCGCAATCACCACCGATGCCCTGTCGGCAAAAAGGGGGAACCCCCTGCAGAAATCAGATGCCACCACCGTGATCAAGACTGATCTGACGCCGAAAGGCGATGCGGCTGTGAATCCCGGCGTTCAGGTCCGGGAGCAGACATTCGCCGCAGCCCTCACCGAATCGGCAAATCGGGCGCCCACGCCGCTTGAACTGTCCGCCGTGCGCGAAACAGCCTCAGCGGCCGTTGTCGTCACGCCGCAGCCCAACGCTGCCGCGCTTGCCGCCGTGCAAAATTCCGCGGCCAACATCGCCGCAGCAGTCATCCCGCCCGCGCAGCTGACGGTCAACACCCCCGTCACGCAGGACAAATGGGCCGATGAATTCAGCCAGAAGATCACCTGGCTGGCCTCCTCCAACAAGGATCAGACAGCCGAACTGCATCTGAATCCGCCGCAACTGGGGCCACTCGACGTGGTCATCAAGGTCAGCGGCGATCAGGCAACTGCCCTGTTCACGTCGCCGCATGCGGCGGTGCGTGACGCGATCGAGCAGGCAATGCCCAGATTGCGGGACATGATGGCCGACAACGGCATCATGCTGGGCAATGCCACGGTCAGCGACCAGGCTCCGCGCGACCCGAATCAATCCGGTGCGCAACGCTCGTTCACACCGAACTCAAATGATATTCGCGACACGCCGCTGACGGGCAATAGCGCCCCCCGGGTTTCCCCAATCTCACGCCATAACGGTATAGTGGACACATTCGCCTGATAGTGAAATAGGGTCGGTTTCCGGCTTTATTCCAACGATGGCAGGCGATAGACGAACTCCATAATGCCAACTAACCAAAAGGAATTGCGAAATGGCGACGAAACCTCCTGCCAAACCTGCCGCACCGGCTGCCAAAGAAGAGACAGCGGCCGCTGCGCCACCCAAAAGCAAAAAGATGCTGGTGATCGTCATCGTTCTGCTGCTCCTGATCGCAGGCGGCGGAGCGGCATGGTTCTTCACCAAAGGCAGCGCCCCGGCCGACGAGCACGCCGCAGAGACAAAACACGAACCGGTACATGAAGCCAAATTCGTTCCGCTGGGCGAGAACTTCACGGTCAACCTGCAACGCGAGGAAGGTGACCAGTATCTGCAGGCCGGCATTACGCTGAAGATCCTGGAGCCGGAACTGGAAGAAAAAATCAAGGCAGCGATGCCCGAGATCCGCAGCAAGCTGCTGTTCCTGCTTTCCAGCAAGTTTCCCTCCGAACTGCAGACCCAGGAGGGCAAGAAGAAACTGATCGCCGAGATCATCGTTGAAGTCGATTCCGTTCTGGGTCTGGGCAGCGCCCCGGCGCACGCCGCGGTTGTCGCCGCGACCGCCTCCGCACCGGTGGCAGCCGAAGCCGCCTCTGCTCCGGTTGCGCACCAGGAGACCCCGGCTGCGGCCCCAAAAACCAAAGGTGTGGTGGACGTGCTGTTCACCTCGTTCATCATCCAGTGAAGACGAGTTGATGCCATGAGCAAGGAATTCCTCTCCCAAGACGAAGTCGACTCGCTGCTGCGGGGCGTCACGGGCGAAGCCGAAGAAGCCAAGACGGATCTGGCGGAAGGGGAGGTGCGTCCTTACAACATGGCGACGCAGGAACGCATCGTGCGCGGGCGCATGCCCACCATGGAGATCATCAACGAGCGTTTCGCGCGCCTGTTCCGCATCGCGCTGTACAACTTCATCCACCGCTCCTCCGAAGTCTCGGTCGGCCCGGTGAAGGTCATGAAGTTCTCCGAGTTCATCCGCAATCTGCCCGTTCCGGCCAACCTGAACCTGGTGCAGGTCAAGCCGCTGCGCGGCAACGCGCTGTTCATTTTCGACCCCAACCTGGTGTTCACCGTGGTGGACAGCATGTTCGGCGGTGACGGGCGCTTTCACACGCGCGTCGAGGGCCGCGAATTCACCCAGACCGAGCACCGCATCATCCAGAAACTGCTGGACGTGCTGTTCCAGACCTACGGAAAATCCTGGGAGCCGGTTTACAAACTCGATTTCGAATTTGTGCGCTCGGAGGTCAATCCGCAGTTCGCCAACATCGCCACGCCGAACGAAGTCGTCGTCGTGACAACCTTCGAGGTTGAGTTCACCGGCGTCGGCGGATCCATCCATGTCTGCATGCCGTACGCGATGATCGAACCGATCCGCGAACTGCTCTACAGCACCATGCAGGGCGACCATTTCATCGCCGACAAGCGCTGGCTGCACATGCTTTCAAAGCAGATCCAGTCGGCCGAGATCGAGCTCACTGCCATACTCGGCCACAGCAAAATGAGCCTGGAACACGTTTTAAAAATGCGCAGCGGCGATGTGATCCCGCTGGAAGTGGAAGACGACATCCAGGTGCAGGTCGACGGTGTACCGGTGATGGAATGCAAATATGGCGCGTCAAACGGGCAGTACGCGCTCAGGGTGGAAAGAATGATGGTTGCGGATTCGGGCGAGCCGCTCAACGGAGGGAAGAATCATGGCTGAAGACACCAAAGAACAAATCAGCGCCGACGACTGGGGTGCGGCCATGGCCGAACAGGCCGCGGTCGATCCGGCGCCGGCACAACCGGCAGTATTCGAGCAATTCGGTGCGGCGGGCGGCGCTACCGCCCACAACGACCTGGACATGATCCTCGACATTCCGGTGCAACTCACCGTGGAGCTGGGTCGCACCAAGATGCCGATCAAAAACCTGCTGCAGCTGGCGCAGGGCTCTGTCGTCGAACTGGCCGGCATGGCGGGCGAGCCGCTGGACGTGCTGATCAACGGTTTCCTCATCGCGCAGGGCGAAGTGGTGGTGGTGAACGACAAACTGGGTATCCGCCTCACCGACATCATTACCCCGTCGGAGCGCCTGCGCCGCATCAACAAATAGCGGGATAAACAACATGCAAACACGCCTTCTTGCTGCCTTGACGAGCGCGGCTAAATACCCTCTTATCTTGAAATCTGTAGCGCTCTCGTCCCTCACCTCAATCCCGCTCCGCGCCCCACGGATGGGGCTGCATCCCCATCCGACTTCGGCGGCGGGAAGCATGCTTCCCGAAACCCCGCCTACATCCCGCTTGCGGGAGAGGAAGCAACCGTTTCGCTGCGCGATTATTTCGATCCCGGCAGCATTCATCTCCCCGCTCGCCCTCGCCGCGGATGAAGCTCGCCAGGCTTATGTGCCTCCGCCCGCCGCCACGCTATCTTCGGGCAGTGTACTGCAGGTGATTTTCAGCCTGCTGCTGGTCCTGGCCGCCGTGTTCGTGGTGGGCTGGATACTCAAACGCATCAACCTGCCGCAACAGGGCGCGGGCAATGCGCTCAAGGTCATCAGCGGTGTCGCCGTGGGCCAGCGCGAACGCATCGTGCTGGTGGAGGTGAACGATACCTGGCTGGTCGTTGGTGTCGCTCCCGGACAGGTGAACGCGTTGCACAGCATGCCCAAAGGAACTTTGCCCAGCGCTGCCAGCGGAGCAACAGGTACGGAGAACAAGTTCCAGGGCTGGTTGAAGCAGGTGATGGAGAAGCGTGATGTCCGTTAAGAAGGTCACAGCTGTCCTGCTGTTGCTGGCGATGAGCGTCCCGGCGATCGCCGCCGAGAGCGGCGTACTCGCGCTGAACAGCACGCCCACCCCCGGCGGCGGGCAGACTTACACGCTGAGCCTGCAAACGCTGATCCTGATCTCGTCGCTCACTTTCCTGCCCGCCATCCTGTTGATGATGACCGGGTTCACCCGCATCATCATCGTGCTGGGTTTGCTGCGTTCCGCGCTGGGCACCCCCTCCTCCCCGCCCAATCAGGTTCTGGTGGGACTGGCGCTGTTCCTGACCTTTTTCGTGATGGCCCCCGTGCTCGACAAGATGTACACCGATGCCTATCTGCCCTACAGCGAAAACAAGATCTCGCTGCAGCAGGCCTATGACAAAGGCAGCATCCCGCTCAAGGCATTCATGCTGCGCCAGACGCGCGAGTCCGATCTGGCCCTGTTCGTGCGCATCTCCAACAGCGAGGCGCTGGAAAGCCCGGACGATGTACCGCTCAAGATATTGGTTCCGGCCTATGTCACCAGCGAGTTGAAGACCGCATTCCAGATCGGCTTCGTGGTGTTCATCCCGTTCCTGATCATCGACATGGTGGTGGCCAGCGTGCTGATGTCCATGGGGATGATGATGCTGTCGCCCTCCGTCATCTCGCTGCCGTTCAAGATCATGCTGTTCGTATTGGCAGATGGATGGAACCTGCTGATCGGCTCGCTTGTGTCGAGCTTCTACACCTGAGGAGATATTCAAATGACCCCCGAATCCGTAATGACCATCGGCCAACAGGCGCTGGAGATCACACTGATGGTTTCCGCGCCAATGCTGCTCACCGCGCTCATCATCGGCCTGATCGTCAGTATTTTTCAGGCCGCGACACAGATCAACGAGATGACCCTGTCCTTTATTCCCAAGCTGGTTGGGATGTTCGGCGTGCTCATCATTTCGGGTCCGTGGATGATCGGCATTTTGCTCGACTATATGACCCGCTTGTATAGCAGCATCCCTTACCTGGCGGGATGATGTCGTGATCAGCTTCACCAGCGCCCAGCTTTCCGCCTGGCTCGCCGCCTTCATCTTCCCGCTCGCCCGCATTCTGGCGCTCATCGCCAGCGCTCCCATCTTCGGCACCAAACAAGTTCCCGCCCGTATCAAGGTCGGACTGGCTGTCATCATTGCGGTGGTCATTGCACCCACCCTGGACATCCCCGCCGATATCGACCCGGCTTCGGCGCAAGGATTGTTCGTGCTGGTGCAGCAGATTGTCGCCGGTGTCATCATCGGCTTCTCGATCCGGCTGATTTTCAGTGCGGTGGAAATGGCGGGTGATCTGGCGGGTATGCAGATGGGTTTGGGCTTCGCCAGTTTTTACGATCCGCAGAACGCAACCTTTACCCCCGTGATTGCGCAGTTCCTGGGCATCATCGCGGCATTGGCCTTCATCAGCGTCGACGGGCATCTCTACATGCTGGCCGCGCTGGCCGACAGTTTTCGCGATTTTCCGATCGGGGCGAATGTGCCTTCCGCGAACGCTTTTCGCACCGTGGCCGAATGGGGCGGCAGCATGTTCAGTCACGCGCTGCAATTTTCCCTGCCGCTGATTGGTGTGCTGCTCATCACCAACCTGGCGCTCGGCATACTCACGCGCAGCGCACCGCAACTCAACATCTTTGCGGTCGGCTTCCCCATCACGCTTGCCGTGGGATTCGCCGCCCTGCTGCTGACCATCCCTTACCTTGCCCCGCTGATGGAATACTTCACGCACCGGGGTCTGGATACCGTGTCACGCGTCTTGCTGCAGTTGGGCGGTCACTAACCCGCCCGTGCGGGCAGTCACGCCAGACGGTCCAGCACGACATCCCATATGTCTCCTTTGGCGGCCTCGGGAACCATCCTCCTGTCGGTTTCGTGCACCCTGAACAGGGCCGAGACAATCGGTTCGGGGAAACCATGACGACCGCCACGCTCGTCGAAGATCAGCGTGCCGAGATAGCGGTGTAATTCACCCGTCCCCCAGGCTTGCATGATCTTGTGCCCGATGTTGGGGAAGTTCTCGTGAATGAAAGAGACATCCTGCGCGATCCCGGGTGGTAAGTCCGGCGCAGAATGCGGCTTGGGAGCAGTCAATGTGATCGTCATGATTGATCTCCTTTTGCAGTTATTGACGCCATGCACAGCACATCCTCTCCACCCGCCTCTTTGCGGCTCGAATGTGTGACAACGCATACATTGCCTATAACGGTTTCATGCTAACAATCCATGTGTGAAGGAAGCGGGAAGGCGCAGTCAAGACAACGTAAAATGCCGAGCCACGAGCGCTGCAGATCACCTTCAAACTGTTGCAAAATTAAACGGCTTCAAGCACTCCTCGTGACATCCGCAAACAGGGTCCGATGTTGAGTTTTTGTTCGCTTATCGCCCGCATCCCGCTGATAAGATGATGCAAGTTAAAGCCCCATCGCGCGTGCCATCCCTACCCTTGTCGTGTGTACTCGGTGTCGAATATTGACCCGTGGAGTAGCCCGGAGTAGCCTTAAATTCCAGTGTGGGACCAACTTGCTTCCCGCACTTGTGCAGCAGGAGGACATCATGAAACTTGCACACGATCTGTCCCATTCCGAACCGGCAAACCGCCTGCCCATGAGGGAAAACTCCGCGATGGAAACGGCGCTATCCGGCTACGCATTCCACCCCGTTCGTCGCGCTTCCGATACATGCCCCATCTCCAGGTCGCCGTATGAGGATGAGCGCCCGCCCACCTCGCCCAAGATGCATGAGTTGCGCGAACGGATGCTGGCCAACCAAGCCTCCGGATTTCGCCCGGGCCACCCGACCGAACATAAGCCGGAATAAGTTCCAGAAAGCAAAATCGGCATCCAGCATGCAGTTGTACGGTTTTGGTCATGATTTCGACGTCCGCTGACTCCAATACGTCATTTGAACAGGCACTTGGAGCTTGCAAGGCTGTTGTGATGGCACGCTGCGTTCCCACACTCCTGGCACGGGATTTGCAGCTTCTGACTACACACAGCTAAAATGGCCTGATTTTCTGCAGGATAAAGCGGCAGAAATCCGGACAGGCCCCACGAACAGGAAATGACATGGCAAAGACAATCTGGACTTCAAATCTGAACACCGGCATCGAAACGATCGACAAGCAGCACAAGATGATCGTCGAATACATCAACCAGCTCGACGATGCCAAGACCGGCGGGGTCAACAATTCGCTCGTCGCCAAAGTGATCGACAAACTGGTGGGCTATACCGCTTCGCATTTCAAATATGAAGAGCGGCTGCTCGAAGAAGCGAACTATCCCTTCCTGAAAGCGCACCGGAATGTGCATGAGATTTTCATCAAACGCCTGAACGATTATCAGGAACGCTTCAGACTCGGTGAGGACATTTCCGGTGAATTGCACGCGATGATGTTCAACTGGTTGTTCGGCCATATCAAGCATGACGATATGGACTACGTCTCCGTCGTCGGCGATCTATCGCTGCCGGAAGAGATGGAAGGACAGAACAGAAGAGGCTTGTTCGGCAAGCTGTTCGGCTGACCGCCCCCCGGGCCGGAACGCACCTCTGCAGTCGGCCAAAACCATTCCGGCTTGTCGCCTATGGCATCCCCGGATTGACGATAATCAATAGCCTTGGGTCGTGGGTGGCTATACTTGCCACCTTTGCTTCAAGAGACTTTTCATGTCGCACGCCAACATCCCGCAACTCATCTGCCCCGCCGGCAGTCTGCCCGCCCTGAAGGCGGCCATCGACAACGGCGCGGACGCTGTCTATCTGGGTTACAAGAACGACACCAATGCGCGCAACTTCGCCGGTCTCAACTTCGACGACAAGGCACTGCGCGATGGCATCAGCTATGCGCACGCGAAGAAGCGCGAAGTGCTGATGGCGATCAACACATTCCCCCAGCCTGGTCGCGTGGCCGATTGGCACCGTGCTGTGGATGGCGCCGCCGCGCTGGGCGTAAATGCGGTAATTCTGGCCGATGTCGGGCTGCTCGATTACGCCAGCAAGCGCCATCCCGATCTGCGCCTGCATCTTTCGGTGCAGGGCTCGGCCACCAGTTACGAGGCGGTGAATTTTGCGCAGCGCGAATTCGGCGTGCGCCGTGCCGTGCTGCCGCGCGTATTGACGCTGGCTCAAGTCGAAAACGTGATCAACAACACCACGGTCGAGATCGAGGTGTTTGGATTCGGCAGCTTGTGCGTGATGAACGAAGGCCGCTGCTGGCTTTCCTCCTACGCCACCGGCGAATCGCCCAATACAGTGGGCGCCTGCTCACCGGCCAAGTACGTCAAATGGGAGAAATCGCCGGGCATGATGTCCACGCGTTTGAACGGCATCCTCATCGACCGCTTCGGTGACAACGAACCGGCCGGTTATCCCACGCTGTGCAAAGGCCGCTTCGAGGTGAACGGTTCCACCTATTACGCACTCGAAGAACCGACCAGCCTGAACGTGCTGGAGATACTCCCGGAGATCTCCGGGATAGGCGTGGCGGCCATCAAGGTAGAGGGCAGGCAGCGTAGCCCCACCTATGTGGCACAGGTCACCAAGGCCATGCGCGCGGCGCTGGATGCGCTCGCCCGTGATGGTGATCGCTACATAGTGAAGCAGGCCTGGCAGGCCGAATTGGCCAAGGTCTCGGAAGGCAGTCAGGCGACGCTGGGTGCCTACAGCAGGCCGTGGCGATGAAAAACATTTACCAGAGCGTGCGTTGTTGGGGCTTCAGCCCCTTACAACCACGGCCTACCCCTTGCGGGTGCAGAGACACAGAGACACAGAGACAACCGGAGAGGAAGTTCTCTGTGTCTCTGTGTCTCTGTGGTGCGGGGTTTTAGTAATGAAATTATCTCTGGGACCGTTGCTGTATTTTTGGCCGAAACAGACCGTGCTCGATTTCTACGCCGAGATGGCGCAGAACCCCGCACTCGACATCATCTACGTCGGCGAAGTAGTGTGCTCGCGCCGCCAGCAATTGCGCGTGGCCGACTGGATCGCGCTGGCCCGCACCCTCGCCGACGCGGGCAAAGAAGTCGTGGTGTCGGCACAGGCGCTGCTCGAATCGGAAAGCGACCTGAAAGCGCTGCGCCGCCTGATGGACGAAGGCAACTGCAAAGTCGAAGCCAACGATCTGGGCGCGGTAAACATCGCCGCCGGCCGCCCCTTTGTCGCCGGGCCGCACCTCAATATCTACAACGAGGCCACGCTGGCGACCTACGCGCGCTACGGCATGCAACGCTGGGTGCCGCCGCTGGAAGCCGACCGCAAGCTGGTCGAGACGCTGCACAACAGCCGCCCCGCCGGAATGGAAACAGAGGTCTTCGTGTACGGCAAGATCCCGCTGGCGTTCTCGGCGCGCTGCTTCACCGCGCGCCATTACGACCTGAACAAGGACGACTGCCAGTTCAAGTGCATGGAGCACCCGGAAGGCATCACGCTGAAGACGCGCGAGGGCCAGCCGTTCCTGACCATCAACGGTATCCAGACCATGTCGGCACAGAGTTATAATCTGCTCAACGAAGTGCCGGACATGCTGCAGATGGGCATAGACATCATTCGCGTCAGTCCGCAGCCGCAGCATACGGCGGGCATCATCGCCGCCTTCGATGCGGCACGCAACGGACAGAAGGTCAGCCCCGACATGCACGACTGGTGCGCAGACGGGCTGGTGGACGGCTACTGGTTCGGTGATGCGGGCATCGCGCAGCATCACCAGCAACAACACAGCGTGTAGGAGCCAGCTTGCTGGCGAAAATGCCAGAAAGATTCGCCAGCAAGCTGGCCCCTGCCAGAGACTCTGCAAACCGAAAGGAGTGAAAGAATGAACATCCCGAAATTCAAATTGCCTGCACTGGTCTCGCGCATCGGCAGTCGCCTGCCGCAGTGGCCGCATTCAGTGACGCTGATCGCCGGTCTGAACGCTGCGCTGAAGATGAAACTGCTGCCGCAGGACAGCCTGGACCTGCTCGAAGGTCGCACCTTCTTCGTCGAAGTGCTGGACACCGGCGGGCAGGCGAACTTCACTTATCGCAATGGACTGTTCCGTCCGCTGTTCAAAGCGCCCGCGAAACCCGACCTGTCCTTCCGTGCCAACCTCTCCGCCTTCATGCAGATGATCGCCCGCCAGGAAGACCCGGACACCCTGTTCTTCAACCGCGAGTTATCCATTGAGGGCGATACCGAACTCGGTCTGGTGGTAAAGAACATGCTGGACGCGGTGGAATGGCCGCAGATGCCGAAGATGCCCGGCTTCAGCCACTGAAGTGCTCCGCTTCTGTGATGATATGAGTCGCAGAAGCGCTGATACCCTCGGAGTGCGCTTCGCTAGCGCAAACCATCGAACTCTTTTGAAATAAAGTCGATCACCAATCTCACCTTGGGCAGATGGCGGTGTCGTTTGTGGCACACGACATACAGGAAGCCGACAGCATCCGGCCCCAGATCGATATCCAGCGCTTGCAACTCATGCAGTCCCGCATGCTGATGCAATATCTGCGGCAATATCATCGCACCCACACCGGCCCTGCACGCGGCAAACTGCACGATGTAGTCGTCAGAAGTAAAGACGGGTTTGAAGTTGGGTATCACCGCGCGCAATTCCCGGTTGATCTGCAACTCGTCGTAGGGCGCGGCCCAGCATATCCAGTCCAGATCGGCGAGGCCGGGATTTGGTGGCAGCTTTGCAGCATAGGCTTTGCTGGTGTACACGCGCATGGCGCTGGAGATTTGGTCTACGCACACCAGATCGGCATCGGTCGGTTTCTCAGTCCTTAATGATAAATCCGCTTCCCCGCGTCCCAGATTTAAAATCTCCACGCCGGACAAGACCTCGATCTGAATCTGCGGATGTTGCTGGCATATCTTGGCTGCCAGCGGTGCAACCACTTCATAGGCGATGCCGGGCGGGGCCGCGATACGCACTTTGCCTTCCGGCAGCCAGGTTTGTTTTTTGACGCTGAGCTCGGCTTCATTGGCCCATTCGGCCATGCTCTGTGCGGCAGGCAACAGCTTGAGTCCGGCAGCGGTAAGGCGTGTACCCTGGCTTTGCCGCTCAAACAGCGCTTCGCCCACGCACGCTTCCAGCTCGGCGATACGCCTGCTCAAGGTCGGTTGGCCAAGTTTCAGCATGCGGGCTGCTCCGCTCAGGCTGCCTTGTTCGTGAACCGCCAGAAACAGTTTCAGATCATCCCATCGCAGATTCATTTTCGTTCCCGGATTACTCTCGATCGGATATCAATAAAGCATGAAGCCATTGCAGAGTGCTTGGCGCTCCCACACGGCTTGAAAAGCTTATTCTTGCCCTCTATCCAATAATGGATGACTTCATCAGTATTTTGCCAATTGCCGGATGATATATGGATGTGTGAGTATGAGTGAAATTTTGGAGGACCTCATGAAAACGAAACCTATTCCACTCGCGGTATTCTGCTGCGCGCTTGTACTTACACTGCAGGGATGCAGCCTTTCCAGCCATTCAACAGGCAAACCCGCCCTGGGCAAGCCTTCCGGCAGCGCCGAAATGGAAAGGCTGATCGACCAGCCCGGACCGATCCAGCTGGATACGATCAACAGCGCGGATTGGTCGGTTGCGCTCGCAGGCTTGGTGAATCTGGATAGTCCGGCGGCAATGCAGGCCGGGTTGAAAGACCGCGAGGAACCAATTCAGATCTACGCGCATTTGTTGAAACACCCGCAACGCGGCAACTACATTGTGGACACGGGCATGTCGCAAAAACTGGTGGATGACCCAGGCAAGGAGGGTGTGAATTGGATAATCCGGAAATTCATGCACCTCGAAAAAATCCGCATCCGGAAAAGTACGGGTGAAATATTGCAGGAGATGGATGGCAAATTGTCCGGCGTGTTCTTTACACACCTGCACCTCGACCATATTGCCGGTATGCCGGATATCGGCAATGAAGTACCGTTGTATATCGGTGCCACGGAATCCACGGAAACGAGCTTCCAGAATATGTTCGTGCGCGGAGCGACCGATACGTTATTGAAGAACAAACAGCCGCTGCAGGAATGGCGCTTTCAGCCTGACCCGCAAAATAAGTTCGAGGGCATCATCGATGTGTTTGAAGACGGTTCGGTATTCGTGATCAGTGTGCCGGGACATACGCCGGGAAGCGTTGCCTATTTGATCCGGACCACAAAAGGGCCGGTATTGCTGACGGGCGATGCCTGCCACACGCGCTGGGGTTGGGAACATACGGTGGAACCGGGCGATTTCACGGCGGATCACGAACGCAACCTGAAAAGCCTCAAGAACATGAAAGCGCTGGTTGCCCTGCATCCGCAGATCGAGGTGCGACTGGGACATCAGCATTAACCTGGGCACAGTATCAACTGGCGGGGCGTCAGGAATGCGCCAAGAACCCCCGCCTCCCTTGCGTCACTTCATTTGACCAGCTTCGAAAGTTTCTTGAACGATTCCGTGCCCGCGACTTTCAACCACTGAAACACGACCGTTTCCGTGCAAGTGGGCACGGCACCGGCCAGCGTCATGGCTTCCATTGCCGTCTGCCGGTTGTCGTTGCTGCGGCTCATCACGGCGTCATTGACGACATGCACATCAAAACCTTCCACCAGCAGGTCCATCACGGTCAGTTGCACGCACACATGCGTCTCCATGCCGGTGATAACAATCTGCGTCCTGCCGCTGTCCTTCAACTGCTTGATGAAATCGGTACTGCCGCAGCAGCTGAAGGTCATCTTTTCATGGCAGGATGCGGCGGGTACCCTTTCCTTGAGCACGGCCAGCGTCGCCCCCAATCCCTTGACGTACTGCTCGGTGAAGATCACCGGCACGGACAGTTCGTTCGCACTCTCCAGCAGGATGCCGGCGTTCCTGGTCAGCTGTGCGAGTACATTCGCATCCATGGCGGCGCTGAGCCTTTCCTGCACATCAATCACGACCAGCACGGACTTTGCCGGATCCAACAAGAATTTATTTTTGACAGACATACTTTCTCCTCTTTACCTTGATACACAGTTATCAGGGTCGCAGGTGCGAATTCATTCGCACCTGCGACCCTGCTTCAATACTCACCCTAACCCGTCTTGATAGCAGGGGCATCACACCGGTTTAAACACAGTTTCGCGTATCATGCGCGCCTCGTAAAGCTCTGAGTCTGGTATTTCCGCGTAATTTCAATCCGGCTACTGCACCTTTTGCTTCACTCGTTACTTTAGCCCCGTTCAATACCGCTCAATGAATCATCGTTTTCACAAAACACGCCAGCCGTGGTTGGCGGGTCTGTCCCTGATTCTTGGAATCGCAGCCAACTCCGCCTTCGCAGCCGGCAACGGATTTGAATCCTGCCTGCACCTGTTCGCCGACGGCCGCACTCCCGTCATTCAGCTGTTGGAAGAACCTCAACCGCGCGCGCTGTGCTTCGATGCATTCGCGGTATTGCATTCGGGAAAGACACACACGCCGATCTTTGTCGCGGAAAGACTGAACCGCCAGACATTACTGGAAGCGCGTGACAACCGGCGTACCGACGAATTTTATGAAGAAGCCAGATTGCCCGGCGCAGACCGCGCGCGATTGGATGACTATAGAAACTCGGGATTTGACCGTGGACACATGGCGCCCGCGGGCGACATGGCTAGCGGCGAGGCAATGGCGCAAAGCTTCTCCCTGGCGAATATCGTGCCGCAGGATCCGGTCAACAATCGCATTGCGTGGGCGGGTATCGAGAAAGCGACGCGAAAGTACATCATGCGCGCGCCGGGAGACGTCTACGTGATCACGGGACCGGTGTTCGACGGGACAGTGCCTACCATCGGTGACGACCATGTGTGGGTACCGCAACACTTGTTCAAGCTGGTTTACGACCCTGCAACAGGTCAAGCCTGGGCGCATTGGCTGGATAACACAGCGACTGCGCGTCCGGGAAAGCCGATCAGTTACGAGGAACTGGTCGCACGCACGGGCATCCGGTTCCTGCCGGAAGCCGATCTTGCCATACACGCCGCTCTGCTCCGGTCGGCTGCTAGCGGCGGGTCGGAAGATTGAGACTGCAAGAACCTAAGCGCCCCTGATGGCCACCTGGGCATCCAGTTCCTTCAATACCTTCTGCAGGCCGCGGCGTTTGGTGATATTGAGGATGATGGGCGCGAACATGTTGGCTTTGACAGCCGCCGCCTTGTTTTCCGCATTGTCATCCCGGTACACGATCACCACCAGAACCAGCTCATCGCCTGGCGCGGCTTCCAGCATCTTCTGCTCGGCATCCGACAGTGTCACTTCGTAGGATAGATTCAGCAATCCGGGATCACCCAGGGAGAACAGCACCTCGGGTTTTTCCAGCGACTGCAAAAAGAACAGGGTCGGCTTGCCTTCCTCATGAAAAAGTTTGAACTTCTTGCAAGCTTCAAAGCCGGGAATCCCTGCGGGAAATTCGACGACCGTCTTCGGATCGAATTCCACAGTTGCTCCGCCCAGTCGCTTCAGGTTGAATTTGATCATGATATTCCTTTCAAGTTGGCAACGATTTGAACGCATCCGGCCAGCGTCCCGAAAAATTCCGGAGATACATCGATACGGAAAGTCACACTGTAGCGTTATCCCACACCCAGTGCGGTCAAACTGTGCGCGTGCTCTCACAGGTACATCACGGCTTCAGTCCGCACGTCGCGCGCAAACAAATTGCCCCCGGATTGGGCTGCCGGATTCCATCCGAATCACCACATCCTTCATGCTCTCGATCTCGAATCCCGCGCCGGTCAGCCTCTCGATCAGATAGTCTGGGTGATGACTGTATCTGCCGCTGACGTTTAACAGATGATCCTGCACTCGCGGCCCTTCCAGTTTCTCGGTGCTAAACAACAAGCGGCCGCCTGCGCTCAGATTACTGAACAACCGGGGCATCAATTCATCCAGCCTGCCGATATAGATAAACGTATCCATGCAGGTGATCAGGTCGTACTGCTCTTTGGAGACGGCCAGGAATTCCGCAATATCCGATCTGTGCAACTCTTGATATACCTGCTTGGCGGCGGAATGCTCCAGCATGGTCCGGCTGAGATCGACACCCACTATCCGCCGCGCGTGGGGTTGCACCGCCTCGCCCACCATGCCGGTCCCGCAGCCCAGATCCAGCGCGGACAAACCGGTCGCCTGCAGCGCGGCCAGTTGCTCCCGCACCAGTTGCGGACCGCAGTATTTCAACCTGCCCAGCACATTCTCGAAATTCCCCGCAAAGGCGTCAAACGTCTGTTCGATATAGTGGTTGCTGCACCGTGCCGGCACCTGCTCTCCGCGATAGGCCGCCAACAGATGCAAAGCGACCGGATTGTCCGGCTCCACGATCAGCCATTTCTCGAACAACGCGATCGCTTCGTCGATCCGGCCCAGTTCGTAGTAGGCCTGCCCCAGCGCGGTCAGCGACTTGTACCCCGCCGGAGCCACGGCGATGCCGCTGTAATTGAAATGTCGCGCCTCGTCATAGCGCTCCTGTTTCAGGCATAACTCGGCCAGCAGATAGAAGGCGTCCGCGCAATCGGGATCGATACCGGCCGCTGTTCTGAAGCATTGCTCGGCTTGCTTTACTTCCCCGCAGGTTTCGTATGCAGCCCCCAGATTGGTCCAGTAGAAATACTTGTCCGGGTCGATCGCGATGGCCCGGGAAAACCCGGCAATGGATTCCAACACCCTGCCTTGCCTGGCCAGCACAATACCCAGATTGAAATGCCACTCCGCATGCCGGTCATCCAGTTCGATGGCGCTTGCCAGTTGCCGGTACGCTTCTTCGAGCCGGTCTGTCTGCTGCAGCAGGAATCCGAGGTAGTGCCGGGCACGCGCATCGCCCGGATCGTCACACAGCATCCCGCGATAAAGCGCTTCGGCAGCCGGCAGATCGCCATCCAGGTGTTTGCGCAGGGCATTGTTGAAATTCGGATGCTCACCCATGACCGGCCTTCTTCGCTGCCACGAGTGCCTTGAGCGAGTCCGCCACTTCAGCCACAACCGGGCTCCAGTCGCCCATCGTCTTCTGGCGAAACAGTCGCATGACGCCGGGATACCAGGGCGAATCGGTGCGCTCCATCAGCCAGCGCCAATCCGTCCTGTAGTCCGGCAGCATGACCCAACAGGGCTTGGCCAATGCACCCGCCAGATGGGCCACGGCCGTGTCGACGCAGATCACCAGATCCAGACTGGCGATCACGGCAGCCGTGTCCGCAAAGTCTGCCAGCTGCGTTCCCAGGGAGATGAGACGCAATCCGGCGGGGGCATGCATGGCTTCGTCTTCCCCCGCGCCTTTTTGCAGACTGATGAGATTCACGCCAGCGATAGCAGCCAACGGAGCCAACACCGCCAACGATGGCAGCGACCGGTCGGCATCATTTTCGAAGTTCGGATTGCCCTTCCACACCAGACCGACACGCAGTCCGTCCCGGGGGAGCAGAGCGGCCCACTTTTCGATGCGGCTCGCTTCTGCCTGCAGATACGGGATGGTCGCCGGGATGGAATCGAGACGCGTTTTGCAGAAGTGCGGGATGCTGAGCGGGGGCGTCCAGAGATCGAGTCCGTCCGGTATCGGATCATCGAAGGAAAGAACGGCATCCACGCCTGCCAAGGTGGTGAACAATGTCTTCAAAGCCGGATGGCAGACCAGCGTGATGGCACCCGCACCGCGTGCCTTGAGCCCTGCGGCATAACGGCAGTATTGGATCATGTCGCCGTGACCGGGCTCATAGCCGATCAGTATGGACTTGCCGCCCAGTGCTTCCCCCTGCCAGCGCGGGCAAGTCAAACGCACAGCCCAGGGTGTGTACCAGTCGCGCGCCTCAAGGCAGGCCCAGCCTTCTTCGAACCGGCCTTGCCGCAACAGCAGGTAGCTCAGGTTGTACTTGGCCATTGCGTAAGTTTCGTCCAGTGCCAGCGCCGTGCGATAGCACTGCTCGGCTTCCGCTTCGCGCTTCATGCAGGCATTGAGCACACCCAGATTCGACCATGCCACGGGAGAGTCCTGATTGAGTGCGATGGCCTGTTTATAGGCGGCCTCGGCTTCGGCAAAGCGCTTCATGTTCGCCAGAAGCGCGCCCAGGTTCAAATGAGATTCGGAATAAGTCGGTTCGATTTCGATGGACAGGCGGTAACACATCTCCGCCATTTCAGTAGCGCCGCGTCTTTCCAGCAGCAAACCCAGATTCGCATACGCCTCGGAAAAATCGGGGGCAAGCTTCACGGCCAGCCCGAAGCAGGCTTCGGCATTAGCCGCGTCACCGCCTTCCATCAGGCTGACACCCCGATAAAAGAGCACTTCGGCTTCTTCGCGTTGCTGGCTACCCATAGGTGTACAGATGAGTTCCCCGAATACTCATGCATGTATTCTAACTGCTTGTGACAGGACCGGAGTGTTCCGAGAATGCACCGCACCACAATAGAAAAGCGGCGCGCGAAATCATTGCGCGCCGCCGTGAATGGAGTCGCGTTACATGTAGTTGAACAGCGACAGCTTGGACACCTGCGCAAACGACTGCTGTGCCGCCTGCAGGATCAACTTCTGCTGGGTCAGATCGGTCATGGCCTTGGTGTAATCAGTATCCTGGATCTTTGACAGGGTGGATTTGAGCTGCAACCCCACCTGATCGCCCGCCGATTGCAGGGCATCGAGCTCGTTCAGCCGCGAACCCATCGTGGCGCGCACGCCCAGCACGGCGGTCAGATCCTGGTTCAATGAAGCAAAGGCCTCGTTCAGCCCCTGCGTGTATTGTGCCGCCGCAGTTGCATTGCCGGTCGGGAGAGGCGAGTTCAGGGTCGCCACGAGCTTGGTCAGGGTGTCGAATATGCTCTGGTTGTTGCTGGGCGCGACGGTAAACGTATCGCCGTTGGCAGGGGTACCCTTGATCTCGAACTGTATGCCCTCGAAACTGATGGACTGCCCGCTCACATAGGGCACATTGTTCATGCCTGTCACCGGGAGACCTGTCGTCAGATCGGTCACGGTGAAGGTCGTGGGCGGTGCCACGGTGAATGCAACCTGGTAGTTGTCGCCGGTAGCCAGCGCCTGGTTGGTCACAGTGCCCTGACTGATGACGCCGCTGCCGGTATTGGTTGCGGTCTGGCTGGTCTTGAATGTCCCGTTGCCGTTGCGGATGCGCACGAAGATATCGGCTCCCGAGTCGGTGCTGGATATCTGGCGCGAGGCGGACACCTGGAGTTTGCGCTGCACGTCGTCGCCCTGATACACCACACCGGCTGCGGTATCGACAAACGGCTTCACATTGCCCTGCGCGCCCGAGAACAGATAGCTGCCCGCACCGTCCGTGCTGTTGGCCAGACCCAGCAGATCCTGCAAACGGCTCTGCACATCCGTTGCCAAAGCCTTGCGGCTCACATCGGATATCGTGCCGTTGCCCGCGGTCAACGCGGTTGTCTGCAGGTCCTGCAGCATCGAAGTCACGCTTTCGAGGACGCCCTGCGACAGCGACAGTGTATTGACGGCCGCAGTACGGTTGGTCGAGTACTGGGTGTTGGCCGATTCGGATTGGGTGAGTTCCGCCGCGCGTGCCGCGCCGGCAGGATCATCCGCGGGCGACAGTATCCGTTGTCCGGTCGCCATCTGTTGTGTCGTGTTCGCGAGCTGCACCTGAAGCGTGTTCAGGGAGGTGATGTTCGCGTTATAGATTTGGCTTGTGCTGATGCGCATGATCTACCCCAGTTTCAGACTCAAAATAGTTTCAAACATGGAATTGGCAATCTGTATCGCCTTGCCCGCCGCCTGGTATGCCTGCTGGTATTTCAGCAGATTGGCGGCTTCCTCATCCAGATTGACGCCGGATATCGACTGCTGGGATTTGGTCACCTGGTCCAACAGATTGGTTTGTGCCTGGCTGGTGACGGTCAGTTCGCGCGTCTGGCTGCCCACCTGGCCGATCAACTGCCCGTATGCCCCCTGGTAGCTTGCCGTGCCATTCACCAATGTGTTGGCTGTTTGCAACGCAGCCATCAGCAGGATATTGGTCCCGTCCGTGGTGGCATTGGTGTTCTGCTTGACGGTGAACGTATCACCTGCAGACGGTTTACCGCTGATCTGTGTCGTCCAGCCATTGATGGTGATCGCGGCACCAGCGATATAAGGTTGAGGACCGGCCGGTGCGCCGGTTCCGGAGGCTGTGTAAGTCGTCGGCGGATTGTTAAACGTGATGGTGATCGGTTGCTGCAGGTTCGCATTCAACGGCAAACCCGGAACGACAGTTGCCGCGGAAATGACGCCCGACCCCAGATTGGCGGTCGTGGAATTGGAGCGGACCGGGGATGCCGCCGCGATCTTGGTCGGATCGGTGATGCTGAGCGACATGGCGCTCGCACCGTTCGCGGTGGGACGAACGAGATAGGAATCTCCGTTCACATTCGGAACTGAAACAGGCGTACCGGCGGACAGTTGCAGCGTGATTCCGGTTCCGGGAATCGCAACCCCGCCCGGTGCCGCCAGAGCAACTGCAGAGTAAGGTCCTCCAATCGCGGTATTGGTGACGGAGTCGTAAACGTTATAGCCTCCTGCTTCCAACCGCACACTGTAATCGCGGGCAGTCAATGCAGAGGTGCTGTTGACTGTAGCCGTGAGCACGTCATTGCCAACATTGTCAGACGCGGGCGTCGAACGCGGCGCAGCCAGGTTGAACATGTTGCCGCCCAGCGCCCCCTTCAGGTCTATGCCCTGTTGCTGTTGCTGATTGAAGGTGTCGGCGACACCCATCGCGATGCGACCCATCGCATTCACTGCCGGGTCGAGCACGTCCTGGCGAAAACTGAGATAGCCCCCCAGATTGCCGCCCTGCAATGAATTTTGGGGAATGGTACTCGTCGTGCCGGCGCTCGCATTGAAATAGGCGACTTCCAGCGCGGTCTGATCCGTGGTGGAAGTGACTGTCTTAAGGGTGGATGCCTGGTTGCCGATGACCAGCGACTGCCCGCTGCCGATGAACACGTTCATCGAGCCGTCGGATTGCTTGAGTGTCGTGACACGTATCTCCTGGCTGAGCTGGCTGACCAGTTGGTCGCGCTGATCCAGCAGATCATTGGGCGGCTGGTTGGGCGTATTGGCCTGCAGTTGCACGATCTTGTCGTTGATGCTGGCGATCTGCTTGGCGATACCGTTGATCGTCGTCACGCTGTTCGAAATCTGCCCGTTCAGACCGTCGCGTATCAGGTTCAGATTCTGGTCCAGCGTCTGGAAGCGGCCCACCAGCGATTGCGCACTGGCGATCATGGTTTGCCGTGCCGGAACGGATTGCGGCGCGTTCGAGACCGCGTTGACCGCACTGAAGAAATCCTGCATCACCGGCGTCAATCCGCCGCTGGAATCGCCCAGCAGGTTGCTCACCTGCTGTGACAGTCCCAATTGTGCGCTCAGGTTGGATGCCTGAGTCTGCGCTTCCAGGACTTGCGCGCCGAGGAACTGGTCATAGCGGCGCAGGACGTTGGTCACATTGACACCCTGGCCGAAATATCCGGCGCCTGTATTTTGCGGCAACTCGGCGGTTTGAATAATCTCCTGCCTGTTATAGCCGGGCGTACTGGCATTGGCGATATTGTGCGTGGTCGTGGCAATACCCGCCTGTGCCGCGTTGAGTGCGCTTACTCCGATACCATAGATATTCATGTCCCGTCCTTTTGCCGCTCGGCAGCTCTACTTGGTGAATCTATCGGCAATAATCCACCAAACTTTAGGCTCTGGCCCTGACGCTTCCGATCACACCCACCAGTTTCTTCGCATATTGCGGATCGGTGGCGTATCCGGCTTGCTGCAAGCCCTGTGCAAAGCCCTTCGCGTCACCCTTGCCCAAAACCTCACCGTAGCGCGGGTTATCTTTCAGGAATTTCGCGTAATCCTGAAATGCTTCGGTATAGGAGCCGTACGCACGGAAGCGTTCCACCTGCTTGTTCGCGACACCATTGTGGTATTCGGTGGTGGTCACTTCCGCCACTTTGCCATTCCAATCTTTGCCCGCTTTGATGCCGAACAGGTTGTGGCTGTCGCTGCCGTCAGCCATCCTGATCTCGCGCTTGCCCCAGCCGCTTTCCAGCGCGGCCTGACCCATGATGAGGTGCGCTGGAATACCCGTGCTGAGGCTGGCGCGTTCCGCATGCGGGCGCATCCTGTCGACAAAGTCCTGTTGTACGTCCGACTTGTAGGGGGACGGCATGCCGCCGGTGGCTTCCGGCTTCGATACCGGAGTTGCGACTTGCGGCACAGCAACCGTCTTTGCCGCGGGTGCGGCGGGTGCCGTGGTGGGCGTTGCTGCAGGCTGGTTATGACTGAGCTGGCGCACCATCACCTCGGCCAGCCCCACACCGCGCGACGACATGGTCTGCGCCAGTTGCTGGTCGAGCATGCCGGTGAACATCCGCGTCTGCTCGCTATCGAACATGCCTTCCTGCGGCGTCGCTTCGCGCATGCTTTTCAGCATCATGTTCAAAAACACGGATTCGAATTGCTGCGCCGCCGCCTTGAGCGCTTGGTCCGGTGTCTGTTTGGCCTGCATGCGCAGTTTTGCCAGACTCTGACTGTCGGCCGCCAGACTTCCGATATCTGTTCCCGGGAGCGCCATGATAAAAGGCCCTAGATAACCTCAAGCTCGGCACGCAAAGCGCCGGACGCTTTCATCGCCTGCAGGACCGCCAGCATATCCTGCGGAGTCGCACCGATGGAATTGAGTGCCTTGACCACATCACCCAGATCCACGCCGCGTTTCAGCAGCAGCAGATTGCCCTTGTCCGCCTTGATCTCAATGGTGGCATTGGTGACGGCCACAGTCTGCCCCGACGAAAGCGGGGCGGGCTGGCTCACTGTATTTTCGGCACTGATCACCACCGTGAGATTACCGTGCGCAACAGCACAGTCGTCCAGCGAGACATGCTGGTTCATCACCACTGAGCCGGTGCGCGCATTGACAATGACCCTGGCACTGCCTGATGCCGCATCCACCAGCAGGTTCTCGATACGCGAAATGAACACGACGCGAGCATTACCCAGCGGCGCCTTGACTTGTATGGTGCGGGAGTCCAGCGCCGACGCGATCTCGTTTGGCGGCTCCATCTCGCGATCGATGACGTCCGCCAGACGTGCTGCGGTCGTGAAATCGGCCGTATGCAATTCAAGATAGATGTAGTCACCCTGTCCCAGTGCAGTCGGCACGGAACGTTCCACCGTCGCGCCGCCGGGGATGCGCCCCACGCTCAAATGGTTGACCTGAGCCTTGGAACCTGCCGCTGCAGCACCGGCTCCGCTTACCAGCATATTGCCCTGCGCCATGGCATACACCTGTCCGTCGGCGCCCTTCAGGGGTGTCATCAGCAGCGTACCGCCGCGCAGGCTCTTGGCGTTGCCGATGGACGACACGGTGATGTCTAACGCCTGCCCGGGACGGGCAAACGGCGGCAATGTGGCCGTGACGGTGACAGCGGCCACGTTCTTCAGTTGCAGGCTGGTGCCGGGCGGAAGCGTCACACCCATCTGGGACAGCATGGTGACAATGCTCTGCACCGTGAACGGCGTTTGCGTGGTCTGGTCGCCCGTACCGTCCAGACCGACCACAATGCCGTAGCCCAGCAACTGGTTGTCGCGCACGCCCAGCACGGTCGCCAGGTCCTTGATGCGCTCCGCTGCCGCGCCCAGGGAAACGAGCATCAACAGTGCAAAAGCGAATGATCTGATTTTCATGACGACACCTCGTAATACATAAAACCCGCGTAGCGACAGACTGTACCCCTCTCCCACCGGGAGAGGGGGGACGGGGGTGAGGGAACGATCAGGGTGCAGATTCGATTCATTTCAGCTGTCTCCTGCGCCTTGATCGTTAAAAGGGCAACACCGAGAAGAAGATGCGGTTGAACATACTGGCCACCGCCGCCGTGTCGATGTTGTTGGCCCCCTTGTATTCGACATGCACATCCGCCACCTGGGTGGACTGCACGGTATTGCTGCCGCTGATGGTGGCCGGATTCACCACGCCGGAGAAGCGCACATACTCCTCGGACAGCTTGATCGCCACCTGCTTCTCACCCGCCACGCGCAGATTGCCGTTGGCCAGTACCTCGGTCACGGTCACGGTGATCGCACCGGAAAAGGTGTTGCTGCCCGAACTGTCGCTCTTGCCGGAAGATTTGACGCTGCTGCTGCCGGCTGCGCCAAACGATGTCTGTATGGTCTGTCCTGCCGCGCCGCCGACCACCAGCGGTGTGCTGAGCGCGATGCTGCCGCTGTTGTCGTCGGTGTGCCCGGACTTGCCGGAAGCCGAGGTCGTCTCGACAATATTGATGATCAGCACGTCGCCGATATTGCGCGCGCGCCTGTCCTCGAACAGCGGGCGTTCGTTCACGCCCGGCTGGTAGATGGATCCGTTGCGCTCCGCCAACTGCGCGTCTCTCGGTAGCGGACGCGCCGTCAAGGGTTGCTTGATATTGGTGGAAGGCACACAGGCAGTTAGCAGCGCCGCTGCTGCCAACAACCAGATTGTTCCGATTGGGTTACGCATGATTAGCCTCAACAATTGAAGATTGCTTTTCACGTTTGCTCTTTCTCCCGCTTGCGGGGGAAAGTTGGATAGGGGGTTCCCGAGCAGAAAGCCGACTATTCCAATTGCATTTTCAAGCGCGCTTTTCATTGCATCACATCTGCGACAGTTTCTGCAGCATCTGATCCGAGGTGGAGATCGCCTTGGAATTGATCTCGTACGCGCGCTGCGTCTGGATCATGTTCACCAGTTCTTCCACCACGTTCACGTTGGATGTTTCCACATAGCCCTGGCTCAGCGTACCCGCGCCGTTGGTGCCCGGCACGTTGGTGCTGGGTGTGCCGGACGAGGCCGTTTCCAGGTACAGGTTCTGCCCCATGCTCTCCAGACCGGACGGATTGATGAACGTCGCGAGTTGCAGACTGCCCACCTGCACCGGCGCGGCCACGCCGGGTTGCGTGACCGTGACCACACCGTCCTGGCCGATGGTGACCGTGGTGGCATTGGCCGGGATGGTGATCGCCGGTTGCACCACGAAGCCGTTGGAAGTCACGATCTGTCCCTGGTTGTCGCGCTGAAAGGAGCCGTCGCGTGTGTAGGCCGTCGTTCCGTCCGGCATCAGCACCTGGAAGAATCCCGAACCCTGAACCGCCACATCCAGCAGGTTGCTGGTCTGTTGCAGATTGCCCTGGGTGTGCACACGCTCAGCCGCGACGGGGCGAACACCGGTACCGATCTGCAGTCCCGAAGGCACCTGTGTCTGCTGCGACGACTGCGCGCCGGGCTGGCGGATGTTCTGGTACAGCAGATCCTCGAATATCGCGCGCGACCGTTTGAATCCGTTGGTGCTGACGTTGGCCAGGTTATTGGAGATCACGTCCATCTGCGTCTGTTGCGCTTCAAGACCAGTCTTGGAAATCCACAGGGAGCGAATCATGATGAGTATCCTTTTAAATTATCAGCCGCTGATCGACAGAAGGCCGCTGGCTGTTTTGGCGTTGTTGTCAGCCGTTTGCAACATCTTCATCTGCATGTCGAACTGGCGGGCCAGCGTGATCATGTTGACCATCGCTTCGACGGTGTTCACGTTGCTTCCTTCCAGACTGCCGGACATCACGGTCACCTTGGCATCGGCATCTGCCGGGTTGCCGTCCTTGGTGCGGAACAGTGAATCCTCGCCGCGCACCAGTTGCTCTTCCGGCGGATTGGTCAATTTGAGCCGACCGACCACGATCACCGTGTTCTTCTGGCTGGTGCTGGGGACGGTCGAGATGGTGCCGTCCTTGGCAATGCTCACCGCAGTATCCGGCGGAATGGTGATCGGTCCGCCATCACCCATCACGTTCATTCCGCTGTTGGTCTGCAGGATGCCGTTGGGCAGCACCTTGAAACTGCCGTTGCGCGTATAGGCTTCGTTGCCGTTGGCATCCTCTACCGCGATCCAGCCTTTGCCGTCGATGGCCACATCGAGATCGCGCCCGGTGGTTTGCATGACGCCCGCCGAGAAATCGGTACCCGCTGTCGAATCGACCACGAAAGTGCGCGTCGGCAAACCCGCACCGACCAACGGCACCGCGCGGAATGCGTCTATGCTGGCGCGGAACCCCGGTGTGTTGACGTTGGCCAGATTCTGCGACACCGATGCCTGCTGCTGCAGGGTGTGCGAGGCACCGGTCATCGCGGTGTAGATCAGCCTGTCCATGTCGTTCTCCTAATGCAGATGCAGATTCTTATCTCAGGTTCACGATAGTCTGCAGCACCTGGTCCTGCGTCTTCACCGTCTGCGCGTTGGCCTGATACACACGCTGTGCGGTGATCATGTTCACCAGCTCCGCGGTCAGGTCCACGTTGGAATCTTCCACGGCGGAAGTCTGCAATACCCCCAGGCTGGCCGATCCCGGTGTTCCCACCAGCGGATTGCCTGAGGTGGCTGTCTCTGCCCACTGGTTGCCGCCCAATGGCTGCAAACCCTGGGCATTGCTGAAGTTAGCCAGTACCACCTGACCCAATGTACGGGTCTGGCCGTTGGAATAGCGACCTGCGATAACGCCGTCCGCCCCCGTGCTGAATCCGGTCATATGGCCCGACGTGAAGCCGTTCTGATTCAGGGCATTCACACCGAACGCACTGCCAAACTGCGATGTGGAGGCAAAGTTAAGACTCAACGTCTGCGCTGCCGCACCGGCCGGCGTGAACGGGGCCGAAGTCACCGCTATTGCCGGTGTCGCCAGCGTGCCGTTGGTGTTGAAGGTCATTGCCGTCAACGGCGCATTGCCTGCCTGCGTGTTGACCCCGTCCACAGTCAGATAGGAATTCCAGGCATTGACCCCGGTCTTTACAAAAAATAACGAAGCGACATGGCTGCCCCCGAGGCTGTCATAGATCGTCGACGAAGTGGAATTGGTGAAAGTTGCCGGATTGGTCGGATCGAAAGCGGGAACCGCCGGGATGATCGCCGCGTTGGCATTCAGATTCAGTCCGGCCGAGACAGTCGTTGTCGGGTTCGGCAACAGGTCGGCGGTGGAGATCAGGATATCCGCGGGAGCCGTCGGAACGATCACCCCGGCCGCATTCGGCATGTAACCGGTCACACGATAGCCCTGGCTGTTGACGACATAGCCGCTGCGGTCCAGCTCAAACTGTCCGTTGCGCGAATAGGTGATGGAACCGTTATTGCTCATGCGGAAAAAACCGCCGCCGCTGATCGCCATATCCAGCGAGTTGTTGGTGGTGGTGATGTTGCCCTGGGTGAACTGTTGCGCCACCGTCCCCACCCGCACACCGATACCGGCCTGCCCGCCGCCGGAGCCGGCCAGCGAGTTGGCGTACACATCGGCGAATTGCGCCTGTGATTGTTTGAAGCCGACGGTGCTGGCGTTGGCGATGTTGTTGCCGATTACATCCAGACTCTTGGCTGCTGCATTCAGACCGCTCAGACCTTGTTGGAAACCCATGACATCCTCCTAATTAGTAGCTTGCACACGCTGTTGGCGCGAAACACATCACAAAATCTGCCGGACTGCATCCAGCCCCACTTCACCGAGCGAACCCATATTCAACAGGGCACCGCTGGAAGTCAGCGACACGCTGTTCACCAAACCATATGACAACGTCGTCGGGCTGGTGCTCTTGCCATCCAGCGTGGCCGTGGCGGTGAATTTGTATGCGCCGTCCGCCACCGCCGTGCCGCTGTCGTTCATTCCATCCCATTTGAATCCGACGATCCCCGCGGAATCCTGCGCACCCAACTGCAGGGTGCGCACGACGTTGCCCTTGGAATCCGAGATCGTCACCGTGACCTTGTCCGCCGGTTGCGTCAATTCGACCGCCGCATCCGAACTGCCTTTCAGCAGATCAATCTCCTTGCCGGGTACCAATGCCGCATGACCGATCATGGAAGCGGCCTGCAGGGATTGCGCCGATGCCATGCTGGTGCTCAGCGCCTGCACCGTCGCGTTCAATTTGTCGATGCCCGTCACCGTGGAGAGCTGCGCCATCTGCGAAGTGACCTGCGCGTTATCCATCGGGTTGAGCGGATCCTGGTTCTTCATCTGTGTCACCAGCAGTTTCAGGAAGCGATCCTGGGTCAAGCCCGCCTGCGATGTCGCCGTTGCCGCGGCGGCAGCCGTTTGCGTGGCAGTGGAGGAAGTTACCGTGGTCATGTTCTATCTCCTTTATTGTCCGATGGTGAGCGTCTTGAGCAGCAATGTCTTGGACGTGTTCATGACATCGACGTTGTTCTGGTAAGACCGCGATGCCGAGATCATGTTCACCATCTCGTCCACCGGATTGACATTGGGCATGGTCACGTAGCCCTGTGCATCCGCCAGGGGATGCTTGGGGTCATAAACCACTTTCATCGGCGAGGTGTCTTCGACCACTGCCGAAACTTTCACCCCCGACCCGACCTGCCCCGCAGTGGGTACGGTGCTGAACACAACCTGCTTGGCGTGATAGGGCTTGCCGTCCGGCCCGGTAGCGCTGTCGACGTTGGCAAGATTGCTCGCCACCACGTTGAGGCGCTGCGATTGCGCCGTCATCGCGGAACCGGAAATATTGAATATATTGAATAGTGACATTTTGTTTCTCCTTTATTCCTCCCGTCCCCCTATCCAACTTTCCCCCGCAAGCGGGAGAAAGGGCAAACGAGAAAAACAATCTTTAATTCAGCCTTGCAACGCCGCCAGGACATCCTTGGCTTCATCGCTCACGAATCGAACACTGGCCTCGTAGCGCAACGCGTTGTCGGCGAACTGGGCCCGCTCCACATCCATATCCACCGTGTTGCCGTCCGCACTCGGCTGCACGGGATTGCGGTACATCACCGGCGCACCCATGACACTCGAACCCGTTGCGCCCGACAGGTGCGCCGCCGAAGTCGTCGCCACCGACAACTTGTCGCCGCTGCCCGTCATCGCGCCTTGCAGGGCACTGGCGAAATCGATATCGCGCGCCTTGTAGTTCGGCGTATCCGCATTGGCGATGTTGGACGCCAGCAATTCCTGCCGCGCAGCCCGCAGGTTCAGGGCTGTCTGGTGTAACCGGAACATATCGTCTATCCTGCCGCTCATCTTGCCCTCCCGCCCCGATTCGAGGCTTTCCTCACGTCTTGCATACTAATCACCGGGCGTCACCCCCCATCCCGCGATTAAGAGTGGAAACCCGTTTTATTTCCGCCTTTAGAAAACCCCTTTCAGTTCCACAATATGGACATGAAAAACCTTGTTTTAGCGCTACTTGCGACACTTCTGCTGTGCCCGCCCGCCCAGGCCGCCGCGACGCAGAGCCATGCGCGAATACGCGAGATAGCACTTGCTTACGCCCAACAGCAGACCCGGACGTTGCCCGGCAAAGTCAGCATCCAGATCGGCGAGATCGACCCGCGCGTGACCCTGCGCGCCTGTGCCGCACCGGAGGCCTACACCCCGGCAGGGGCCCAGCAGATCGGCAAGACCAGTATCGGTGTGCGCTGCAACGAGAAACCGGGCTGGTCCATCTTCGTGCAGGCCACCATCCGCGTCAGCGCCACCTTGCTGGTCGCCAACCGGCCACTGGCACAGAACTCGGTATTGGGCTCGGGTGATTTCAGCCTGCAAAGCGGCGAGCTGGGACAGCCCGGCATCCTCACCGATCCTGCCCAGGCCATCGGCAAAACCCTCAAATTCGGCATCGGAGCAGGACAGGTGTTGCGCCAGGACATGTTGCGCGCCCCCTTCGTCGTGACCCAGGGGCAAACGACCCAGGTCCGGGTGAATAGCACCGGATTTTCCGTCCGTTCAGCGGGACAGGCTCTTAACAGCGGTGCGGAAGGTCAGGCCGTGCAGGTACGCATGGCTTCGGGCCAGGTGATTTCCGGCATTGCAGCGGCAGACGGCTGTGTGGATGTGCGCCCGTGATGCAGCTATCGCTTATATAATGGACACATTCAACGAAGCGCCCTAAAGTTTTCCAGACGCCTGCCGATGATGTGTATAACCGAGTCAGAGTGAAGGGGATACCCCAATGAAAATCGAAAAAACCAACAGTCCGTCGCCAGCCTCCACCGTTGGAGAAGCAAGCTCGCGCAACCAAACCGCGCGAGCCACGGGCAACAAGACCGCCGCTACCGAAGACAGCGGAACCAGCGTGCATCTGGGCACGACCACGGCACAGTTGCGCAGCATCGAGGGCAGCATCGCCAGCACCCCGCTGGTCGACACACACAAGGTGGCCGAGATCAAGCAAGCTATCAGTGAGGGGCGGTTCAAGGTGAATTCGGGTGTAGTGGCCGATCGTTTGATCGACTCCGTGCGCGATCTGATTACCGCCAACCAACGTTGACCGCAAAACCGACAAACAGCATCGCGACTGAATTTCAGTCCAGCCTGAACGACGAATGCGCCACCCTGCGGGCATTCGTCGTTTTGCTTGAAGACGAACAGCGCATCCTGCTCGGCCAGCACAGCGAAGAACTGCTGCCCCTCGCCGAAGCCAAGATCCAGCTGGCCAGCAAGATTTCCACGCTCTCCTCTGCCCGCCAGCGCCACGTACCGCAAGGCACCAAAGACATGGCGGAATGGCTGAAGCAAAACGCGCCGCAAGCATTGCCGATCTGGCTGGAAGCACGCCAACTGGCAACCCACGTGCAACGCCTGAACCAGACCAACGGCGAACTCATCCAGATCAAACTGCGTTACAACCAGCAAGCGTTGGGTGTGCTGTACAGCGCGTCGCAAAGTGCCGCGGGGCTGTATGGCGCGGACGGACAGCCGAACCAGATCAGCGGCAGCAGGACGCTGGGTAGCGTCTGAGCGACAGCTCCGCAAGTCATTCCAAAGTAATTGGTCTTTTCGGCTGTGCGCCGGATGTCGATCTATGGGGAATCAATCGAGTCTGCCCCATCGATTGCGCATGCATCTATTGTGTTGGCTGCTAATGCGATGAATTGGCGGGTTGCGCATAAGAATTCCACCAACGCCTCCATTCATCGATACTTTTATACGGTGTCGAGTACTTGCGATTCAAAGCCTCAAAGATGATAGAGCTATATTCATTATGCTCAGCGGCAGTTGCAAGCATAAGATCGATTCTTCTTCGAACTTGGTCAGGTCCGCCGTAATTGATCCAGTAGAAGGAAGCATTGATACAATTGTGCTCACCCCAACCTGCCTCATTCGTCAGTTTTGCCTGAGTATCCGTTTCCAGCCGTGCCTGCAGAATAGCGGACAACTTCTTTTCATTTCTTGGAGTGTCGTCTGTTGCGCACATCTGGAACAAATCAGAGCGATGCCTCATGCGCTTCAGCCCTGCATCAATAGTCGCAGCCATGACTGAATAACCTTGCCACATGCTATATGACTTAACTGTATCAAGAAAAGACCTTTCGATATCAAACGAAATGGTGTTTGCCTGATAATACTCTCTGAGTTTGGGGAGATATTCCGGATGTTCAAAGGCGTACCTGACAACATCTTTCTCATGGGAGTATTTTGTCTTCGAGCCGGAAAAATATTCAATCAGCAAGTCGTTGAAATATGCGCCCTCCAAACTTTTGGCATTAACCCCTAGCCTCTTGGCAGCTGACATAAGCTCACCCTTTCTGCTCAGTTTTATGGGTTGCTTTAGCTGCATTTCAATATAAGCACGAGCTGCTGGCTTGCTTTCTGGATCTTGGTGCATCGCCACGATCCTGATCAGTTCGCCATAAGTCCAATCCTTTTCCCAGTCTTTCGTGCGCTCGATTGCCGCAATGTAGAAGGGAAGAATCAATGGCCCGGTGCGTGGATGCTCTGTATATTGAGGGGTTGGGCTTCTATTCCACGCGTTGGCAAACCCGCGCGGATCTTCAATCGGGTAGTTGTGTATCGCTCGGCCCATCCAAAACTTTGCCTGACTTGGCTTTTGGAGCGAAAGCGTCAATATGAGCCGATTCTCAGGCGATATCTCAAAATCTAAATACCGCTGCTCCCATTTGCCGCCACCAACGGTTAGGCGTTCTATGCCCTCCTGGGTGGCAAACCACAGGCAATCGCATTGCTTGTCGTAAGGAGACATGCCAACTACTGCACCGGACGATTTTGGATTCCTCAATATTCTTGGTGGAGCTTTCAAATCATTCAAATCAAGGAAGATCACCTCGCCTGCGCCTTGTCCATATTCTCCCTGATAAACGGTCACACCTACCAGTAAGTTGTTAATGCGATCTAAACCCGCCAGCTCAGCGCACATAGGCAAAAAACCGGGATGCTGCACAACTTCTCCGTTTGACGGAGTGTACGAATACAAGTGCCCCTGATTCAATTTAGGATTGTCATCGCCCTCGCCGCAATAGCCACCGCTTGCAAACCAAATCTTCTCCGGGAGGTCGCAATACCAAATCTCGCTCGGGTTATATTCATTCTTATACTTCGAAAGTACCTCTTGTGGGATGGAACAAGCTTTCACCTTTGGCGCATAAGAATCGCGCCTTTCCGACAATATGTTAATCGGTGAGCTGATAGCGCTATCCCACTGGCCGTTGGGCAAACGAATCTGTGTGTCCCCTGCAGCGAAAACGATGTCATTCGCATCGAACTTAACCTTGTTAAACGAAGGTAACCAATCTGCGGGAGCAGGATCCGCACCTGCATAAGCGCCACCACAAATTCCAAACACGAGTAATGGCAACAAAAGTTGGCGAAGAACGTAAGCGCTATTGGTCTCGATCATATATATCCCTTCAATACCGTGCGATTGAAACGAAATCGTGTACTGCTACGTGGTAGAGAGTGTGAGGAGGCGGCTCGCAAGGCCCGCCAAGACCATGCGAGCCAACTAAAGAGCGGTAGGTAAACTATTTCTTTCCAGCCCGTTTCTTCTATCCCCCTTATCGTGTTCATGCTCATGCCCGGGTTCCATCCGCTTGAGCACATACCTCAAATCGAAATTCAGCAACACCTTGGGGTCACAACACCTTGGGGTCGCACAACACCTTGGGGTCGGGTCTTGCAATATAGAATATTGCACCCCCCTTCGTTTTTCCTCACCCTTCTTAACCGCTCTGCTAACCCTAGCGCAGAAATAATCTGGGACAGACCACGACCTCCCCAACCATCCAGCAGTCTTCAGTCGTTTATTCCCCAGCCGCACCTGATGTATCCGTCACCGATGCCGGTACGGCTTCCGCCTCTGGCGTCAACACCGTGATGGTCACGCGCCGGTTGCGGGCGCGGGCTTCCGGGCTGTCGTTGGGCAGCACCGGTTGGTTGTCGGCAGAGCCCACCGCCCTCAGCCGCTTCGCGACGACGCCCTGGTCGATGAACAGGCGCACCACGCTGCTGGCGCGCGCCGATGACAGCTCCCAGTTGGAGGGAAACTTGGCGGTGCTGATGGGCAGGTTGTCGGTGTGGCCTTCGACCTCGATGGCGTATTCATTTTCCACCAGCACTTTGGCCGCGTCGGCCAATGTCTTCTTCGCTTCCGGCTGGATGTCGGCTTCGCCCTGGTTGAACAGGGCGCTGGCGTTGATTTCGATCTCCACGCCGCGGCCGGTTTGCGACACGTTCATCTGGCCGTTCTTCACGAACTTGTCCATGGCATCGTTCAGCGTATTGGCGAGGTTCTTCATGCGCTCGTTCTGTTTGCGCTGTTTGTCCGCGAGGCGCGCGTTGCGTCTGTCCACCAGCGATTTGAAATAGATCTCTTCTTCGGTCAAATGGATGGAGCCGCCTTCCGTTGCGCTGGATTTGGTGCCGAAGGCTTTGTTGATGGCGGCGCCGAAGACTTTGTATTTGCCCTCGTTCACCGAGGAGATGCCGTACATGACGACGAAGAATGCGAACAGCAGGGTGATGAAGTCGGCGTAGGAGACCATCCAGCGCTCGTGATTGTCGTGCTCGGGTCTTTTTGGGCGACGCGCCATCAGTTGGCCTCTTCGACGTAGCCTTTCAGCTTGTTCTCGATGAAGCGGGGATTCTCGGCGTTGGCGACCATGCACAGCCCGTCAATCAGCATCTCGCGCATATTCACCTGATCCTGAATGATGATTTTGAGTTTGCCCGCGATGGGCAGGAACAACAGATTGGCGGAACCCACGCCGTAGATGGTGGCGATGAATGCAACGGCGATACCGGCCCCCAGTTTGGCCGGTTCGGCCAGGCTTTGCATCACATGCACCAGCCCCAGCACCGCACCGAGAATGCCGATGGTGGGAGCGTATCCGGCGGCCGATTCCCATACCCGTGCCGCTTGCCAGCGCAGCGTCTCATACGTTTGCAGGTCGACATCCATTACCTCGCGTATCTTTTCCGCGCTGTTGCCGTCCACCAGCATCTGCAATCCCTTGCGGACGAACGGATCGTCAATTCTGTTCAGTTGGGCTTCCAGCGCAAGAATACCGTCCTTGCGCGCCACGCTGCCCCAGGCCGTGATCTGGTACGCCAGTTTTTGGGTATCGACCTGCGGTGTGACAAACACCCAGCCCGCCATTTTAAGGCCGGCCATGAAGACTTTCATGGGGTGTTGCAGCATCACCGCTCCGATCGTGCCGCCGAACACAATGAGGAACGCGGCCGCCTGCATCAACACGGCAACCGAGCCGCCCTCCAGCATCTGGCCACCGAGGATGCCGGTCAGGGCGACTAGCAACCCGAACAGGCTAAGCTTGTCCATCAGTAACCTTTCATCGAGGCACGCAAGCGCGCCACGGCCTGCGTATGCAACTGACACACGCGCGATTCGGACACGCCCATCACTTCACCGATCTCGCGCAGGTTCATGTCCTGTTCGTAGTGCATGCCCATCAGTTGTTTTTCGCGTTCGGGCAGGCGTTCGATGGCCTGGATGAGGGCATCGCGGAAGCGCCCGTCCTGCAGCAGATCCAGCGGGTTGCTGTTGCTGTCGATAACGAAACGGTCGAAGAAATCCTCGTCGCCGTCGCCGTGAAAGTCTTCATAGTAAAAAAGTTGCGCGCCGCGCGATTCCTGCAGCAGTTGCTGGTATTCGATCAGGGAGATGCCCATTTCCTTTGCGATCTCGGTTTCGTTCGGCGATTTTCCGAGTTTTTGCTGCAGACGACTGACTGCTGTCTCTATCTTGCGCATGTCGCGGCGCATGCTGCGCGGCAACCAGTCGGCCCCGCGCAACTCGTCCAGCATCGCGCCGCGAATGCGCTGTGCGGCATAGGTCTCGAACTGCGCGCCGCGCAACTCGTCGTAACGGCTGGCGGCATCCAGCAGCCCCATCATCCCCGCCTGGATAAGGTCATCCACTTCCACGCTGCCCGGAAGCTTGAGCATCATGTGATGGGCGATGCGCTTCACCAGATGCGCATACTCCATCAGACACTCTTCTTTGTCGTTCAATCCGTTCGGCGTATACATGGCCTTGGTCTTTAGATTGCCGGCGATTCTCATGGGAGGCTCGCCACTCTGTTGTTTGCCGGGCGCGCCTGACGCATCACACGCTGCATCACGCTGCCCAGTACATCCTGCCCTTCATCCACCGCGCTCGGCGCACGCATCAGACCCTGCGCAACCTCGCGTATCGCGTACGACGCTGGCGCCGCCGGAAACGCCTCGATCACCGGACGGCATAATTGTGTCGCACGTTTGAGCTTTTCATCAACCGGAATATAACCCAGATATTCCAAACGCACTTGCAGGTGCACCCGCGCCACCAGCGACATATTGTCGAATATCGCCAGCGCCTCGCGCTCGCTGCCCACCTTGTTGACCACGATATCGAATGCCTGCCTGCCATTATGCAACGCCATCTGCTTGAGCAAGGCATAACTTTCGGTGATACCGCTGGCGGTGGCGTTCAACACCAGCAGCAGCGGTTCGTCGCCCGAAAGGCTGGCACAAACCGAATGTCCGTCGCGCGCCGCATCCACCAGCACAACATCCACGTCCTTGGCCGCGGCCGTCAGCGAATCCATCAGGCACTCGCGCTGCGTCTCATTCAGCGAAGGCAGGCTTTGCATCGCCCTGGCCACAGGCAGTACGCGCACACCCTGCGCGGACTGCAGCATCACCTCCTGCCAGGCCTTGTCGCCGCGCACCACATGCATCATGTCGTAACGCGATTTCAGCGCCAATGTGTTGGCGACATTGTCGTGCGACAGGTTCTCGTCCAGCACCAGCACATCCTTGCCCGAGCCCGCCAGCACGGCGGCCAGATTCACGACGATGCTGGTCGCGCCCAAACCGTCGCGCGCGCCGACCACCGTGACCACGCGTGAACTGGAGCGTGCCAACAGGCGGCGCAGACCCGCTGCCTGATCCTGATCATTAGATCGCATATTGCCCCCGTGTCGTGTGTGCGCTACCCATCCCTGCCATGAACGTGGGCAATTCCGCCTCGGGCATGGCGAATGCCGGATTCGCCTTGCCCGCGTCCTTGAATACGCGATGCAGCAGATATTCCAGATTCACTTCGTGCAAGTCTTCGGGCACGCGCTGGCCGCTGGCGATGTAGTGCATGGTCAATTTGTGGCGCACCACCACATCCAGCACCGTGCCCAGCGTCACCGCTTCGTCCAGCTTGGTCGGGATGCAGCCGATCACGCCGCTGCCGCCGTACATTTTGACCACATCGTCCAGCGTGCCGCCGGAACTGGTGGCATTCAACAGCAACAGGCGCTGCACGCCCACCGTGTCGAACATCTGCGCCTGCTCGGCCACGCGGCTGTCGCGCTGTCCCACGCCCATGGTGTCGATCAGCACCAGGTGCTTGTGCTTGAGTCCGGACAGGGTGAGTTTCAGGTCTTCGGTATCGCGCACGGCATGCACCGACACGCCGAGGATCTTGCCGTAAATCTTGAGTTGTTCGTGGGCACCGATACGGTAGCTGTCGGTGGTGACCAGCGCCACCTTGTCCGCGCCGTAGCGCACCACGGCACGCGCCGCCATCTTGGCGGTGGTGGTGGTCTTGCCGACGCCGGTGGGGCCGACCAGCGCGTAGATGCCGCCGCGTGCCACCACGTCTTCCTGCACGCTCGCCACGCGCAGATTGTGGCCCAGGGTGCGGCGCAACCAGTCGAGGCCGCCCTTGGCGGGCATCTTTTCGGTCAACTGGCGCGACAGCAACGGGCTGAACCCGACATTGAGCATGTCGCGCAGCAGACCGCTGCGCTCGGGATCGCGTTGTTGCATGTCGGACCAGGAGAGGCGCGCCATCTGTTCCTGCATCAGGTTGCGCATGGTCTTGATCTCGGACAGGAGGGATTGCTGTTCTGCAGTCGTCCCCGCGGATTCGCGCACGACTACCGTTTCGCGTTGGGTATTCGCCGCCAACACCTTGGCCCCCAGCGCGGCGGCCTGGTTCGCCCCCTGCGCGGACAACTTGCCGGGACGAGACGGCTTGGCTGCACTGTCGGGCGTGCGGGTCTCGCTCAGGTGCGCCAGCTCGGCACCGGCCACCGCCACGATCTCCACGCCCTCCGGCACTTTGCGGTTGGAAAGAATCACGGCGTCCTCGCCGAGTTCGACCCGCACCAGTTTCAGCGCGTCGCGCGAACTGGCAGCAATAAATTTTCTGGCGTTCATGCTCTACCCCCTACCATGGATGTAAACCGTACCGTCTTGAACCCCGGTACTTCTTCTTGTGAAATGACTTTGAGTTGCGGTAACGAGCGCTTGAGGAAGCGCGATAACAGGTCGCGGATGTGGCCCGGCACCAGCAATACCGTGGGCAGGCCCAATTGTTCCTGCGTCTGCGTCGCATTGCGCGCCTCGCGCAGCAGGGTATTGGCGAGGCTGGGCTCGATGGCGGACCCGCCCGCCTGCAGGGCCTGTGCCAGCACGTATTCCAGCTCCTTGTCCATGCCGATGACTTGCAGCTCCTGTGCCGACGGGTAGTACTGCTGCACGATGGCCGCTCCCAGCGCCACGCGCACCAGGCTGGTCAGCACGTTCGCGTCCTGCGTCTGCGGCGCATGCTCTGCCAGCGTCTCCAGGATGGTGCGCATATCGCGGATGTGCATTCCTTCGTCGAGCAGGTTCTGCATCACCTTCTGCACGGTCGCCAGCGACAGCAGCTTGGGAATAAGGTCTTCGGTCAGCTTGGGCGCGATCTTGCCGAGATGATCCAGCAGTTGCTGCAGTTCCTGGCGGCCCAGCAATTCTGCCGCATGCAGGTGGATAAGATGACTCATGTGCGTCGCCACCACGGTGCCCGCATCAACGACGGTATAACCCATGACCTGGGCCTGTTCGCGCACCCCGGCGTCCACCCAGATGGCGGGCAGTCCGAACGCGGGGTCTTTGGTCTGTGTGCCGGGCAGCGTGCCGCTCACATTGCCGGGATTGATGGCAAGGAACAGATTGGGATAAGCCTCGCCGCTGCCGATCTCCGCACCTTTGAGTGTGATGCGATAACCGTTGGGACGCAGATCCAGATTGTCACGGATATGCACGGCGGGCGGCAGAAAACCCATGTCCTGCGTGAATTTCTTGCGTATTCCTTTGATACGGCGCAACAGGTCGCCATCCTGCGCCTTGTCCACCAGCGCGATCAGCCGGTAGCCGACCTCCAGCCCCAGCACATCCACTTGAGCCACATCTTCCCAGCTGGCCTCCGGTGCCTCGGTGCTGGGCGCGACAACCGGGTTCTCCTCGGCTGCAGCCTTTTCTTCATCGAGCTTTGTGCGCTGTAACAGAAAGAATGCGAACCAGCCCATCGCCCCGGCCAGCAGCAGGAACGCGAAATGCGGCATGCCCGGAATCACGCCCAGCATGCCGATAATGGTCGCGGTCAGGATCAGCACTTGCGGACTCGAGATCAGTTGCTTGGCCAGTTGCTGGCCAATGTTGTCCTCGCTGGAAACGCGGCTAACCACCATGCCGGCCGCGGTGGAGATCACTAGCGCTGGAATCTGTGCCACCAGTCCGTCACCGATGGTGAGCAGGGTGTAGTTGTGTGCCGCCGTGGCCAAATCGAGATTGTGCTGCATCACGCCGATGACCAGTCCGCCGACGATATTGATGAGCATGATGATGATGCCGGCGACGGCATCGCCGCGCACGAACTTGGAGGCACCGTCCATGGCGCCGTAGAAATCCGCTTCCTGCGCGATCTCGGCGCGGCGTTTGCGCGCCACGTCCTCGCCGATCAGGCCCGCGTTCAGGTCGGCATCAATGGCCATCTGTTTGCCGGGCATCGCGTCCAACGTGAACCGCGCGCCCACTTCGGCGATACGTCCGGCGCCCTTGGTGATGACCACAAAGTTGATGACCACCAGGATCACGAACACCACGATGCCCACGGCATAATTGCCGCCGACCAGGAAATGCCCGAAGGACTCGATCACCTTGCCCGCCGCCGCCGGACCGGTATGGCCTTCCAACAACACCACGCGGGTGGAGGCGACATTGAGCGACAGGCGCAACAGGGTGGAGATCAGCAGCACGGTGGGGAACACGGCAAAATCCAGCGGCTTGGTCGTGTTCATCGCCACCAGCAACACCATGATGGCCAGCGCGATATTGAAAGTGAACAGGATGTCGAGCAGGAACGGCGGCAGCGGCAGCACCATCATCGACAGGATCATCACGATCAGGATGGGGCCGGCCAACCCCCTTACACCGCCGCGCAGCATCGCGGACTTCAACATTTCAAGCATGGACATACGCACCTCTGGGTTTCATTTCCGCGGTCCGCAAGGACCACTTCTCTTGTGCGTATTATCAGGAACGGCTGTCAAACCGATGAGGTGAATAGAGGGGGATTTGTGCGGCTATTTGGCCGGTCGGGGTATGCGGTGCATTGCCACTGGCACATTCTGACGACTGCTTGCGGTTCGTCCGGGGCAGCTTCCGTTCGGCCACGGCCGCGCCGCCGCCTGGCCTGGATTATTCGTACAGGGTGGTGAGCGTCATGGTCTGGTTATGCAACTGGCATTGCAACACGTCACTGAACGGTGCCAGTTCGCCGTATGAATAAAAACCGGTGATGGCGGTGGATGCGCCCAGCTTGTCCTGAACGATTTCCAGCTCCTCTTCGGTCAGCTGCCCCATCACCAACCGCCGCCCCACACAACTCACGACCAGACACAGCCCGGTCGTGCCCGGCTTGGCCGGTTGTGCCGCTTCGGCTGCCAACCCCGCGTTGTCGATGAGGCTGTCAAGGTCGGTGCGCATCAGTTTGCACAGATAGCCCTGCGGGACATCGCCCGCGAAGGTCAGGCTGCGCGCGGCCTCGTCGACCGCAAGCAACGTCCTGATCAATGGCTTTTCCGCGATACTTGAGCGGATGCTCAAGGGATAGCGCAAACCGCTGGCGGGAAGGTTCACTGCCTGCTCGGCGAGGTATTTCTTGTACAGGTCCAGCGCGGGACCATCGTCGATCTCGTACAACACATTACCCTTTGATCTGGTGACGATACGTTCGGCACCAAACTCTTTCCACCCGGCAAAGCAACCACTTTTGACGGTGACATCACCATAGAACCCCAGCGCCGTGATGCGCCCGCATTTTGCAGGTGCATCCGCCATCACCCAGGTCTTGCCGAAACGCGTGCCGTCACCCGCCAGCCCGCCGGTCACCGGAACGCCGGTCCGGTTCAACCCTTGAGCCAGATCACTGCCGTTCACTTGCAAACCGTCGGAGAGCACAAAGACGTGGCGCAAGTCCGGCGCGACCAGTTCTTTCATCAATTGTGTACCCAGTTCGCGCGCATCCGCGTCCGAGTCTATATCGACCGTTGCCATGCGCATGGATGAATGCTCCAACCTGATCGCCGTCGCCACCACATCCCCGTCGCTGATCTGCCCCCCCAGCACGCTGCCGGATGAGGAACAACCGGCGATATGCGCTTTCGGGAATATTCCGCGCAATTCGGTATAACAGGCCCCAGTCTGAAAATAGTCCGTGTCGGCAAACACCAAAACAAGATCGGCATCCGCCGCGAATGCCGGAATGGACTCCCAGCCCGTCGGGGCTGTCCAGTGCATTGAGTCGACTTGCATTTCGATTCTCCCCGTTTGATTTCACCACGCCGGAAACGCCCGCCCCAATTCGGCATCCGTTCCCTGGCTTTGCAGATGTTCAACCACCCAACACACCTTAATCGGCGGTATCCAGCCGAAATTCCCGGGGTGACTCGGCGCGATTTCGGCTGCCGTCTGCAGACGCGCAAGATTACTCAGGATTTCGGGTGGAGATTACGCCGTCCGGGCGGAATGGCCAATAGCTGTGGCAGTTTGGGCACACCACTCCCGCCGGATCAGCTTGCCAGCGTTTGCACACCGGGGTCGAGTTCGCGGGGGACGGGCAACTCGCCCGGCTCTTCCGGATAGGCACCGCCCACTTTTTTGTACCGGCGCAACTGGTAAACGTAGGCCAGCACTTCGGCCACCGCGTTGAACAATGCTTCCGGAATAGCTTCGCCCAAATCGCAGTGTTTGTGCAGGGCGCGCGCCAGCGGCGGGGCTTCGAGAATGGGGATATTGTGCTCTTTGGCGATCTCCTTGATCTTCGCCGCCATCAGGTGCGAACCCTTGGCGACCACGACCGGCGCGCGCATCTTGTTCTCGCTGTATTTGAGTGCCACGGAGAAGTGCGTCGGGTTGGTCACCACCACATCGGCGGTGGGGATTTCTGCCATCATGCGGCGGCGCGCCATCTCGCGCTGCATGCTGCGCACGCGCGCCTTGACCTGTGGATCGCCCTCGGTCTCCTTGGCTTCCTGGCGCACCTCTTCCTTGGTCATCTTCAGTTTCTTGTTGTGCTCGTACAACTGGAACGGCACATCCACCGCCACGATCAACAGCAATCCGCCCATGATGGCGGCAAAGCTGCCCCACACCAGGCTGCCCAGATGAGGAATGGCGTAAGCGATGGGCTCGCTCACCAACTGCAGCACAGCCTGCTTGTTGTGCCAGATCACCCAGGCACCGATGCCGCCCACCACAAGGGTCTTGGCGATGGCTTTGGCCAGCTCCATCAGGCTGTTGATGGAAAACATGCGCGCGATGCCGTTCAGGGGATTGAGTTTGTTCAGATCGGGCTGCAGCGGTTTCAACGTGAACAGCCAGCCGTTCAGCAGCAACGGCGAGAACGCGGCAACGGCGAGCATCAGGACAAACAAGGGCAGAAAAGCAAGCAGGGTCGCCATGCTCAGGTCATGCAGGCGCTGCAATAATTGATCGGAATGGAAGGCCAGACCGGTATCCAGTGTCAGCCCTTCGCGGACCACCGAAAGGAGCTGCCCCGCCAGGGCTGACCCCATGAGCCAGACCCCCGCCCCGCCCGCCATCAGCACGGCAAAGGTGGAAAGCTCGCGCGAACGCGCGACCTGCCCTTCTTCACGGGCTTGGTCCAACCGCCGCTGCGAGGGCGATTCCGTTTTTTCCAGGTCACTGTCTTGTTCGGCCACGGCAAACTCCTTTGCTCATGGCGATTATCGGCAATATCGTGAAATCCAATCCGCTGAACAGCGGGGGAAATGGGGTCTATCTAGCCAGGGAGAGCCTTGCCAGCACCCGCTCCGCCATGTTCTTCAAGGGCACAACCTCGTCCACCGCCCCCAGCGCGATGGCTTCGCGCGGCATACCGAATACCACGCAACTCGCTTCATCCTGCGCAAAATTGTAAGCGCCCGCCTTCTTCATCTCCAGCATGGCTGCGGCACCGTCCTTGCCCATGCCGGTGAGCATCACGCCGATGGCGTCCTTGCCCAGCAGTCTGGCTGCGGAAAGAAACAGCACTTCCACCGAGGGACGGTGACGGTTGACCGGCGGATCCTGGCTGAGCACGGTACGCCACTTTCCGGCACCGCGTTCCAGCGACAGATGCGAGTGCCCGGGCGCCAGATAGACATGCCCCGCCACGATATCCTCATGGTGCAGCGCCTCTGTCACATGCATCGTACAAAGATGATCCAGACGCTCGGCGAAAGACTTGGTGAACAACTCCGGCATGTGCTGTGCGATGAGGATGGCGGGTGCATGTTCCGGCATGCCGGACAGGAACACCTTGAGCGCATCCGTCCCCCCCGTGGACGAGCCGACCACGATGATCTTTTCGCCCATCACTTTCCTTTCGCCTGCGCGGTCAACTCATACACGGTATGGCTGCGCAACTTGAATATGCTGCTCGCGTGATAGAAGCTCTCTGAATGCCCGGCAAACAGCAGCCCGTTCTCCCGCAGCAACGGGGCAAACTTTTTGAGGATGGCCAGCTGGGTCGCCTTGTCGAAATAGATCATCACATTGCGGCAGAAGATGACATCCAGCGGCGCATGCACGGGCCACATGGCATCCAGCAGATTGACGCAGCGGAAGTCGATCATGCGTTTGAGTTCCGGCTTGACCTGCACAAACCCGGCCTGTGCACCGGTGCCGCGCGTGAAGAATCGGTCCACCTGCTGCGCTGGCAATTTAGCCACGGCATCGGCCTTGTACAGGCCTTCACGTGCCGCCTGCAGCACTTTGGTGTCCAGATCGGAAGCGATGATGTGCACTCTGTTTTCGCAATTCCCCAGGGTCTCCACGGCGGTCATCGCCATCGAGTAGGCCTCCTCGCCGGTCGAGCAGGCGGAACACCACAGCGTGAGTTGGCGAGACGCCTCCTGTTTGCGCAGATGCTCGGCGAGAATGGGAAAGTGGTGCGGCTCTCGAAAGAACGAGGTGAGGTTGGTCGTGAGCGAGTTGGTGAACGCCTCCCACTCTGCAGCATCCCCTCGCTGCAGTTTGTCCAGATAGGCGGCGAAAGTCGACACACCGTGCGCACGCAGGCGACGCGCCAGACGGCTGTATACCAACTCCTGTTTGTTCTCGCCCAGCGAGATGCCCGCGTGCTCGTAGATCAGCTTGCGGATGCGCTGGAAGTCCTGGTCGGTGAATTCGAATTCGCGCGGGCGGGCATTGTCCATGCCGCTATCTTAGCGTGAAATATGCATGGTGATTCGCCCTCCCTATTCTTGAGGGGGGTGGTGTGTGCTGGCGGAGGACTCGCCAAGGTTTGAGCGAAGCAATCTTCCAACGCGGAGCTGGAATTTGAAACAACAGCAACCCCCCTTTGCAAAAGGGGGGCCAGGGGGGATTTGAGGGAGGAGGATGTTCCACGTTTTTAAATCCCCCTCCAGTCCCCCTTTACAAAGGGGGAAGTGGTGGGTGTGGACGGCTTGGGCGGGGGACTCGTCAAGTTTGAGCGATGCGATCTTCAACGCGGAGCTGAAATATGAAACAACAGCTACCCCCCTTTACAAAGGGGGAAGTGGTGGGTGTGGATGGCTTGGGCGACTCGCCATTTGAGCGGCCCCTTTGCAAGACTCGCCCAATAAGCCTCCGGTTTTGCCGATGGTCAATTAGCCCGGCGAATGACAAAGCAAACTGCCATCGTGCTCTCCCGCCACAGCGATTCTTTCCAGCGCGTTGAGCACGGCCATGCTGTCCGTCTCCATTTTGGCGACCAGTTCCATGCCGCGCAGCGGCTCGCCTTTACGGAATGCCTCGACTGCATCTTTGCCATTCTGGTGGAATGTCTGGTGCGGGTTAGCCACGGCGGCATAGCCGTCCAGTCTCGCATAGCAGTCCTTGCCCTCGCCCTCGAAATACCACTTGCCCAGGCGGCAGGCGGTATGCGAAGAAAAGCTCTCCGCCGTGCGGTCGGAGATGCCCATGAACACTTTGTATATCTCGAATTTGTAGAGGATGTGGTCGATCTTGGCGACTTCAACAAAACTGCGCAACGCCGCCGCCGAGATGGTTCCTTCCATGGTCTGGGCCAGATCCAGCAGATGCTTCATGTTCTCCATTACGCTTCCCACATCGCCGCTGAACACCTGGGATTTGGCCGCCCATTCGTGCATTTGCTTCTGTGTGCGATCCGTCTCGCCCTGAATGGCGACCACGATGGTGGATATCTCGCTGGTCGCCTTGGCCGTGCGTTCGGCCAGCTTGCGCACTTCGTCCGCCACCACGGCGAAGCCCCTTCCCTGCTCGCCCGCGCGCGCCGCCTCGATGGCCGCATTGAGCGCCAGCAGATTGGTCTGGTCGGCAATCTCCTTGATGAGCTGCACGATGCTGCCGATCTGCGCGGCACGCTCGGTGAGGCTCTTCACATTCTGCGACGTCTGCAATGTATCGCCGGAAAGCGACTCCAGGCTTCCGGCAATCTTAATCACGGCCTCACGATTGCTGACCGACACATTGGCCGCCTCGATTGCATTTTTCTTCTCCTCGCGCAGCGAACTTGCGGCGGCAGCCTGCGATTGCTGCAGCGCCACAAATGACACGCCGAAGTTCTGCATTTCGGCGTATATCTCGCGCGCCACTTCACACTCTGTCCTTGCCGCTTTGACCTCGGCACGCAAGGAGTCCCGTTCTGCTTTGAGTTGCACCAGCTCGTTGCGCATCGACTCGATGTCGCGCTCTGTCTCCACCAGGCGCAGTGATACCGTCTGGTGCTCTTGTTTTAATTTTCCGCAAAACATATTTCCCCCTGTTACATAGCTACTGCCGTTAAATGCCCGATTCGCGTCCCCCTTCGGCGAAGGGGGACGGGCTAAACCTTGAATGCCTCGACTGCCTGCCGCACTTCGCCGGCCTTTCCTTCTAATTCTTTTGCCAACTCCAGCAGGCTCTGCGCGGCACCGGAATTCTCCTCCGACATCTGCGACACACTTTCGGTGCTCTTCGCCAATTCGGTTGCGGCGGCGTTCTGCTGCACCAGCGCTATCGCAATATCGTCGATCACCTCGGTCACCTCGCCGAAGTTGGTCTGGATATTCCTGATCGAGTTTTGTGCGGATTCCGCATCGCCCACGCCTTGCTGTGTGGTTTTCACCACTTTATCCATCCCGCTCAGTGCATGACCGGCCACTTCGCCGATCTTGCCCGACATCTGGCTGATCTCGCTGGTGGCATTGGCCGTGCGCTCGGCCAGCTTGCGCACTTCGTCCGCCACCACGGCAAAGCCGCGCCCCTGCTCACCGGCGCGCGCTGCTTCAATGGCCGCATTCAGGGCCAGCAGGTTGGTCTGGTCGGCAATTTCCTTGATGACCTTGACTACATCGCTGATATGCGATGCATCGTCTCCCAGGCGCGACACCTCGGCCGAAGCCGCCTCGATTTCACGCGCCGTATCCAACAGCCCGGCCACCGTCTTGTTCACCACCTGTGCGCCTTGCTCGGCATTGCTGCGCGAATTGGCGGCGATGCGCTTGGCGTTCGCGCCCTGGTCGCTGATATGCGTGGTGGAAACGCTCAACTCTTCAATGGCGGCTGCCATGCTGGATACGGAATCGGATTCGTGATTGACGTTCTCCGAAATCTGGTTGGCGGAGGTTGCCAGGCTATGCGCCATGTCGCCGACCTGGTTGGCCTGCAGCTTCACGGAGGAGATCATGCCCCGCAACTTTTCCTGCATCCGGTACGCGTCTGCCAGCAAACTCCCGGCGATGGGGGGCGCTTCCGGATGCTGCGAGAAGTCGCCCCCGGACATGGCGTTGACGACCGCCACAACTTCATGCGGATCGCCGCCAAGCTGGCGCAATACATTGCGGCTGATATAGATGGCCAGTCCGATCGACAGGCACGCAGTCAGGATCGATACCGTCAGCAGCAGCGCATTCACTTGCCGGATGAGTTCCGCCCCCCTGGATTCGTCTTCTGTATTCCGTGCATTCGTCATGGTGACAACCTGGTCGATAACCTGGCGATGCTTTTCGTAACTCGCCTGCAGTTCAGTCATCACGGCTTTCACGCGATCTTTATCGCCGGCCCGCACCGCAGGCAGGTATTGTTCATCCAGTTTTTTGTAAAATTCCAGCGCAAACCCGTGCGCATCGGACAGTAGCGCCTTTTGCAGATTGGGCTCCAGGGATTGCTTCAGCCAGTATTCGTGTCTCTCGTTGTAATCCTTGCGCAAATCCGCCAGTCTGGAAATGGATTTCTCACGCTGCTCAGATGCATTGACGTCGCGCAGCTCGGTTGCAACCAGATACGATTCGATGATGTATTCGGGAGGCGGGAGAATGTCGGCAACCAGATCCTTACCTTGAACAATGCGTTGATACAGCGGGCCGTTTACCTTGAGCTCGGATAGCGCCCAGAAAGAGGCAGCGCATACCACTACAAAGCCCGTCAGACTGGCGAACACCAACACCAGAAATTTCTGGGATAGTTTCAGATTGTTCATGATGCCTCCTATTCTCAAGTGTCGGCTTTTATTGGATGCCGCCAAATGCCGATTCACTTTTATTGCAGGCGACGTTCATTGCCGTCGCTTCTTGCAATTCAACATGCCAGTTCAATATCCCCTTTTGCACTAATGCCGGTTCCCAGCATGAACCGATTGCCGGAGCCATACAACCCCGCCACCCCGATACCCCGCATGTGAACATTGTTATGCTCACACCTTGAACACCTCGACCGCCTGACGCACTTCGAGCGCTTTGCCTTCCAGTTCATTGGCCAAACTCAGCAAGCTCTGCGCGGCTCCGGAGTTTTCTTCCGACATTTGCGAAACACGCTCTGTGCTCTTGGCCAATTCGGTGGCCGCCGCACTCTGCTCCTGCAAAGCGGCCGCGATATCGTCAATCACGCCCACCACCTGGTCGAAGCTCGCCTCAATCTGTTTGATGGAGGTCTGCGCCGTTTCTGCGTCCCCCACGCCCTGTTGCGTCGTTTTCACAACCTTGTCCATGCCGCTCAAGGCATGCCCGGCCACATCGCCGATCTTGCTCGACATCTGATTGATCTCACTGGTCGCCGCCGCGGTACGCTCCGCCAGTTTGCGCACTTCGTCCGCCACCACTGCAAACCCGCGACCCTGTTCACCGGCCCGCGCCGCCTCAATGGCTGCATTGAGCGCCAGCAGGTTGGTCTGGTCGGCAATCTCCTTGATGACGTTGACCACGTTGCTGATACGCGAGGCATCCTCGCCCAGCCTGGAAACCTCCCCGGAGGCCTCCCCGATCTCGCGCGCAGTTTCCATCAGACCGGTGACGGTCTTGTTCACCACCAGCGTGCCCGCTGCCGCCGCAGCGCGTGAACTGTTGGCGATGTTCTTGGCATTGCCTCCCTGGTCGCTGATATGGGTGGTGGACACGCTCAACTCCTCGATAGAGGCAGCCATGCTAGAGACCGCATCCGACTCCTGATTGACGTTTCCCGAGATCTGGTTGGCGGAAGCAGCCAGGCTGTGCGCCATGTCGCCAACTTGAATGGCTTGCTGCTTCACGGTTCCGATCATGTCGCGCAGCTTTGCCTGCATTTGGTAGGCGTTTGCCAGCAGACTATCCGCAACCGGCGGTCTCGCGGGTTGTCTGGAAAAATCGCCTGCGGCCATGGTATCCACCATTTCCGCGACTTCTTTGGGGTCCCCGCCCAGTTGACGCATGATCTGGCGCACGATGAGAAGCGACATAACCACCGTGAGCGTCAATGAAAAAATAACCCAGATGACGATGATATTGCGACGGTGACTGTAATCGGCTTCTGCCAATGCAATCTTTTCATCGGCCTTTTTCTGGGTGAACTCGACGAATTTCTCGCGCAGTGTTTTCAGTTGCGTCAACACCTCGCGGTCAATGCCTGCCACCTTGGCATCCGAATCTGCCCCGTTGCCCCGGTGCGCGTCAATTTGGGCGAGATATTTTCTGGAAACTTCCTGATGGGCCGTGCCGATCTTGTCCAATTGACTGAGGTACTCGGCAAAATCCTGCTCGTGCCCCACCGCCAGTTGCTTCAGCATGGCAATTGCACCGCGCTGGTTCTCCTCAAAGCGGGTTTGCTCGGCGACGAATTCGCCGCGGTATTTTTTGATTTTCTCCTCGTCCGAGCCGCGCAGCCAGGTGTCTTTGGCTGACTTGGCCTGCTTGAGGATCGCGATGTCCATCGTATCGATCTGGCCCATCGCCTGAATATCCGCATCCAGCCGCTGGATATTTTCTTTCTGGTCATCCACGGTCCCATGCAGTTCGACAATACTGAATACCGCCATGACCAGGAACATGAACACCGATACGCCTTGCAGCACCAAAAATTTATTCTTCAACAACATGCTGGCGAACATATTTTTCTCCTTCACACAGCGTTAAATACTTATTCAGCGGCCACGCACATCCCCCAGCAGTTCTTTGATATCAAGGATCAGGACGATATCGCCCTCGCTGGACATGGTGACACCCGCCACTCCTTTTGGACGGAAGGTATCCAGTGATTTGATCACCACATCCTCATGTCCCACAAAACCATCGGCGGTCAGGATGAAACTGTTGTTGCCGAACTGCATCAGCACGCCCACCTCCGAATTTTCGCTGCTGCCCCAGCCGATCAATTGCGCCAGCGGCAGCACCGGCAACACTTCGCCGCGCACCACCATGGTTGCCTTGCCGGATATCTGTTGCAGTTCTCCCTGCGTGACCGGCAGTATTTCGCGCACCATAGACAACGGTACGGCAAAGGATTGGTCGGCCAGGCGCAACACCAGCACCGGCAGGATCGCCAGCGTAAGCGGTAACGAGATGGAGAAGGTCGAACCCTTGCCCACTTCGGAATGGATGTTGACCGTGCCGTTGAGCTTCTGGATGTTGGTCTTCACCACGTCCATGCCGACACCACGGCCGGATACGGAAGAAATCTCGTTCTTGGTGGTGAAGCCGGGCAACAGGATCAGTTCCAGGCAACGCGCTTCGTCCAGTGTATTGGCTATCTCGGGCGTGATGAGCCCCTTCTCGATGGCCTTATTTCGTATCACTTCCGGACTCATACCCTTGCCGTCATCGGTGATGGTAATGAGGATATGGTCGCCCTCCTGGCGCGCGGAAAGTTCGACGATGCTCTTCTCCGGCTTGCCCGCCGCGACACGGTCTGCCACAGTTTCCACACCGTGGTCCACCGCATTGCGCACCAGGTGCACCAGCGGATCGTTCAAGTCCTCGATCATGGTCTTGTCCATCTCGGTTTCTTCGCCGGTCAGCACCAGCTCCACGTCCTTGCCCAACGAACGCGCCAAGTCGCGCGCCAAACGCGGGTATTTCTTGAATAGCCGCCCGATGGGTTGCATGCGCGTTTTCATTACGGCGTTCTGCAGGTTCACCACCAGCATGTCGAGCTGGCTCACCGCCTGGTCGAGTTCGCGCAGGGTATCGGTATCGTTGTGACCCTGCAGGATGTCGGAGCGCAGATGGGTTAGACGGTTCTTGGTCAGGCCAATCTCACCGGAGAGGTTAAGTACCTGGTCCAGACGGTCGGTATCGACACGGATGGTCGTTTCCTTGGCCTCGACCGCCGGAACATCACCCGCCCGCCGTCCCACGGTTGTACCGGGAACATCGGTACTGCGCCTGCCGAAAGCTTTTTTGGTTGATTCTTCCTCTTTGATCGCCTCTGCGATCTGTTTCTCGTCACGCTCCGCGCCCACATCCTTGACGATGTCGGTTCCCCCGGTGATAACGTTGTACAGCGCGTTCCAGTCCACGTTATCGGCACCCGCCGCGGGCGCACTTGCTGCAGCCGGCTTTGCCGCGGGTTTTTCGACTGTCCTGGAGATGGCCTTGCCTTCCAGCACGTCCTTGAGTGCGGTGATTACATCAGCCGGTGCAGCCTGCGGCTGCTGGCTTTGTTGTAGCGCACCGAACATCTTGCGCACCTCTGCCGTCGCGGCAAAAATCACGTCCATCAAATCGGCCGTCAGCTTCAGTTCGTTGTTGCGAAATTTGTCGAACAGGTTCTCAGTCAGGTGGCACAGTGTCACCAGCTCGCCCGCATTGAGGAATCCCGCTCCGCCCTTGATGGTATGGAAGCCGCGGAATATCTCGTTCAGCAGTGCGCCGTCGCTGGGATTTTTCTCCAGCTCCATCAATTTGCTGTCCACATCCGAAAGCATGTCGCCTGCTTCCATCAGAAAGTCCTGCAACAGCTCGTCCATTCCCACGAAATCGTTCATGTTTTACTCCAGTCTCTAGTTGCTAGACGTTAGTCGTTAGTTACAGTCATCACCACTCGGCTCCAAGTAGCGACTAACACCTAACGACTGCTTTTAAAAGCCCAGGCTCTCCAACAAGTCGTCCACCTGATCCTGGCTCGTCACCACGTCCGATCGCCCTTTTGCATTGATCACCGGACCATTGAGCAGGCTGGCGTTCACTTCCGCTTTCACCGATGCCGGTGCGTTCTCCAGCAGCAGCGCCAGCAGTTGCTGCTCCATGGTCTGGGTCAGCTCGATGATCTTCTTGATGACCTGCCCGGTCAGATCCTGAAAATCCTGGGCCATCATGATCTCGGTCAGCTGCGCGTTGGTCGCCCTGGCATGTTGTGGCGTCGCGTGCAGATAGGCGTGGGTCTGGGTGACCAGATCCTTGAACCGGGGCACGTCGAGTTTTTTCTCGAACAGCAAGTCCCATTGTTTGGCCAGTTGCTGCGCGTCGCTCCCCAGCTTCTCGACCACAGGTTGTGCCGCTTCGGTGGCATTGAGCACGCGCTCCGCGGCTTGTTGTGTCAGCGTCGCCACGTAATTCAACCGGTCGCGCGCGTCAGGGATTGTTGAAGCCGCCTTTTCGATCTCCTTGTGCAAACCGAGTTCGCGTAGCGTGTCGTGCAACGCACGCGCCATGTGGCCAATCTGGTTGATGACCTTCGCCGGGTCTGTATCCGCTGCCGCCACGGGAGAGTTGGCCGCCGTCACGGGGGCCGGTTTGCCCTGGTTCGCGTTGCCCGCAATGATGCTGTCGAAGAGTGCTTCGAGATCGTCCGAGTCCTGAGATGCAGTATTGGTAGCCATTGCCAGCCTCACTTGTTAAGTTGCGGGAACGCCGCAAATATCTTCTTCAATTTTTCATCCAGCGTCGCCGCGGTGAATGGTTTCACCACATAGCCCGAGGCACCCGCCTGCGCCGCCATGATGATGTTTTCCTTCTTCGCTTCCGCCGTCACCATTAGCACGGGCAGATGTTTCAAACTGGCATCCGCCCGAATTGCGCGCAGCAGGTCGATGCCGGTCATGTTGGGCATGTTCCAGTCAGACACCACGAAATCGAACGACTCGCCGCGCAACTTGTTCAGGGCGTCCACGCCGTCCTCGGCTTCCTGTACGTTGGCGAACCCGAGCTCCTTGAGCAAGTTCCGCACGATGCGCCGCATCGTCGAAAAGTCGTCCACCACCAGAAATTTTGTATTTTCCAAGCCCATCACCTTCTCCTAATTTCATCTATGTAGAGTGGGCACATTTTTTGTGCCAAACCTACATTTTATTACGTCAATAACGGTCTCAGCGTTGACGACAGCACCACCGAGTCGAATTTCGGCACGTAATAATCGACCCCCACCCGCTTGCCCATGGCGCGGTTCGCATCCGACGACAGCGAGGAATGCATCACCACGGGAATGCTGTCGAAGCGCGAGTCGCCCTTGACGTTCTGGGTCAGCACATAGCCGTCCATTTCCGGCATTTCGGCATCGGTGAGGATGACCTGTATCTGGTCATGCAAGCTCACCCCGGCGCTCTGCGCCGCATCCGCCATGGCTTTCAGCCTGTCCCAGGCTTCGCGGCCATTATTGGCCTGCACGTGCTTGACGCCCATCTTGTCCAGCACTTCGACGATCTTGCGCCTTGCCACCAGCGAGTCATCCGCAAAGAAGACGCACAATTCATGCTCTGATTCGATCCGTTCGACGTTGCCGACCACCGTTTCGCCGAAAGCATCGGCCAGTATCTGCTCGACATCAAGAATGGAGATCAACGAACCGTCTTCCAGCTCGGTGATGGCCGTGATGAGCGCGCTCTTGTCAGAAAGCATGCCGTCCGTGGGATGCACCTTGTCCCAGTCGACTCGGATGATGCGATCCACCCCGGCCACCAAAAAGCCCAGAATATGGCGGTTGAATTCCGCGACCAGCATGGTCTCGTGTTTGGTCGCGGAGGGCATGCCCATGAAGTTGGCCAGATTCAGGACCGGCATGACATGGCCGCGCAGGCTCACGATGCCGTCCACGCCGCCGGGCATGTTGGGGGTGCGGGTGATCTTGCCGATCTGGCACACTTCCTTGACCTTGAACACGTTGATACCGAATTTCTCGTTGCTGCCCAAATTGAACAGCAGGATTTCCATTTTATTGGTACCCGCCAGATTGGTGCGGGCATCAATATGGTCCAACAGTCCGTCGTGGCCCGAGCCCAGCATATCTTCTGCGTATGTCATCTTGTTCTCCCCTCTCAGGCCAATAGCCGGGTCAATGTCTGAGCCAGCTTCTGCGGCTCGAACTTGGGTACGTACTCGTCAACGCCCACGGTTTTGCCGAGTTGCTGGTTGGACGCGCTGGACAACGAGGAATGCATCAGCACCGGTATCCCGTTAAAACGCTTGTCCGACTTGATCTTGCGCGTCAGCATGTAGCCGTCCATTTCGGGCATCTCCACATCGGTCAGGATCACCTGCACCAGATCCTTCAGTGGCGTGTGCGAGGAATCGGCATAGTCGGCCATTTTGGTCAGTTCCTGCCAGGCTTGGCGCCCGTTGATGGCACCGATGGATTTGACGCCCATGGCGTCCAGGGTGCGCTGGATCTGGTGCCGTGCCACCGAGGAGTCGTCGGCGAAGAACACGGTGCGATCTTTGCCCAGCGGTTTCACACTCTTGAAGATCATTTCGTCGGCATCGAAATGGCCCGTTTCGGACAACACCTTCTCCACGTCCATCATCATCACCAGGCGGCCGTCTTTGAGCTCGGTGATGGCCGTCACCAGACCGCCCATCTGGGCGACCAGCATAGCGGGCGGCACGCGCATCGCCGACCAATCCAGGCGCAGGATGTTGTCCACCGCCTTGACCAGAAAACCCTGGGTGTGGCCGTTGTATTCGGTGACGATCATGATGTCGGCCTTTTCCTCGGTATGAATACCCGCATACTTGGCCAGGTCGATCACTGGAACCAGTGCCCCGCGCAGGCTGACCATGCCTTCCACGGCCTCCGGCATCTCCGGCGCACGCGTGATGGGGGGGATGCGCATCACTTCACGCACCTTGAACACGTTGATTCCATATGTCTCTTCCCGCCCGGTGCGGTTGTCCTTGCCGAGCGTGAACATCAAAATTTCCAGCTTGTTGGTGCCCGCCAGTTTGGTGCGGGCATCAATGCTCTTTAATAGATCAGACATTTGGTTCTCCTCCGGACGACAGGGAGGGATATCCCCGCATCGTCGCCTTCATTTGATCATTGCACATTTGGTTAGCGGATAGCCCGCCTTACTCAGTTCATCGGCAGATTTCGCCAATTCTTCAGTAGCCGACTTGGCTTCCTGCGCGGATTGGGTGTTGTTATCCACCAGTCCGGTGATGCGTTCAAGGCTTTGCGCCACATTCTCACCCGCTGCCGATTGTTCTTTGGATGCGGTCGCGATGTGCTCAACCCGCCCGGAAACGCTCTTCGTCGCTTCCATGATCTGCTTCAATCCGTCGCCATTCTGGCGAATCAACGCAATGCTGCCCTCGACTTCGGTCACCGCTCCCTGCATGGAGATGACCGCGGAATCGGAGATCGAATTGATCTCGGCGATCGTCTTGGTGATGTCCCTGGTGCTGGACGCAGTACGCTCGGCCAGCTTGCGCACTTCGTCGGCCACCACAGCGAAGCCGCGCCCCTGCTCACCGGCCCGGGCCGCCTCGATCGCCGCATTCAGCGCCAGCAGGTTGGTCTGTTCCGCGATCTCCTTGATACTGTTGGCGACCGTGCCGATACGGCGGATGGACTCGCCCAGATCGGTGATGGTCTTGCTGGAGGACTGGACCGTGCTTGCCACCTTGCCGGTCGCCACGACGCTCAGCTCCATGTTGCGGTTGTTCGCATCAACGATTTTCTGCATCTCTTTCGCATCGTTGAGCGACTCTTCCGCCATATGCGCCACTTCGGCAACAGACTGGCTGAACTGTTCCATGGTGGCGGCGATCTGCTGGATATGATCCTGCTCGGTTACCGCATTGCCCGCCACGCCGTTCACCTTGTTATCCACCGCCCCAATCTGCGCCTGCATCTTGAAGACCGACATCACGATCTCATCCATCATGGTGCGCAGATAGGATTGCATGCTCTGTATCTCGCATAGCAGCGTGCCCATCTCGTCGTGACTGGAAATGTCCAGCTCGGTGTCCAGATTGCCTTCCATGATATGCCGGAACTCGTTTCGGACCAGGTCGGCGGGACGGCGTACATAGCGCTTCACGCAGAAATCGATGAAGAAGAACAGGAAGATATGCAGCAGCAGCTGGCCCAGTATGGTCTCCAGCTCCATGCGGTGAATCCGGTCGAAATCCGGCTGCATGTCGATCACCACATCCGAAGCGCCGAGTACCGTGCCCGGCTCGGTGGCGTGACATACCGTGCAATCTGTACCGTGAAAATTCTTGTCCGCCAGATAGGGTGTCACCACACGCAGTATCGGCGATCCGTTGGCGTCCTTGCCGAAGGTGACACTGGCTTTCTTGCTCTCTATCACCCGGCGTTGCAAGTCGTCCTTGACGGCTTCTTCCGGCAATCCGGCCCCGTACAGGTCCACCACCTGTTTGGCCCGCACAATTTGCACCGTCTTCACATTCACCCCGGAAGCAACTTTTTGCACCAGCAGCTTGCGGTTATTGGTATCGCTGATCTGGCCGATCACCATCAGCATGTTGGCACTGTCGATGATCTCGTTGGCGAGCTGCGCGCCTTTCTCGACTGCCAGTGTGTTGGATTCCTCGCGCAAATTGGATGTAACGAATATTTGCGCGGTGGTCAGCACGACCACCAGCGAGGTCTGAATCATGAACTGCAACTTGGAGATGAGTGACCAGTTCTTGAACTTGTAGCGTTCGTATTTCGACACCACCTTGTTGCCGGTGCGGTTCAGGTCGCGGTACAGCGTCTCTGCCGCCGCCACCTGTTCGCGAGTCGGCGGTCTGCGCACCGACACGTAGCCGATGACTGCCTTATCCTCAATCACCGGTGCAACAGTCGCCCTCACCCAGTAATGGTCGCCGTTCTTGCAGCGGTTCTTGACCACGCCGCGCCAGGGGCGCTTTAAATTCAGAGTATCCCACAGCCATTCGAATGCCTGCGGCGGCATATCGGGATGGCGCACGATATTGTGGTTCTTGCCGATCAACTCCTCTCGGGAAAAGCCGGAGATTGCAACGAACGCATCGTTTGCATACGTGATGATGCCC
>JAYTUW010000042.1:0-85079 GCA_043744345.1 Sideroxydans sp. | reverse complement strand
GCAGCGCTTGCACTTGCAACGCATCGCCTGCAATCATCAAACGATACGAAATGCGACTGCCTTCCTGTAGCAGCCCGGTTCCAGCCAGATCGGCATCGTTCATCAATACGCGCGGGGCAAAGCTGGCAAAGCCGATGGATTGGTCGATGTCCCTCACGATGCGCGCTGCCACCGTGAAACGTAGCACCCCGACGCCCACCTCATCGCCCACACTTATGTTCAAACGACGCAGCAAACGCTCGTCCACCCACACCGTGCCACGCGAGGGAATCGAACCACTCCCCTCGCCCGCAAGCGGGAGAGGGGCTGGGGGTGAGGGCGGATCAGTCAGAATCTTCCCTCTCAGTGGATACCCCGCCTCCACCGCCTGAATCTCGCTCAACAACACCTGCTCGCGATGCGAAACCATGCTGGGAAAGGTACGGCTCTCCACAACGAGCAAGCCGCGCGCCTGCACCATCTTGCGATAATCGGAAGAAAATGCTCGTGTGGAAGTGATGCGCAGGTCGGCACCAATCAGACTCTCGGCCTGTTGTTGCAGGGCTTGCCGGACCCGATCCGCGAACAATCCGACCGTCGCCAGGCTGCCCACCGCCAGCACCAGCGCCAGCAACAACACGCGCCATTCACCGGCACGCCAGTCACGGCGCAGGAGATTGAAAGAAAGACGAAAGAGATTCATCACGCTACTCCTTTCACCTGTTGAATGAAGCGGCGTGCATGTTCAGTCCTTGCCGAACAAATCCCGGCTATACACCTTGTCCGCCACATCGCGGATGTCGTCGGTGATGCGGTTGGCGACGATGACATCGGACTGCTTCTTGAATTGCGCCAAGTCGTTCACCACTTTGGAATGGAAGAATTCGGCTTCATGCAGCGCCGGTTCGTACACGATGACTTCAATACCCTTGGCCTTGATACGCTTCATGATGCCCTGGATGCTGGATGAGCGGAAGTTGTCGGAGCCGCTCTTCATGACCAGACGGTGGATGCCGACGACCTTGGGATTGCGCTTGAGGATGCTGGCAGCCACAAAGTCCTTGCGCGTGGTGTTGGATTCCACGATGGCATGGATAAGGTTCTGCGGCACGTCCTGATAGTTCGCGAGCAACTGCTTGGTGTCCTTGGGCAGGCAGTAGCCGCCATAGCCGAACGAGGGGTTGTTGTAGTGGTCGCCGATGCGCGGGTCGAGGCTGACGCCCTGGATGATCTGCTTGGTATCCAGGCCATGGGTGGCTGCATAGGTATCCAGCTCGTTGAAGTACGCGACGCGCATAGCAAGGTAGGTATTGGCAAACAACTTGATCGCCTCAGCTTCGGTGGAGTCGGTGAACAGCACCGCGATATCCTGCTTGATGGCGCCCTGCTTGAGCAGGTTGGCAAAGACCTCGGCCCGTTTGGAGCGCTCGCCGACCACGATGCGCGACGGGTAAAGATTGTCGTACAACGCTTTGCCTTCGCGCAGGAACTCGGGCGAGAAGATGAGGTTTTCACAATTCATCTGCTGCCTGAGTTTGATGGTATATCCGACCGGGATGGTGGACTTGATAATCATTACCGCCTGCGGATTGATGCCCTGCACGTCCTTGATCACCGCCTCGATGGACTTGGTATTGAAATAGTTGGTTTCGGGATCGTAATCCGTGGGGGTGGCGATGATGACGTATTCCGCACCGGTGTAGGCTTCGCGCTTGTCCAGCGTTGCCTTGAAGTTGAGTTTTTTGTGCGCCAAGTAGTCCTCTATCTCCACATCCTCGATGGGAGACTGCTTGCGGTTGAGCATCTCAACCTTTTCCGGAACGATGTCGATGGCCACGACTACGTTGTGCTGCGCCAGCAGCATGGCGTTGGAAAGGCCGACGTAACCGGTTCCGGCGATTGCGATTTTCATGATTGTTTGATATCCAAAAAGGAGCAGTCAGCTTGGCTGAGTTGCAACGTTGAGAAATTTTCCTGCGCCGATGTTACGTTTTTTCGATTCGCTCCATTATGCCGCATCGCGCAAGCGTGCGGCAAATGCGCGCATTTAACACCAGCCGCTACAACATGACCGAACCAAAGGGCCGCTCTCACACCACCCGTCCCGCCGCCAGCCGCAACTGCTTGCCACAGCGCCGAGCCAGATTCTCATCGTGAGTGACCAGTATCAGGGTCGTTCCCTGTGCCCGATTGAGCTCCAACATCAGCTCGATGACTTGGCTGCCGGTAGCGGCATCCAGATTGCCGGTGGGTTCGTCGGCAAAAAGCACCCGGGGTCGGGTGACGAAAGCGCGTGCCAGCGCCACGCGCTGCTGCTCCCCGCCTGACAGATGTTTGGGCTGGTGATGCGCGCGGGCGCTCAGTCCGACTTGCTGCAACGACGCTTCAGCACGCTGCCGAGCGTCCTTGATTCCGGCCAGCTCCAAAGGAAGCATCACATTCTCCAGCGCATTCAGCGCGGGCAGCAGTTGGAACGACTGGAACACAAAGCCCGCCAACTCTCCGCGCAAGCGGGCACGCCCGTCTTCGTCCAGTTTGAACAGGTCGACACCGTTCAGTAGCACGCTGCCACTGCTGGGGACATCCAGCCCGGCCAGCAATCCCAATAGCGTGGATTTGCCCGAGCCGGATGCTCCGACGATGGCAAGGCTCTCGCCCGCCTCCACCTCGAAGCTGACATCGTGCAGAATCACGAGGGGCTGATCGCCACTTAACACTTGCCTGGTGAGACCCACTGCTTGCACAATCGGTGCCATGAAGACCTTTCTCAAAATCGTTTTGTTGCTCGCCGCATTGGCGGCGTCCGGTGTTGCGCTGGCAGCGAAAAATATTCTGGTGTTCGGCGATAGTCTATCAGCCGGATACGGTATAGAACGAGACGATTCATGGGTGAGTTTATTGCAGCAGGCGCTGAAAAAAGATCACCCCCGGTTCGCAGTGGTGAATGCCAGCATAAGCGGCGAAACAACTGCCGGCGGCCTGCGCCGTATCGGAAAGGCTCTGCAACAGCATACCCCCGCAGTGGTCATCATCGAACTGGGTGCGAACGACGGATTGCGCGGCACCTCTGTCAAAGAGACCGAAACGAACCTGAACGAGATCATTACCCGGTCACTCAAGGCCAACGCCAAAGTGTTGCTCGTCGGCATCCGGATCCCGCCGAACTACGGACAGGACTACACCAGGCAATTCAGCTCCCTCTATCCCAAACTGGCGAAGAAACATCGTACGGCGCTGGTTCCTTTCATGCTGGACGGGATAGCGCCGGACCAGTTCCAGGCTGACAACCTGCATCCGAGCGCGGCTGGACAAGCGCGTATCCTGCACAACATCCTGCCCAACCTGCTGCCGCTGCTACGCTGATCTCCTGCGGTGCATGCCCTTGGTGTTTCCTGCAACTAAAACCAACCGCTTGGCAACCGCTCTTGGGTCGCCTGGCGGGATGGTAGTCGTTTCATCAGCGTAGCGTTGCGCCGCCTGCTTGCGCGCCGAACCCGGGGAAAGCGCTCGCCACACCGGCCCCGAACTTCTTGGCGATGCGATCAGCAAAACCTTCATGTGTGGTGAAGTCGACGATATTCTCGACCTTGACGATGTCGCGCGCCACCGAATCCACGCTGCCGATATCATCCGCCAGCCCCATCTTGATCGCCTTGTCGCCGCTCCAGAACAGGCCACTGAACATCTCCGGCGTCTCTTTCAGGCGTTTGCCGCGCCCCTGTTTCACCACTTCGATAAATTGCGAGTGAATCTCTCCCAGCATCTTCTTGGTGAATTCTTCATGCTTGGGATTGCGCGGCGAAAACGGGTCCATGAAACCCTTGTTTTCGCCCGCCGTCATCAGGCGACGCTCGACGCCGAGTTTCTGCATGGTACCGGTGAAGCCAAAACCATCCATCAGCACACCGATGGAACCGACAATGCTGGCCTTGTTGACGTAAATCTTGTCCGCACCGGCCGCAATATAGTAGCCGCCGGAAGCGCACATATCTTCCACCACCACATACAACGGTATCTCCGGATGCTGTCCGCGCAGACGACGCATCTCGTCATTCACCAGACCGGCCTGCACCGGGCTGCCGCCCGGGCTGTTGCAGCGTATGAGCACTGCGGCCGTATTCTTGTCCTTGAACGCATCCTGCAGACTGCCGATCAGGTTGTCGGCATTCGCATTGCTATCCGCCGAGATCACACCGTTCAGCTCAATCAACGCCGTGTGTTTTCCGAGCGAACCGTCGACCTTGCCCCCCGCCCATCCCATGACCAGAAACAGAATGAGGAACAGATAGCCAAGGGTCAGCACCTTGAAGAAGATGCCCCAGTGCCGCGCACGGCGCTGCTCCTGAATAGCGGACATCGCCAGTTTTTCCAGCACGCCGCGTTCCCAATTATTTGTATTTTCTTCCGACATAACTACTCCTTCAGTAAATCGTTAAGCGTTGACCCGGAACCACGCACGCAGTTCAACGAAGTCATTCAGCAAAGCAACAGGGTTCAATTCGCGCAACTGGTCTTCAGGGTGCGCACCATGCGTCACCCCAACCGCATCCACCCCGGCGTTGATCGCCATCTGCAGGTCGTGCGTGGTATCGCCAATCATCAGGGTGCGCTCGGGCAGAACATCCAGCTCATCCATCAGCTCCAGCAGCATCGCGGGATGCGGCTTGGAGAAGGTGCGGTCTGCCGTGCGTGTGGCATGGAAATACCCGCCCATATGGGTCGATTCCAGCGCGTGATCCAGGCCGTTGCGGTTCTTGCCCGTGGCCACCGCAAGCCGGTAGCCCGCACCGTGCAATTCGGCAATCGTCTCCCGCGCCTGATCGAACAAAGGGATGGTATCGTTCTGTGACAGGAAATGATGGCGGTAACGCGCCACCAAAGGCTCATACATGTCTTCCGGCGCGTCGGGAACCGCATGTCGCAAGGCCTGTATCAGGCCAAGACCAATCACATGGCGCGCCGTTTCATCGTCCGGCACTGTCAATTTCAAATCCCGGCAAGCGGCCTGTATCGATTCGGCAATGATCGCCGTGGAGTCCATCACCGTGCCGTCCCAGTCGAACACGATCAAGTCATAACGTTTTGCCATCTGTACCGCCAAAAAATAACAGGGGCGAATTCTACCATTTCGCTTGCTCATCCCCCCGGCAATCCCTACTATCCGCGCCATGACGAACCCTACCCCCTCCCTACCCAGTTGGCTGATCTATTGCCGCCCCGGCTTCGAACGCGATTGCGTGGAAGAAACCCAGGCCAAACCCGTCGAAACAACCGAAAACAGCGGTTTCGTCGTCTTGCAGGGCAAGCCCAAGCTGGCCTACAGGCAATTGACCTTTGCGCGTCAACTACTCACGTTGCATGCGGAAGTTAACGAGTTGCTGGAGGGCGACCGCCTGACACCGCTGCTGGCCGCGATACCCGCAAAGCCCGAACAGTTTGGCGCCCTGTACCTGGAAGTGCCCGACACCAACGAGGGCAAGACACTTTCCGGATTCACCAAGCGGTTTCAGCCCCTGCTTGAGAAAGCATTGCGCGATAGCGCACGGCTGGTGGATGACCCGACGCTGCCGCGTTTGCACATCTTCTTTCCCGACAACCAGCGCGCCCTCATCGCAACCGGTGACCCGCACAACAGCACAGCCGCACTCAACGGCATCCACCGCGTCAGCATGGTGAGCGATGCCCCCAGCCGTTCCTATCTCAAGCTCGCGGAAGCATTCGAGGTATTCCTCGACAAAAAGGAACAGGCGCTCTGGTTGAAGCCAGGCATGACTGCGGTCGATCTGGGCGCCGCGCCCGGCGGCTGGACCTGGCAACTGGCGCAACGGGGCTTGAAAGTCACCGCAGTAGACAACGGGCCGTTAAAGGGGGCTGCGGCCGGTCATGCGTCCATCAGGCACCTGCGCGAAGACGGCTTCCGCTTCCGCCCGCAACGCCCTGTCGATTGGCTGGTGTGCGACATGGTGGAACAGCCGCAACGAGTCGCGACCCTGATGACGGAATGGTTCATTGGGGGATTTGCCCATCACGCCATCTTCAACCTCAAGCTGCCAATGAAGAAACGTGTCGCTGCATTAGGCGAAGCGCTGGAGAGCATACGCACCGCACTCAACAAGAAAGGCCTTCGCTACCAACTGGAAGCCAAACAGCTGTACCACGACCGGGAAGAAGTGACTATATATATGGCACGCAAACGCTAGCGATGCGTCATGCGGTTTCGTCGACATGATCGACGATGTCATCCGCACGCATATTATGGCGGCGGCGCTCGACACCTGATCTCAATTCAACCAGCACCGGTTGTTGGCGTGAACGACGGCAGGCTTTGCGACGATCTTCAAATGGGCCGGAATGCTGGCGTTGCAGAACAACCGGGGGAGCCGGTTCTTGCCTGGGTGAGCGATTCTGTACGATGGGAACCGCCTGATCGCCTGTCTGCAGGGGCTTGACCGCCTGAACTCGCGTCAACCCTCCCACCTGGCGGGTGTTCGGACTCGTCGGCACTGGCGGAAGACTGGTCACGTAGCGCATTGCAACCTCCTTGGACAAACCACACGGCTTGCAACTCGGTATCGGCAAGGCCTGCCTATTGTTTAGGCGGATTTTGCATCCAGTTTATTCAAAAAACTCTGCAGATCAGGGGCTAATGGTGCATTGATCGTCAGTGGCTCGGCCGTGAGCGGATGGTTGAATGTGATGGAATGGGCATGCAGAAACATGCGCTTAAGCCCTTGTTTCATCAACTCCTTGTTGCGTGCAAAGTCGCCGTATTTGTCGTCACCGGCGATGGGAAAGCCAAGATGTGAGGTGTGTACACGGATCTGATGGGTGCGTCCGGTCTTGAGTTGCGCCTCAAGCAGGGTGAATTCAGGCCAGCTTTTCAGCACCATGAATATAGTGTGCGATGCTTGTCCATCCTCGCGCACCATCACCCTTTTCTCGCCTTGCGGGGTGTCAAACTTGTGCAATGGCAGCTTCACATGCTGTTTTGCATTCTTCCATTGTCCCAAGACCAGGGTGAAATAGCGCTTGTCGCTATTTCCCTCGCGCATGATCTCGTGCATCCCGGTCAAGGCGGAGCGCCTCTTGGCCACCAGCAATACCCCTGAAGTTTCACGGTCAAGCCGGTGTACCAGTTCCAGAAATTTGGCCTGCGGCCGGGCACTGCGCAATTGCTCGATAACCCCGAAGCTCACTCCGCTGCCGCCATGCACCGCCGTACCGGATGGTTTATTGATGGCCAGGATGGCCTCGTCTTCATACAGGATCGGGAATTCAGTGGCGGGAACGTATTCGCTTTCGGCTTTTTCAGCTACTCGAATGGGAGGAATGCGCAATAAATCACCAAGTTGCAGGCGGTATGTCTGGTCTATGCGCTTTTTGTTGACCCGTACTTCACCGCGCAGGATGCGGTAGACATGGCTCTTGGGCACGCCTTTCAGGTGTTTGAACAGGAAATTGTCGATCCGCTGACCTTCGCCCCCTTCGTCGATTTCGACCCAACTCACGGATTCTTTGCTCAAACCACTCATTTTGAATATACTCCGACCTCGCGTGTGCGCCTTCGTAAAACGGAATACAGTTTTCCGTCCAACCTAAGGCAGGCAGGCAAGCCGCCTACGAAGCAGCCCCGCCCGGTTATCTCACTCACCGGAGACAAGCAGTGATGGTAATTGATTTGCGCGCTCTAAGCACCAAGCAGATAGATTTTAGTGTGTTGCCCCTATTGGTTTCGGCGACATACAGATACAGACAAACTAACAACGAGAAGAAAAACTTGAATTACCGTCGTCATCACAACTCACTTAACTGTTTGCACGACCCAAGTTCTCGCGCGCTAACCAGCGCGTAGCTTTGTTCTGCCCGTGTCAGAGCGCGGGAGAAAAATATGAAACGCATGCTATTCAATGCGACGCAGCCGGAAGAACTCCGCGTCGCCATTGTGGACGGTCAAAAACTCGTTGACCTCGACATTGAAACCGCCGGTAAAGAACAACGCAAGAGCAACATCTATAAAGCCATCATCACCCGCATCGAGCCCAGTCTCGAAGCCTGTTTTGTCGAATACGGCGGTACCCGCCACGGATTCCTCCCCTTTAAAGAAGTCTCCCCGCAGTATTACAACGCGGGCGCCGGTAGCCGTCCTTCCGTCAAGGAAGCCCTGCGCGAAGGCCAGGAACTGCTGGTTCAGGTAGAAAAAGACGAACGCGGCAACAAAGGCGCGGCGCTCACCACATACATAAGTCTGGCCGGCCGCTACATCGTGCTGATGCCGAACAACCCGAACGGCGGTGGCGTTTCTCGCCGCATCGAGGGTGAAGACCGCAACGAACTGCGCGACGTGCTGGCCCAGATGGAAGTGCCCAACGGCATGAGCATCATCGCCCGCACCGCCGGTATCGGCCGCAACGTGGAAGAACTTCAGTGGGACCTGAACTACCTCAAACAATTGTGGGACGCCATTGAAGGCGCCGCCCAGTCTGAAAAAGCACCGTCCCTGATCTATCTGGAAAGCAGCCTGGTGGTTCGCGCCATCCGCGACTACTTCAACCCCGAGATCGGCGAAATACTGATCGACACCGACGACATCTTCCAGCAGGCGCAGGCCTTCATGGGGACGGTGATGCCGGACCATGTGGATCGCATCAAGCGCTACCATGATGATGTTCCGCTGTTTTCGCGTTTCCAGATCGAACACCAGATCGAGTCGGCGCACGCCCGCCAGGTGAACCTGCCTTCCGGCGGCGCCATCGTGATCGACCACACCGAAGCGCTGACTGCCATCGACATCAACTCCGCGCGCTCCACCCGCGGCGGCGACATCGAGACCACGGCCTACAACACCAACCTCGAAGCCGCCGACGAGATCGCCCGCCAGTTGCGCCTGCGCGACTTGGGCGGCCTGATCGTGATCGACTTCATTGACATGGAATCGAGCAAGAACCAGCGCGATGTGGAAAACCGCCTGCGCGATGCCCTGCGTTTCGACCGCGCGCGCATCCAGACCGCGAAGATCTCGCGTTTCGGCCTGCTGGAACTGTCGCGCCAGCGCCTCGCCCCGAGTCTGGAAGAAGGCAACCACACCACCTGCCCGCGCTGTAACGGCATCGGCCATATCCGCGGCACCGAGTCTTCCGCACTCAATATCCTGCGCATCATCCAGGAAGAAGCGATGAAGGACAGCAGCGCCGCCATCCACGCCCAAGTGCCTGTGGACGTCGCCACCTTCCTGCTCAACGAAAAGCGTTCCGATATCCACCGCATCGAACTGCGCTTCAAGATCGGCGTCATCCTCATCCCGAATCCGCACATGGAGACGCCGCATTACACGGTCACCCGTCTGCGTCAGGACGACATCACCGCCGAGCATCTTCAAGCCAGCTACAAGCTGGTGGAAAAACCGGAAGAAATCAAGCCGGTGATTGCAGCCACAGCACAGGAAATCAAGGCGCTGCGTCCGCAAGCCGCAGTGCGCGGCATTACTCCGGCACAACCCGCCCCCAAACACGCGGTAAAAGAAGAAGCCAAGAAGGCCTCGCTGATTGGCGGCATCATCGGCTGGTTCAAGTCGCTGGGCGCGGCAACCGAACCCGAGAAGAAACCGGCAGCACCAGCCAAGGGCAATCGCAACAACCCGCGTCGTGAGCGTGGAGAGCGTGGTGATCGGCCCGAACGTGGTGAACGTCCTGAACGCGGCGAGCGCGGCGAAGGCAGTGGCAACAAGCCGCGCCGCGACCGCAACGAAGGCGGTGGCAAGCAACGCCGTGACCGCGACGATGCACCGCGTGCCGACAACAAGGAACCCAAGGAAGCCAAGGAGCAGCAGGAAAATCGCGGCGAGCGTCAACCGCAGCAACCGCGCCAACCGCGTCCGACCAACACCGACAAGCCCGCACTGGAGACGCCGAAGCCTGTCGTCGCCGGCGAGAACGGCGAAGATGGCAACGGCAATCGCGAAGGTCGCAAACGCGGCCGTCGCGGTGGTCGTCGCGAGCGCGAGCGCCGCGAACAGCAACCAGCATCCGGTGAAGCCATCGCAAACAGCGATGTTCAATCGAATGCGCAAGTCGCCGCGCCTGTGGTCTCCGAAGCTGTCAGTGCCGCCCCGGCACCTGCCGCTCGTCGCCAGCCGACCGAGTACATCGCCTATCCAGATTCGATGAAGGAAGCGATGTCAAAAACTCAGCCGACGGAGGTTGTGTCTTACCCGGCTCAACATGCTGAACCGGTGAAAGTCGAAGTGGCTGCCCAGCCTGCTCCAAAAGAGTACGTTGCGCCTGTTGCCACGGCCCCTGCACTACCGGTCGATTTGAGCAGCGCCGGTTTGACCTTGATTGAAACCGATCCCAACAAGGCAGCCAGCATCGCCCCGGTCGCCGTCGAGAACCAACCCCAAGCCCCGCGCCGCCGTCAACGCCAGCGCGAGGTCTATACCATCGAAAATAGCGAACCGCTGCAACAAGTGGAAACTCAGTCACCGAACTGAGCGGTTTGTTGGATAATGAAAGCGCACGGCATGCCGTGCGCTTTTTTATTTTCCAGTATCAAGCAAGTTCATTTACTAAACTTGGTTAAGATTGTCGCTCTATGCCCTCTCCCGCAAGCGGGAGAGGGCCAGGGTGAGGGGTGGTGAGAACTGAACAAGTTTGTTGCATTGCCATACCCCTCATCCCCAACCCTTCTCCCGCTTGCGGGAGAAGGGAGCCAGACACATCGTTCAGTCGACGCATATCCGGACAATCAGTCCGTAGTTTTAACTTGCCAGCTTTGCTGGCAATTGTTTAATTGAGGAACGCACACCATGCTCCGCATCCTGCTCGCTCTCATTACCCTCGCTGTCTATTTCCCCGCCCACGCAGCGCTCGGCCCAGATCCCGATAAAGACTGGCATACCGCCGACACCCCCCATTTCAGGATCAATTACGCCGCCCCGCAACGGGTACAAGCAGAACGTGTCGCCGATATCGCCGAGCGCGTCTACGTCCGCTTGAGCCGCGAACTGCAATGGGAACCGGCCGGCAGGATTGAGATCGTGATGGTCGACGAATACGACATCTCCAACGGCTATTCCACTCCCCTGCCATTCAACCTGACCGCCATCTTCCTCACACCGCCGAATGAGGGCGAACTGCTGGACAACAGTGTCTGGCTGGGCATGCTGCTTACGCACGAACTGACACACACCTTCCATCTGGACAAGGTGCGCGGCGCGCCCGGTGTATTGCGCCGCATCTTTGGACGCTTCCCCCTGCTCTTCCCCAACGAGTGGCAACCCACCTGGGCCATCGAAGGTATCGCCACCTACAACGAGAGCACACCAGAAGCTGGACGCGGGCGTTTGAGAGGGCCGGAGTTCGAAGCCTGGATGCGTATCGAACATGAACACGGCTTCAAGTCATTGTCGGAAATGAACGCCGACGGGCGCGCCCTGCCCACTTCCAAACAATACCTGTACGGCGTGTATTTCTACGACTTCCTGGCGCGCAAATACGGACCGGACGCCATCTACAAATACATTAACAAATTCAGTGGTAATGTTGTCCCGCGCGTGCATACCAATCCGGTGCTGGCTACCGGCAAGCCCATGGATGAATTGTGGGACGAATTCATCGCCGACTTGTCGCAACAGATGGAACAGCGCGAAGCACCGCTCAAGGCAATGCCGCGCATGACGGGTGAGATCGTCCTGCCCGCGAAATTCAATATCAATTCGCTGGCCCCCGCTCCCGACGGCGTGCTGGCCGTAGTGAACGACGGTTTGTTGCGGCCCGTATTGCTGCATATCGACCCACAGGGGCAAGCCAAGGAACTGGTCAAGGTCAACGCCGGTGCGCACATCGACACCCGCCCCGACGGCACAGTGCTGATCTCGCAACCCGAGGTCTGCGACAAGCACAGTCTCTTTTATGATCTCTACACCTGGAACGCAACAAACGGCCTTCAGCGCAAGACTCGCTGCGGACGTTACCGCAACGCGGTCTGGTCCGGGGAGCAGGTCGCCGCTTTGCGGCTGGAAGGCGGCATTTCCAAACTCAAAATACTGGAACAACATGAAAAAGGCTGGCGCGAATCGCGCACTTTGTATCTGACACCCGACCAGGTCGAGGCAGTCGATCTCGCCGCCAGTCCGGATGGCAAGCGCATCGCACTGGTCATCAAGCAGGCCAATGCTTGGCAGGTACTGGAATTTGACGTGACAGGCGGCACTCCGCGGGTGCTGTTCAACTACAGCGCTCCCCTGCACGGTTTGCGCTACGCGCGCAACGGGGACGATCTGGAGTTCGTCGCCGTCAGGGATGGCATCTACAATTTGTGGCGCTACTCGCCGAAATCGGGCGAGATAGCCCGTTTGAGCCATACCTATACCGCCGTGGTTGCGCATAGTGGAATCGCGCAGGATGGTTCGACGACACTGGGTGTACTGGCTGCTGGCGGTGTCGAATTGCGCCACATGCAGAGCACGTCCCCCCTTTCCAGGGAGAAGCCCTCACCGGGTCCGTCCACAGTATTGCAAGGTGATATCACCCCCGCGAGCGGCGCTTTGGGCGAACCCTCGAACTATCACGCCATCAATTCAGCGTATCCGCGTGCCTGGCTCCCCGCCGCGTTCTCGGATCGCGGCTTGAACGCGTATGGAGCCTATGTGTTCGGTAACGATGCATTGGGCTGGCACAACTACAGCGCCACTGTGATGTGGGAAACCTCGCAGCATGAAGCCATCGGCAGCCTGGCCTACAACTATCTGGACCAGCATCTTTTCAACGTATCGCGCAACCTGTGGGCGCGGCAATGGAGCGGGGCCAAGAACAAGGAAACCACCACGATGTTCGACCGCGAGACCAGTGCGCAATGGGTCTCCATGCTGCCCATCCTCAGACTCGAACGCCGCGTCCATCTTGGTATCGGAGCCGCCCTGCAAACCACAGAACGCGTGCAGGTCGCGGGGCTCACCACACAACCCCAGGATGAACGCGTCGCAGCGACCTTCCTGCACTACGACACGCGCAACAGCAACTGGTATGCCGACGGTATCAACCGCGGCAACCTGACCACCCTGCTGTATGAAAGCTACAGGCCCTTCAACAGTTACTACGACGGCCACATCGTTCGTTTCGACACACGCGGCTACCTGCCCATTGGCGAATCCGTGCTCAGCGGCGCCTGGACAGAGGCTCGCGCTCACGGGGGCACTGAGGAATTCCAGCTCGGCGGTGCGTTCGACAATGCCTACACGCAGGCACCCATGCTCAACCAGCGCAAACTGGCATTGCGCGGCTACCTGAGCGGCGAAGCTGCTCTGAGTGGGCACAACGCACGTGTCATCAACACTGAGTGGCGCACCCCGCTGGTCGACCTGGACCGCCATGCGATGGTTCCGCCCGTCGGCCTCAACCGTATCTCGGCTGCGCTATTCATGGAAGCAGGCAGCGTGTGGAACAACGGCAACCCGCGATCCCGTTACTATCGCAGCGCGGGTATTGAACTGATCAGTGAACTGAAACTGTATTACCGAGTTTCGCTGCCGGTGCGGCTGGGGATTGCGCGCGGATTGGATCATCCGGGAGATACCAGGATGTATTTCATGATAGGGCAGTTATTCTAACTTGTTCTGTATATAGCAAAACGCCATGGATTTCTCCATGGCGTTTGTATTTCAAAATCTATCCCGCCGGATCAGTCGATCCACCACCAGGCACGCCCGACCCCGGTGAACCGCGCGATTACTCCACTTGAGTTGAAACGTGCATCCAGACCCTGAGCTCCTGTGAGGAAGGATACATAAGCACCGGTACGCGACATCGCAACATAACTCGCATAACTGGCGCTTTGACTGGAAACAACGCGTGTCTCGCCTGTCGAATGCATCACTACATTACTCGCCGTCGTTCCAAGATTCGTGGCATTGGTATTGAACGCCACCCAACTGCCGTCGTAAGATATTGCAATGCGTTCCCCCTGTCCGACCGGGCTATCGGCATTGCCCTGCACACCTGCGCTGGTCACACTGGCGCGAGTGACAGTGTGTGTCTGGGTATCCACAACAAACACATCTTGAAAACCACCCGTGTCGCTCGCCACCAGATCGGACGCTGGAGAAGCATAGGCGACATAACGACCATTGCCGGAAATCGTGGGGGTGACCACACGACTGGCACTGCTACTGTCATTTACCGGATTTCGCAGACTGCCACCATTGATATAACTTACAAGAGTATTTGAACCGGCAGTTGCGTCATACACGAAGATATCCCATATTCCATCCGTGTCCCCTGCCACCAGATTCGAGGCATACGACCAGAATGCCAAGCGTGTACCGTCTTCAGACAGCGAAGGATGCGAAGACGCGAAGTTTCCCTCGCTGTTCGTACCTGTTGCAACACTGACAAGCGTGTTGGTGTTGCTGGTCAGGTTGCGCAAGATTACGTTGCTGTTCGTCGTTCCCGCGACAGTCCCGGCCAAATTGCTGGCGTAAGTGCTGAAAGCCACCACTTTTCCGTCTCCCGACAAAGAGGGTTCGAAACTGGCGGCATTACCCTGCACACCGGCTGCACTTTTGCTTACCAATTGCACACCTGCTGCGGGCGCAAGTGAGGACCAGATATATACATCTCTCACTGCACCATTGGCATCGGTACCTGCCAGATTAGTGGCAGCTGATTCGAACGCCACCGACAAACCATCAGCCGAGATAGCAGGTGCTGTACTGTCACCGTTGCCTTCAACACCTGCGGCAGTGGCACTCACCAGTTTCGTCTCTCCAGTCAACCTGTCGCGCCACAGCACTTGACGGTAAGAGCCGCCGACTCCCGTTGCGATGCCCGGAGCGTATGACACAAAAGCGACAAAACGCCCTTCACCATAGCCTTGGGTAGTGCTACCCACCGCTACTGCAGCACCACCTGTCACCGCCTCCTGGTTAAAAGTACCGTAACTCAATACCGAGTCATTACTGCTGCGGCTGACCATGTCATAAGTGTACTCGCAGCCGACCCGCACACTGGTAGCAGTCACGGGGACCGTACCGCTAGCCCCTTTGTAAACAGAACAAGTCTGGCCGGCCGGGGTGGATGACAGGGTGACGGCGTAGGCTGCCCCGCTTGCCGGCACAGTCGCGAAAGCAAAACTGGTTTCGTTATACTGGCTGCCCGCCGAATTCGCCACCGTCACCGTTGTGCTGTCCGCTCCGTTATTTTGCAACACCACCTGCGCGGCAACCGGACCGCGTACTGTGCCGACCAGCGTATTGGCGCTGGAATTCGAACCCGAAGGAGTCGCGGCACTGCTTGCCCCACCCCCGCCGCAACCACTCAAGAACGCTGTAGCCACCAGAGTACCAACCAGCCCCAGTTGTACTATCCCGCCGTGTTTCATTTTCATCACCGCCCCCTTGATTATTCCAACAATTGAAACGCCGCATGCAATGTAATCGGCACAGAATAATTTTCATATAGTCCAAATGGACTGAACTGAAGCATCTAGTCCATTTGGACTAGGGAATGCGCTGATTTAATCCGTTCGCCCTGAGCCTGTCGAAGGGCTTTTGAGTTAACTAATTGAATTGATTTATTCCTCCGCTCATGGTTCGACAAGCTCACCACGAACGGAGGAATAAATCAGCGCCTCCTTAGATTGGAATAAACGCTTGCCATAGATGTGCAACACGGGTTAATTTTGCGGAATGATGACAACCAATATTTTATTGAGTTGAGCATTCCCCAGCACCTGCCCCCGCCCACGAGCATCGGCTTGGAGATGTAAACATCATCGTTGCGGTTTACGCCTGCCGGTCGGTGCATGCGTTACCTTTGCAAGGTACGCAATTTGAGCGGTTTCCTGAATAGTCCATTCGGACTATACGACCCCACCCCGCTCTCGCCGTTCCTATTTTAAAATCTGGTTCACTCCGTCGCCGCTGCCCGCATTCAAGTCGATCACCCGCACCGTTCCCACTGCAGTGCCATCACTCTTCCAGAGTTCATTGCCGCTAATGCCTTCGTTCCCGATGAAGTAAAGCGAGCCTTTGGAGGCAATGAGCTGGATCGGGTTACTGTCCGCAGCGCCCGCACTGATATCCTTGACCAGCACCGTGCCTGTCTCTGTACCGTCGCTCTTCCACAACTCGATACCGTTGATACCGTCGCTGGCCGAGAAGTAGAGCGTACTGCCCACAACTGTAAGATGGGACGGGTTACTGTCCGCAGCGCCCGCACTGATATTCTTGACCAGCACCGTGCCCGTCTCTGTACCGTCGCTCTTCCACAACTCCTTGCCGTTGATACCGTCGCTGGCCGAGAAATAGAGCATGCTGCCGACAGCCTTAAGGTTTAACGGGGCACTGTCGGCTACGCCCGCAGCGATATCCTTGACCAGTACCGTGCCCGCAGCCGTGCCGTCGCTCTTCCACAATTCATTGCCGTGCACACCATCATTGGCCGAGAAGTACAGCCTCCCCCCCATCGCAACCAACGAATTCGGGTACCCGTTTGCGGCGCCCGGATTAATGTCCTTAACCAGCACCGTTCCCGCCGAAGTGCCGTCGCTTTTCCACAATTCATAGCCGTTGGCTGCATCAAGGGCATTGAAATAGAGCGTATTACCGATGACAGTCAGTTGGCTGGGATAGCTGTTGCTTGCGCCGGTGTTGATATCCTTGACCAGCACCGTGCCTACCGTAGTGCCATCGCTCGTCCACAGTTCATTGCCATTGACTCCATCGGTGGCCGTGAAAAAGAGCGTAGTGCCGACGGCAGTCAGATTATTGAGTGAACTGGCAGTGGTACCGGGGAAGATATCCTTGACCAGCACCGTGCCCGCCTCCGTGCCGTCGCTCTTCCACAATTCACGCCCGTGAGAGATATCGTAGGCTTCAAAATAAAACACGCTGCCAACGACAGTAAGTTGCGAGACTATGCTGCTACCTGCCGGGTTGGTCTGCTTGACGACATAGGTACCGGCGGCGGTTCCATCGCTGCGCCACAACTTATCCCAACCGCTCGAACCATCGTCGGCGCCGAAATAGCTGATGCCATTGAGGGTCACGAGTGAGGTCAAGTTCGACGCCGCACTGACCGTGCCGATATCGGCGATCATGCCGGTGCCCGCCTCTGAGCCGTCGCTACGCCACAGCTCAGTTCCATGAACACCGTCATAGGCACTGAAATAAACAGTGCTGCCGACTGCGGTCAAATTCATCGGCGCGCTGTCACCACTACCGGGATTGATGTCGCGCACCCTGACCGTGCCCGACGACGTGCCGTTACTCTTCCACAACTCGCAGCCGTTCGTGCCTTCGCAAGCCTGAAAATAGAGCGTGCTACCGACAACGGCAAGGTAAGCCGGATTGCTGCCACCCGTTCCCGAGCTTATGTCTTTAACCAGAACGGTGCCAAGGGAAGTTCCGTCGCTCTTCCACAATTCGCGTCCATTGATGCCGTCTTCTGCCGTGAAAAAGAGCGTAGTGCCGACTGCCTTGAAACCCATCGCGTTGTTCGAGCCAAAGTAGCTAGCGCCGGGATCAAGATACTTGACCAGTACCGTTCCCACCGTGGTGCCGTCACTCTTCCACAGATCGTAGCTGCCGTTACTGGTACTGTTGTATGCCGTGAAATAAAGATCACTACCGACGACCGTAAGCTGGCTAGGCGAGCTGCTGCCAGCACCGGGTAAAACATCCTTGAGCAGCACCGTGCCCACCGTCGTGCCATCACTCGTCCACAACTCTCTGCCGTTGGTTACGTCTTCCCCGGTGAAGTAGAGCGTGGTGCCGATGGCAACCAACTCGTAAACGCTACCCCCTTTGACTAATACAGTCCCGGAAGCCGAGCCGTCGCTCTTCCACAATCCAGCTTGTCCGCCATCATAGGCCGAGAAATACAGTGTACTGCCGATGACAGTAAGCCCCCATGGACTACTGGAGTAATAAACACTCCCGGGAAAAATATCCTTGACCATTGCCGTGCCGACCGTCGTGCCATCGCTCTTCCACAATTCACGTCCATTGATTCCATCGTCTGCCGCGAAATATAGTGTAGTACCGACGGCAGTCAGGCTGTCGGGCAAGCTACCGAATGCACCGGGTTGAATATCCTTGACCAGCACCGTACCCGCCGTCGTGCCGTCGCTTTTCCACACCTCAACACCATTGGTACCGTCGTCAGCCGTGAAAAAAAGTGTAGTGCCGACGGCGATGAGATAGGCCGGGGTACTGCTGCCAGCGCCAGAGTTGATGTCCTTGACCAGCGAAGTACCAGCGGCAGTGCCATCTGTCTTCCACAACTCCATTCCCGAAACACCGTTGGTCGCTGCGAAATAGGTCATACCACCGATCACGACCATGTTCTGCGGATCAGCGTTGCTGTTGGTATTGATATCCTTCACCAGCGTGGTTCCGGCGGCGGTGCCATCAGAGCGGAACAATTCGTTACCGGTCGTGCCGTTATCTGCGCTCAAATAAAAAGCGGGGGCTGCAGGTGCGGCCGCTGGGGCAGAACTGCCGCCCCCGCTGCCGCATGCGCTCAGCGCCGCGAATAGAACTACGCAAAATATTAGCCATCCGTGTTTTGTGAAGTTGTTCATGATCTTTCTTCCATTCGTAACAAAATCGTATTTGACGTGACGGGCGCGCGTGTCGCCATGCGATGCCGGTTCACGTCTTGTTGTCGTCCGCAACATCGCATCGGGCACAATCGCATCGTATTGAACAACCAGCGCAGGATGCCGGCCAGAAATGCCTCATCCTGTTGCAGGTGGTGAAAACGTTCAGCGCAGGTCGAAAACGATGCCGTCGAGGGTTAGTGAGTAAGATGGCGAATTTGCATCTGCACCTCCGCCATATTCAACATTGCCGTTCTGGAAAACTTGTAAAAAGCACATGGTGTTATCGCCACAACGCACAGGAAACACCAACGTCGCCGCAGGCCGGTAACCCGCAGGAAGGGTGAAGATTTGAGTCTGGGTTCCTGCAACCGCACGTTTGACCAAACCTCTGAAATGCACAAATCCCATTGCGTCTTTGGTAAAGCCTGCGGTCGCCCACTGCGAGCCTACGTTGCTCCAGTCGGACGATAACGTTGGCGCCTGAAATGCTGGCACTGTCTCCAATGCGGTGATCCGTGTATCGATTCCACTGAAATTGTCATTCATCGCCGACGAACTAAGGGTGGTTCCGGTAGTGAAGAGAGTTGGTGCAGCGGCTATAGCCAATGCCCCCGCAGTAAGCATCATTGCGCCGCTGACGAGCTGGGCACGGCTTGGTTTGATGAGCTTCAACAGTATTGAAGTTTTGCTCGCTTTCAGTTCAGTGTTGATTTTCTGCTTCTGATCCATGGCATTTCTCCTTGAGTGAAATCGGTTATCAATGCAAACAATCTAATTGCGGCTAATATTTTTTCTGGACTCACTCCAATGTGCAGTTATCCCAGGTTGAGCTGTCCCAGGTACAAGTCTTCGAGCCAGTTGTTGTGCCGCCGCCGCCACCGCCGCCGCACGCAGTCAGAAAAATTGCAAGCAGGAATAGCGCGCTCAACAGAATCATTCTCTTTGGTGTGAAATCCATTCGTGTTTCTCCTTAAGTATTCATTAATCGAGTATCGACATTTTCATTTGATAACGTGGAATTCAAATGCGCACTATTGGTAGCGGTTGTACCAGATGCTGTCGTTCGTGCCGTCCGACTGATACCACACCACAATCGCATTGCCGTTGGCGTCGATGGCGATCTGGGGCTGGCCGGCAGGCGCTCCGGCAGCGCCGGGAGTATTGATGCGAACCTGACCGAGGTTTGCCGTTGTACCCCAGCCGCTGCCAGCGGTGTAGCGATTGGCCCATATGTCTGGCGTATTGTCGGACGCGCCATCGGGCTGCACCCACACCGCCAGCGCATTGCCGTTGGGGTCGATGGCGATCTGTGGCGTCACGGCATTGGCAGTGGAACCACCCGAAATGTCGGTCTGGATAAGTGACGGGAAGCCGCCCCAACCTGTGCCTGAAGTGTAACGGTTGGACCAGATGCGATTGTTTGTGCCAAAGCCACTGGTCTGCTGCCACACCGCCAACGCGTTGCCGCTGACATCGAAGGCGATCTGGGGGACATCGGCATCGCCTCCGGCCCACTCGATAGCCGCTGCAGTGCCCCAGCCGCTACCCGGGGTGTAACGGTTGGCCATGACGTTGCGACCCGAAACGGCGATTTGCCGCCAAACCGCGATTGCATTGCCACTGCCATCAAAGGCGATTTTGGCGTTGTGTATGTCGCTGTAACCGAGAGCATCGCTTCCTATCGCGACAGGAGCTCCCCAGACGCCGGCCGTGTAAAGGCTGGTGTCAATGTTATTGTTTCCTGAACCGCTCGTCGACCATACCGCGAACGCATTGCCGTTGCTCGCGATGGCGAGTTGCGGGTTGTACCTGCCGCCGGGGCCGGTAGCGATGACCGTGGGGGTGCTGCCCCAGGTGCCGGTGGAATAACGGTTGGCCATGATATTGGCGTAGGTTCCGTCAAATTGCGTCCACACCGCGATTGCATCACCGTTGGCGTAGATGGCGATTTGTGGAGCTTGGGCGCTACCTGCGTTGTCGGTCTCAAGCAGAGCGGCTATTCCCCAACCCGTGCCCGCAGTGTAGCGGTTGGACCAGATGTCATAGCGCAAGATCCCGGTTGGATTCCCGTCCTGCTGCCACACCGCCAGCGCATTGCCATTGGCATCGATGGATATCTGCGGATCCCAGGCGTCGCCTGTACCGGTTCCGATACGCACCGCTGTACTCCAGGTTTTGGTGGCGAACGTGTAGTGGTTAGACCAGACACTGAAGTAGACACCATCAGACTGCTGCATCCACACCGCAACTGCATCGCCGTTGGGAGCAACGGCAATCCGGGGCCGCCCCGCTGCAGTTGCGCCAGTCTCGATAAGTGCCGCTGTGCCGAAAGCCTTGGCACCAGCCGCGGCATTCACTGTCAGTGTTGCAGCGTTACTGTTGACACTGCCGGAGCTGTTGCTGGCCACCGCACGGAATTGCCGCCCGTTGTTGGATAGCAGTACGTTGGCCAAATTAAGGATGGTGCCGGTCTCGCCGTTAATGTTGTTCCAGTTGCTGCCGCTGTCTGTGCTCAATTGCCATTGCAAGGCGGGTGTGGGCGCACCAGTTGCGGTGGCCGTGAATTGCGCGTTTTGCCCTTCGGTGATACTGACGCTGGCGGGCTGGTGGGTAAAGGCAGGGGCAATGGTGGCCGCGTTAACCGTCAGAGTCACGACATTACTGGTAACGCTGCCCGCAACACTCTCGATGATTACACGATATTGACGGCCGTTATCGCCGAGAGTGGTGGTGTTGATGGTGAAGGTGGTGTCGGAAACACCGGCGTTGACCCAGTTGCTGCCGTCGTAATACTGCCAGCGCGGGCTGGGTGCAGGCACTCCTGTGAACGTAACAGTGAAGCTTGCTGAAGAGGGTGCAACAACAGCTGTATCCACGGGCTGACCGGTTATGACGGGAGCTACAGGCGTGGGATCAACTGTTAGCGTGACGGCCACACTTTCCACGGTGCCAACGGTGTTGCTGACTATCACGCGATAGCGCTGACCGCTCATGGATGAATCTGTGTTGGCTGTGTTGTAGGTGGCCAAGGTTGCGCCGGAAATGTCGCTCCAGATTGCGCAAGTTGCAATTAAGTCCATACAGTGTTGCCATTGGTAGCCAAGTGACGTGCCGGCAGCGGTGACACTGAAGCCGGCAGTTGCGGGCGCGATGACATGCGCGCCTATTGGTTGCATCGTGATGGAAGGGCCGCCGGCCACTGTTGTCACCGAAAGGGTGACTGCCGAACTGGTGACGCTGTTGCCCGCTCCGGTGACGGCCACACGATACTGTGTGCCGCTATCGGGCAGCGTGGTCACCGCTGTGGTGTAGCTGGCGGCTGTGGCTCCGCTCAAATTGGCAAATGTTGTACCGCCATCGGTACTGCTCTGCCACTGATAGTTGCTTGCATTACTGGCCACTACCGAAAACGTGGCGGTGGTACCTGCGACCACACTTTGATCGGTCGGTTGAGCGGTAATGGCTACCGGCGATTGTCCTGTGCCGCCGCCCCCTCCACAAGCACTAAGCGCGGCAAATAGAACTGAGAAAAAAATCATCCGCCAGCGCTTTGTGAAGTTGTTCATGGTCTGCTCCTTTTCGTTTTCATACTTTAATTAGTTGTCGCGCATTTATTTCGTTGGCGACTGTCGTGCTGCCGCGTTTTCTGTTCGGTTCGCTTGCTACTGAATGCTGCCGGTGGTGGTGACTGAGACCGACCAGCTCCCGGTCGCCACGGTGCCAATACTGGTCAAGGCGCCGGTCGAGACGTCGATGCTGAAGGCTGCAGCTAGCGGGGGAACGGCGGAGTTGTAACTTGCCACATAGACAAACTTGCCGGAGGGGTCAACGGAGACGGTTCGCAGACTACCGATCCCAGCCGCAAACGGACTGCCCACCACTGCCGACAGGGCGCCACTGGCGGGGTCGATGTTGAAGGCCGAAATGTTGCTTGAACCATCATGCGCCACGTAAGCGAACTTGCCCGACGGGGCGATAGTGATAGCGGCGGCGTAGAGCCCCCCTGTTGCAAACGGACTGCCCGACACTGGGGTCAAAACACCGCTGGTGGCGTTGATGGTGAAGGCCGAAATTCCGCCTATTTGATTGGCCACATAGACGAACTTGCCGGTGGGGTCGACAGTGACGGAGTTAGCGCTGCCTGCCGTCGCAAACGGACTTCCGGCCACCGCAGTCAGAACGCCGGTGATGGAGTTGATAGTGTAGGCCGAGACGTTGTAGCTGACCTGGTTCGCCACATAAGCGAACTTGCCTGACGGGTCGACGGTGACGGAGGCGGGTGCGCTTCCCGCCGCTACAGTTGTACCGGCAGCGGCACCATTCTGGTCAATCTCGGTCAGTGTCCCGTTGGTGGCGTCGATGGCAAACGCAGAAACACTATTACCGCCAGCGCCATTAAAGCTATTCGCCACATAAGCGAACTTGCCAGAAGGATCGACGGTGATGGAAAGAGGCGCGTACACAGGACCATAACCGCTGACAAGGGTGAGCGCGCCAGACGTGGCATCTACGGTGTAGAGCACAACGCTGGAGGAGTTACCAGCCACGTAAGCGAACCGGCCCGAGGGGTCGAATGTGATGGAATACGGAAAGGGATTTGTGTTTGCTGAGACGCCTGTATCGGTGAGCACTCCTGTGCTGGCATTGATGGTGTAGGTTGAGATGGTGTTGGCGCTGCCATTCGCCACGTAGGCGAACTTCGGCGTATAAGTGACAGGTGTCGCCCCTTTGGTCATGGCGATGGAAATCAGGCTGGAACGCCCGCTCACGCTGCCTGCACTCGTGAGAGCACCGGTGCTGGCGTTGATGGTAAAAACCTGAACGTTATTGGAATTTGCATTTGCTACATAGGCAAATTTGGCAGAGGGATCAACCATGACGGAGCGGGGGTTTGTTCCTGCACCTGTCGGCACAGTTCCTATGATTGACAGTGCGCCAGTAGTGGCATTGATGGTGTAAGCCGACACGTCGTTGGAACCATTATTCGCCACGTAAGCAAACTTGCCGGTGGGGTCAACAGTGACGGAAATCGGGTACGTCCCTGTCGGCACAGCAACGCCAATATTCGTAAGCACACCGGTGCTGGTATCGATGGTGTAGGCCGAGACGGTATTCGAGATGAGATTCGCCGCATAAGCGAACTTGCCCGAAGGATCAACTGTGACGGACTGCGGAGTCAATTCCGTCGCTACTGCAGTACCGGCAGCGGCACCATTCTGGTCAATCTCAGTCAAGGCTCCAGTGCTTGCGTTGATGGTGTAGGCCGAAATGCTGTTGGCAGTGGCATTCGCCACATAGGCAAACTTGCCCGAGGGGTCGACGGTAACGGAACGGGGATCTTGTCCCGCCGCCACCGCAGTACCGGCAGCGGCACCATTCTGGTCAACCTCGGTCAAGGCACCGGTGCTGGCATTGATGGTGTAGGCCGAGACAGTGAAAGAAGCTTCATTCGACACATAGGCGAATTTGCCCGAGGGGTCAACGGTGACCGAGTAAGGCCATATCCCTGTCGCCACCGCACCCACGCTGGTGAGTGTCCCTGTGCTGGCGTTGATGCTATAGGCCGAGACGGTATTGGAACCCCAATTCGTCACGTAAGCAAACTTCCCCGAGGGATCGACGGTGATGCCATGAGGACTGATTTCAGTTGCCACATAACCGTTATGCCGCAACTGGCCGGTGGTGGCGTTAACTGTGTAGCTGGAAACGGTGTTGTCTCCCGCATTGGCGACATAGGCGAAGCGCGGTGAGGGAGTGACGCAATTCACCGCCACCGAGGTGATATTCGCCGCACTCACTGCGCCAACTCCGCCCGTGACGGTGCAGGTCTGTGCAGGGACTGTCGGCAGTGTCTTGACGGTGACGCTGTAATTCGCACCGCCGGCCACCGGCGTAGTGAATGTGAACGCACCGTTTGCGCTGATAGCTTTGTCGTCCGCCATGTTGTTCTGAAGTACCAGACCGCTGCCGCTTAACCCGCTCACGGTACCGCTGACGGTGTAGGTGTTGATGGAGCAGATCACCGCTACGTTGCTGATGTTGGTGCTCGCCATCGTGCCGCTGCCGCTGTTAACAGTGCAGGTTTGCGCAGGGTTGGACGGTTGGGATTTGACGGTGACGGCATAGTTCACGCTGTTGGCAAGAGAGACGGCAAAGGTGAACGCTCCATCTGCGCCGATCGCTTTGTCGTCTGCCGCGTTGTTTTGCAGTACAAGTCCAGTGCCGGCCAGCCCGCTGACTGAGCCTCCAACCGTGTAAGCTGTAGCAGCAGTAGATCCGCAGCAGCCGCCGCAACCTGCCAGCCCTGCAACCAGCCCAAGTGCCATCAATATTTTCACAACCGTGCGTAATGCAGCCATTTCGTTCTCCCGGAAAATTCAAGTGCGCGGATCATCTCCGTGTTGGCGACAATTTGAAATAGTCCGTTTGGACTGTTCCCCCTCAACTAGTCCATTTGGACTGGTTTGGTGATAAACGCTTGCCACGAATATGCGGTACGGGTTAAGTTCACGATTATGACAACCACAAATATTTTGCTAATCGACGACCACGCCATGTTCCGCTCCGGACTGCGCATGGTGCTGAGCGCGCGCATGACCGAGGCCGAGATATTCGAAGCTGGGACATTGAACGAAGCGACCCAGGGCGCGCCGGAGAAAATCGACGTGATCCTGCTGGACATCAATCTGCCCGGGCTGAACGGTCTGGACGGTATCGCCTTGCTGAAACGAAAATGGCCGCAGGTACCGGTAATCGTCCTGTCTTCGCAGGACGGGCCCGAAACAGTCCGCGACGCGCTGGCGCGCGGTGCCGTGCGTTTCATTTCGAAAGCGGATACGGCGGACCGGATCGTGGCATTGCTCAACCGTGTTCTGCGCGGTGAATACGCGACTCCGGAAACACCGACTGACGAGAACGGCGAGCCGTTGAGCATTCCCCAGCACCTGACCCCGCGCCAGTGCGAAGTGCTGGACCTGTTGTGCCAGGGCATGTCCAACAAACTAATCGCGAGACGCTTGTCTCTTTCCGAGAACACCGTGCGCGGACATGTGCAGGCCATCCTGGTATTTCTGGAAGTATCGAGCCGTTCGGAGGCTGCGTTTGCCGCGCGTCGCAGAGGGCTGGTAGGTTAAGGAGTCGTATGCGGGGTAATTTTCTGAGACTGGATGAAAGTCGCATTCTGGTCGAGCAGCTGTTTCTGATACTGCGCAACGAGCGCAGCACACTCATACCCGACATGGTTCTCCCGGTTGTGTTGCTTTGGCTCCTGCCAAACGAAAGCACTGTATTCGGCTTGCGCATCTGGTTTGTTTGCGTGATCGTGATGAAACTGATTCTGTATTTTGTTTCCCGCCACTTCCTCACGGTGGGGATCAAGGAACTTCATGCGCAAAAACTGACTTGGGCGGTGGTAATCATGCAGGCTATGTTTGGCGCAATCTGGGGTTCGCTGGCCTGGGCTGCACTGGATGCAGGCGACGTCATGGGTTCGCTGCTTGTGCTTGCGGTTCTCGCCGGCGTGGTAGGCAGCGTGGTCGCGCAGATATCCTCCATCCTGCCGGTTCTGTTTGCCTTTGCCAGCGCCATGCTGATTGCAATGACCTCCAGGATCTGGATGCTGGACAATCACACCTTCGATGTTCTGGGTGTGCTTTCCATCCTGTATGTCGCCATTATGTTTCTGCATGCAGTAAACAGCTACCGCACGGTACGTTCGGTCATCGAGCTGCGCTTCGAAAACACCGAACTGGTGGGACAGCTGCGGGTCGAAACCGGGATCGCGGCCGCCGCTCAACTTGAAGCAGAACAGGCCAATGCCGCAAAATCGAAATTCCTCGCCGCAGCCAGCCATGACTTGCGCCAACCGATACACGCCCAGGGGCTCTTCCTGGAAGTGCTTTCGCGTACCGAACTCAACGAGTATCAGCGCGAGTTGGTTACCAGTGCGCGTGCAGCGTCGGAAGCTTCCAGCGAATTGCTCAACTCCCTGCTCGATTTCTCGCGTATCGAGGCGGGGGTGATCGAGCCGCAGATACAACCGTTCCGCCTGCAGCCGCTGCTCAACAAGATCGAGATCGAACTCGCGCCGCAGGCAGATGCCAAAAACATCGTGTATCGCTCGCGCGAGACGCATGTGGTGGTGCGCACCGACCCCGTAATCCTGGAGCTGATCCTGCGCAACCTGGTATCGAATGCGATCCGATACACAGATGCAGGCGGCGTGCTGGTCGGCTGCCGACTGAGGGGCAACCGGGTGTTGCTGGAAGTCTGGGACACGGGTATCGGCATCGCTCCCGAACACCAGAAAGAAGTGTTCCGCGAATTCCACCAGTTGGGAAATCCGGAGCGCGATCGCAACAAAGGACTGGGATTGGGACTGGCCATCGCGCAGGGTTTGAGCCGGACGCTGGGGCACGAACTGTCTTTGGTCTCCATCCCGCAGCGCGGAAGCGTATTCAGACTTGAGCTGCCCGTCGACAGCAACATCCCGTTTTCGCAGACCGCCATGACCCAGAGCCGGACCCGCGTCCTGAATGCAAGGCTGCTGATCGTCGACGATGACAGGATCGTGCGCGAAAGCATGCTGCACCTGCTGCGCGACTGGGGGTGCGAATGTGATGCGGCGGAATCCATTGAAGAGGCGCTCGCGCTGGCCCGCCTGAACCGGCCCGATGTGATTATTTGCGACTACCGCCTGCGCGAGCAGCGCACGGGCGTGGAAGCCATTGCGGCGGTGCGAAAATTGCTGGGCGCTGCCCTTCCCGCGCTGCTGATCACCGGCGACACCGCGCCGGAAAGACTGCGGGAAGCTCAGGCCAGCGGCATCCCGCTGCTGCACAAGCCGGTTTCACCGGGCAAGCTGTACCGTCGGCTGGTGGAGTTGCAGCAGGAATCCGCTTAAAACTTCGCAAAGCATGTACATTCACACCTGCAGCCCGGGAATCTCCGGCTGCAATCCTCAACCTTGAAACGGGGTCAATATGCAGGTCAACTTGTTGCGACTGGATGAAGATCGCATTCTGGTGGAACAACTAAAACTGTTGCTGCGCAATGTAAGTCCGGCATTTTTTCCGACCCTTTTTCTGGTCATCATGCTGATCTGGGCGTTGTCCAACGACAGCAACGCCGTGAACATACGGGTATGGGGCGCGGCACTGATGACATTCAAACTGTTTGTCATGCTGCACGCGCGCAACTGTCTTTCCGCCGGTTACTCGTTCAGTCAACCGCACCGGCTGGTATGGACACTGATGGTCCTGAACGGGATCGACGGACTGATGTGGAGCGGATTCACCTGGGTCACACTGGATTCGAGCACCATGACCGGCAGCATACTTGTCATCGCCACACTCTCCGGCGTCGTCGGCAGCGGCATGGCCAGACTCTCGCCGGTATTGCCGGTGTTCATCACCTTTGTGACCACCATGCTGATCAGCGTCGGCATCAAGGTCTGGACACTGGGCGACACGGCGTACGATGCGCTCGGCTACGCCAGCATCTTCTATATGGTGCTGCTGATGATCATGGCTCGCAACAGCTCGCGCGAGATTCGCGCATCCATCAATCTGCGCTTCGAGAACATCGCGCTGATGCAGCAATTGCAGATCAAGACGGAACTCGCCGAAGCTTCGCAACGTGAAGCCGAGGAAGCCAACATGGCCAAGTCCAAATTTTTGGCCGCGGCCAGCCACGATCTGCGTCAACCCATCCACGCGCAGGGATTGTTCCTCGAAGTGCTTTCGCGTACGGAACTGAGCAATCATCAGCGCGAATTGGTCAACAGCGCGCACGCAGCCTCTGATGCGTCCAGCGAACTGCTCAACTCCCTGCTTGATTTTTCGCGCATCGAAGCGGGTGTGATTGAACCTCAGCTGCAACCGGTTCGCCTGCAACCCCTGCTCAACAAGATCGAAAGTGAGCTTGCCCCGCAGGCCGACGCCAAGAACATCGTCTATCGCTCGCGAGAGACCCGGCTTGCCGTACAGACCGATCCGGTCCTGCTGGAACTGATCCTGCGCAACCTGGTATCCAATGCGATCCGTTACACACGGCAAGGCGGCGTTTTGGTAGCGTGCCGCCAGCGCGGCAACCAGGCCGTCCTGGAAGTCTGGGACACCGGAATCGGGATCGCCCCCGAACACCAGCAAGAGGTATTCCGCGAGTTTCACCAACTGGGCAATCCGGAGCGGGATCGGAACAAAGGGTTGGGGCTCGGTCTTGCCATCGCGAATGGTCTGGCGCGTGCGATGGGGCACCTCCTTTCCCTGGGTTCCCATCCCGGCCGTGGCAGCGTGTTCCGCCTGCGACTTCCGCTGGCAGATGCCATTCCTGCCGCTCCCAGTGCGGCGACGCAAAGCAAGACGCGCCTGCTGAATGCCACGATACTGGTCATCGATGACGACGAGATCGTGCGTGAGGGTATGCTGCACCTGCTGCGCGACTGGGGGTGCGAATGCGAAGCGGCGGAATCCATAGAAGAAGCTCTGGCGCTGGTTCAACTGAACATACCCGATGTGATCATCAGCGACTACAGGCTGCGCGAACAACGCACCGGTGTCGAAGCCATCACCGCAGTGCGTAAATTGCTGGATAAGTCCGTGCCTGCGCTGCTGATCACGGGGGACACCGCGCCAGAACGTCTGCGCGAAGCAAAAGCCAGCGGCCTGCCGCTGCTGCACAAGCCTGTTTCAGCCAGCAAGCTGTACCGCAAGCTGGTAGAGTTGCAGCAAGAGCAGGCTTAGAGCGGCCCGCAATGCATTTTCAAAGACGGCTTTTCGACACCCAGCATAGATTGTTCCTGAAACACCATAAATATAAAGCTGCAAAGGGAGGAGCATGCGCGGTAATTTTCTGAGACTGGATGAAGATCGCATCCTGGTGGAGCAATTGCAGCTTCTGATGCGAAATGTGGGCAGAACGGTCATCCCCGTTATTCTGCTGACCATATTGATCTTGTCCGTATTGTCCAATGACAGCAATGCGCTGGCTTTGAAGATATGGGTCGCAGTCGCGCTGTTTTCCAATCTGAACGGTTACCGCTTCTCGCGTAAACACCTTGCCGCCGGAATCCCACTTGCCAATGCGCGCCGCGTGGCCACTGTCTTGGTGATGCTGGGCGCAATGGATGGAATGATATGGGGTGTGTTGGCCTGGATCACCCTGGGATCTTCCACGGTCACAGGCAGCATCCTGGTCGTCTCCATCATTACCGCCATCGCAGGCGGAATCATGTCCACGCTGTCCCCGGTGCTACCGGCTTTTGTCGCATATGTCGTTCCCGAACTGGTCCTGGTTGCGACAAAAATGTGGTTGCTGGATGATCCGGCCTATAACGCACTGGGCTTCACCGCTGTCCTGTACATTGCCGCCTTGCTTGGCCAGGCAGTCAATAGTTCGCGCTCGGCACGTTCCGCCATTCAACTGCGCTTTGAAAACACAGAGCTGGTTGAACAATTGAAACTGGAAACCGGGATCGCGGCGGCTGCACAACGCGAAGCCGAACAGGCCAACACGGCAAAATCAAAATTCCTCGCCGCCGCCAGCCACGACCTGCGCCAGCCAATACACGCCCAGGGCCTGTTTCTGGAAGTGCTGTCTCGCACCGACCAGACCAAGCATCAGCAAGAATTGCTCGCAAGTGCGCGTGCCGCCTCGGAAGCGTCCGGCGAAATGCTCAATGCCCTGCTGGATTTCTCGCGCATCGAAGCCGGTGTGATCGTACCGCAGCCGCAGCCCTTCCGCCTGCAACCGCTGTTGCGCAAAATCGAGAGAGAACTGGCCCCCCAGGCCGATGCCAAGGACATCGTATTCCGTACACGCGATACCGAATTGGTTGTGCAGACCGACCCGGTATTGCTTGAATTGATCCTGCGCAATCTCGTGTCCAACGCCATCCGTTACACTGAACGCGGCGGCATTCTGCTTGGCTGCCGGAAGCGCGGGAACCTGGCCTTGCTGGAGGTGTGGGACACCGGGATAGGGATCGCGCCGGAACACCAGAATGAGGTATTCCGGGAATTCCACCAACTCGGCAATCCGGAACGTGATCGCCGAAAAGGGCTGGGGCTGGGACTGGCGATCGCGGATGGTATGGCACGCGCACTGCAACACGAATTGTCATTGGCATCCAAACTCCAACGCGGCAGCGTCTTCCGGCTGGCACTACCGGTCGCTGCGGCGCCCGTCTCGCAGGATGTCGTTCTGCAAACCAAGACCCGCCTGCTGAATGCGCGCCTGCTGGTCATTGACGACGACGCCATCGTGCGTGAAGGCATGCTACAACTCTTGCGGGATTGGGGATGCGAATGCGATGCGGCAGAGTCCATTGAGGATGCGCTGGCACTGGTCCAATTGAATGTGCCGGATGTGGTGATCAGCGATTACCGCTTGCGCGAACAGCGCACCGGAGTGGAAGCCATCGAGGCCATCCGTGCACAGCTCGGAACATCAATTCCCGCCTTGCTGATCACTGGTGATACGGCGCCAAACCGGTTGCGTGAAGCCCAGGCCAGCGGCATCCCGTTGCTGCACAAGCCGGTCTCGCCAAGCAAGCTGTACCGGCGGCTGGTGGAGTTGCAGCAGGGAACAACGGCCTAGATATTCTTTTTCATCAAAGCGTTGATCTGCACGCGCTTCTCCGCGCAGGCTGTGCCCGCAGTCGGGGCGCTCTGATACTCTTTTCCGGAGGTCGTGAGAAACTTGATGTAGCAGCTTTCCGGCGTTCCACGACCGGGAAAACCAGCAACGACTTCCTTGATGTCTTTACGTTCAAGCAGAATGGACTGATACAAGCCGCCCGAATAATCCAATCGGGCGGACTCAGCGCTGATGTCCGCGCCGGTAAAGTTGCCATAGGTCTCACGATACGAGGCAACCATCAGCAAGGCAAAGGCAAATAGCCCCATCTTGATCGCCGTGGAGAGCGGCACTTCCGACTTTGCGCCCTTGTTCGCCGCCTGCAAAACAACGATGGTGAGCACGATGACGAGCCCCCCCCAGCCCAGTATTGAAAGGTATTCGGATTTGATCTGGTCTGCAGTGGTAAAGGTCAACATCATGCGCACATCATAACGTCTTGAAATGATTTTGCCGGATATGTCGCAATAACCCTGCTGCCGCATCTTCCACCATATCCAGCACGCGCTCGAATCCTTCTGCACCGCCGTAATAGGGATCCGGGACTTCGTACTCCTTATGTCTCTCGGCATAATCCAGCAACAGCCCAAGGTGTCCCCGTGCATCGTCCGGACGCAGGCGCTCCAACGTGACCAGATTGAGATTATCCATGGCCAGCACGTAATCGAAACGTGCAAAGTCTTCCACTGCAACTTGCCGCCCGCGTAGCGCACTCATATCGTAACCGCGTTGCTTCGCGGCAAGTTGCGTGCGTGCATCCGGAGGATCGCCGATGTGATAATCATGCGTCCCTGCAGAATCTATCTGAATGTGCCCGGCCATCCCCTCTTGCTCGACGTAGTGACGAAAAACCGCTTCGGCTGTGGGCGATCTGCAGATATTGCCCATGCACACGAACAGGATACTTACCTTGCTGTTACTTTCCATTATTGTCCCGACTTGTAAAACAGATCAGTGTATCCGGTAGTGGCCGGTTCTCCCCGCTGTTCCCGCAACTTGCTGCTGCCCAATGCAACTGTGATTGCCTCGCGCAATGCCTCTGCCTTTGCCGGCTTGTACAAAACCGGAACCCCCGCATTCTTAGCGAGATTAATGGTTTCCTTGCTGATATCGCCGGTGAACAGTAGTGCCGGAAGTTCGGCTCCCTGTCGTTGGCGTATTTCCGCAATCGCTTCAACGCCGTTCAAAGACCCCCTCAACCCGAAATCCGATATGATCATTTCAACCGCCTCATTTAGGGTTTCGAGTTGCCCGATCATGTTCGCGGCTGAATCGGCAACCACTACCCGACACCCCCAGGATTGCAGAAGTTTCTGCAATCCGACACGGATGTTTCCCTCATTCTCGATGATCGCGATCAAGCGGCCATCCAGAACGGCAACTGTATGCTGCGGCAAGTCTGGCTTCGCTTCGATAATTGCGACCTTGGCCAAAGGCACGGTAACTGAGAATACAGAACCCATTCCCCTTCTGGAATCCAAGGTGACAGAATGCCCCAGCAATCGGGCTGCACGATCGACGATGGACAATCCCAACCCCAATCCCCGATGACTTTCCCGCTCCGGATTGTCAACCTGATAGAACTCCTCAAAGATCCTGGGTAACTGATCCTCAGCAATGCCAATACCGGTGTCGTGCACCTGGATAGCAATCATGCCAGGGCGATGGCGACACCCGACAAGCACCCGACCGGACGGCGTGTACCGCAGCGCATTAGAGATCAGGTTGCGCAGGATCTGCACCAGCAGGATCACATCGCTTTCTACAACTGCGGAACATGGTGCAAATCTCAGCGCGATTCCCTTCTGTTCCGCAATGGGGTGAAACTCTTTTTCCAGTTCATTAAACAGATTTTGAATGGAGAAAGACTTCAGTTTTATCCGGACCGCATGACCATCCAGCCTTGATATGTCTAGCAACCCATCCAGCAAGGTACACAACGAACTGGTTGCCTGATGTGCATGCTCCAGTACATCTTTGCCGCTGGAAGAAAGTTGCCGCTCAAACTCCAGTTGCTCCAGAAAGATCATCAATGCAGCCAGGGGCTGGCGCAGATCATGGCTGGCTGCCGCAAGGAAACGGGACTTGGATTGGCTTGCGACTTCCAGTAGTTCATGTTGCCGGGACAATTCTTTCACAAGCGATTCGTTCCTGAAGCGCAGGCGTTGCGCTTCGACAAACACATGATTCTTTCTGCTCCCGACCACGATCGTCACGGGTATGAACAGGAGCATCATCAGCGCGATCACCGTATGCAGGCGATCATCAACGGTCAGCAGCCAAAAGGCCGGCGGACCGATGCTTGCGATCGTGAAGATGCGCGGGGGCATAACCAGCGAAAAACCTTCCGACGTTGCAGTGGCTGCCGCAACAACAGCCACGGTCAACATAAACAGCTGAAATGTATCCGACAGATGCGGCAGCATGGCCGTTACGGCTATACCCCAGCAGACCCCCGCCATTCCGCCACCAATAGCCTGGCTGTTCATCCAATATCTGGTGCTGCGGGATTCAGGTTTGCGACGATATTGCCGGACCAGGTAAGCACGGGCCAGGGTGATCAGCAAAAGAAGTGTCAACGCTGGAGCCCATGTCCACAAGGGAGGTGCATCATGCACAACGAAGATCAGCAGGGAAAATACAGTCGCGCCTGCAATGTTGAGAACGTTGGCATCCTCAAAATACGCCCTGACCTGCTCAGCCTGGATAGCGTCGATCTCGTCCCGGGTGATCAATTGTTCGGTCATGGTGTGTAGACGTATCCCGAATTCTCAATCCCGCTTCAACTGCAATGTCCCTGGTCAAAGGGCTCCAGGAAATTGCCGCACCAGAATTTCGCCTGCCTGGCACGCCATCCAACACCTTTGATCAGTCGTTTGAGACGTGAAGTCAGCAATATCTCGCCATCGAACCAGCGCGGCAGTTCCAGAAAAGGCAGCGACATGATGGTATTCAGGAATACATCCAGCACCAGTCCGATATACAACGTCAAATAGGCGATGGGCCGGATAACCCGGGTGATACGACCTTCATCCCGTGCCCTGCGCAGACACATGACAGAGGTATAAAAAATCCAGGTTGCGTAGATGACTGCCGCGTAAAAGAGAATCAGGCTCATGGGGCGACCTTTCTGCAGTTCGTCGAACTTCGTGGAGCGGGCGCATCACTTTACATCACAACGGCGACAGAAACACGCTCTCGCGCAGCTTCTTCAACTGGTCGCGTACTTGCGCGGCCTTCTCGAATTCCAGATTCTTGGCGGCCTGCAGCATCTCTTTCTCCAGCTTGGCGATCTCTTTCGACACTTCCTTCTCGCTCATCGCCAGATACTTGGCCTGTGTTTGCGCTGCTTTCAGCGACGAGCGTTCGTCTTCCACATCGTAAGCACTGTCGATGATGTCCTTGATGCGTTTGACCACGGATTGAGGCGTGATGCCGTGCTCTTCGTTGTAGGCCACCTGCTTGGCACGGCGGCGGTCGGTTTCGGAGATGGCTTTGCGCATGGATTCAGTGATGCGGTCGGCATACAAAATCGCGGTGCCGTGCAGGTGGCGCGCGGCGCGGCCTATGGTCTGGATCAGCGAACGTTCGGAACGCAGGAAACCTTCCTTGTCCGCATCCAGAATGGCCACTAATGACACTTCGGGAATATCCAAGCCTTCGCGCAACAGGTTGATGCCGACCAGCACGTCGAACATCCCGAGGCGCAAGTCGCGGATGATCTCCACGCGCTCCACGGTTTCGATGTCGGAGTGCAGATAGCGCACCTTGATGCCGTGCTCGGAGAAGTATTCGGTGAGGTCTTCCGCCATGCGCTTGGTCAGCGTGGTGACCAGCACGCGTTCGCCCACATTCGTGCGCAGGGTCACTTCGGACATCAGGTCGTCCACCTGGTTGGTGGCGGGGCGTACTTCAATCGCAGGGTCGATCAGGCCGGTCGGGCGCACCACCTGCTCCACCACCTGTCCGGTGTGTTCGGCCTCGTAGGTAGAGGGCGTGGCCGAGACGAACACGGTCTGGCGCATGATCTTTTCAAACTCGTCGAAACGCAGCGGACGGTTATCCAGCGCAGACGGCAAACGGAAACCGTAGTTGACCAGATTCTCCTTGCGCGCGCGGTCGCCCTTGTACATGCCGCCAATCTGCGGAATGGTGACGTGGCTTTCGTCGATGATCATCAGCGCATTCGGCGGCAGGTAATCCATCAGCGTCGGCGGCGCCTCGTTCGCGCCGCGCTGGGACAAATGCCGAGAATAATTCTCGATGCCCTTGGTGAAGCCGATCTCGGCCAGCATCTCCAGATCGTGGCGGGTACGCTGCTCGATGCGCTGCGCTTCCACCAGTTTGTTTTCCTTCACAAAGAACGCGATGCGCTCGGCCAGTTCCACCTTGATGGTCTCGATGGCGTGCAGCGTCGTCTCGCGCGGCGTCACGTAATGGCTGGAGGGATACACGGTGTAACGCGGCACGCGCGTCTGGATGTGCCCGGTGAGCGGGTCGAACAGCGCCAGCGATTCCACCTCGTCGTCGAACAGCGTCACGCGCAACGCGTTCTCGCTGCTTTCCGCCGGATAGATGTCGATCACATCGCCGCGCACGCGGAAATTGCCTCGGGCAAAATCCACATCGTTGCGGTCATATTGCATCCCGACCAGACGCTGGATCACATCGCGCTGCGTCACCTTCTCGTGCTCGCGCAGATGCAGGATCATGCCGTGGTAATCCACCGGATCGCCGATACCGTAGATGGCCGACACGGTGGCAACGATGATGCAGTCCTGCCGCTCCAACATGGACTTGGTGGCCGACAGCCGCATCTGCTCGATCTGCTCGTTGATGCTGGAATCCTTCTCGATATACACATCGCGCGACGGCACATAGGCCTCGGGCTGGTAATAGTCGTAATAGGAAACGAAATACTCCACCGCGTTCTCGGGAAAGAAATCGCGCAACTCCGAATACAACTGCGCCGCCAGCGTCTTGTTAGGCGCCATCACAATGGCCGGCCGCCCGGTGCGCGCGATCACGTTAGCCACAGTGAACGTCTTGCCGGAACCGGTCACGCCCAGCAGCGTCTGGTAAGCCAAACCATCGTTGATGCCTTCCACCAACTGCGCGATGGCCGTGGGCTGGTCGCCTGCCGGTTCGAAGGGCAGGTGCAGCAGGTAGGGGCTATTGGGAAAGGTGATGGTTTTCATAGTCAGCCACGTATTGTACGGGGAATGGGTGGATTGCCAAACCTCGAAAGTGGAATGCTGGAATATGAAGTGTTATAACCATTTAATCATCCTTGACAATGCTCACGCCAATAGGCGACATTGCTGCACCACAAATTTGTTTTCTAAATTACGCTGGGCCACAAGGAGACTTACGTGACCGAATTTGCGACCCTACTTCAGGCAATTGCGGCCCTCTTATGGCCGATATTTGCTTTCACAGCACTTTTCGTCTTTCGGTCCCAGATCGCGGACATCGCTCACAGGCTTAAGAAGGGAAAATTGCTCGGTCAAGAGATTGAACTGAACGAGTCGCTGAACCGTCTAGATGAATCAGCAATATCAATTGAGAAATCTGTTGCTGCACTTCCTGCGCAAGTAACTGAATCCCAAAATCAGGAGGAGCAGGCACGCGAAGAAGGCGTGATTGAAGAAATCGTTTCGGAGGCGGCACGCTCGCCTAAGGTTGCATTGATTCACCTAGCCAGCGAGCTTGAAAAACTATCTCGCCAACTTTTGGCAAGTACCGGGCACCTTAATGGGCGGAGGCACATTTCGATTTCTCTGGCCATAGCTGAACTTGACGAGAAGTACGGCCTGCCACGGCATGTGCCAAGCTCTCTAAAGTTTTTCTGGGAAGCACGAAATAGGCTGATACATGGTGGTGAGGGAACAGATGAAGATATCTTGCGCGCTGTCGACTCAGGCCTGACGATTCTAAAAGCTCTACAGGCGTTTCCCCGCGAGGTTAACGTCGTTTATCACCCAGGTGTTGACCTATTCGCCGATGCCGAATTGACCGCTCTCATCCCGAACACTAAGGGCGTAATTCTTGAGACGGCTGCCCCGGGAGGTACAACAAAGACTTTCCGCATCTTCCCATCTACTCGAACTCACTTCCAGAAAGGCCGGCAGGTTGCTTGGGAATGGAATATGCATAACATTTGGGGGCAAGCCTGGTACAAAGATCCCGACACAGGAGAAGTGAAGCCCGCTTTTGTGAGCTCTGCCGAGTTCATCGGTAGACATCTCGATGAACTTTAGCCCGCGTAGGGCGCAATAACCAACGGGCATTGCGCCGTATGGGTAACATCTACACATCCGATGCAACGTGCTATCAGCGCGGTAGGATGGATTGAGCGCAGCGATACCCATCGCTTGAATTGTTGGGTATCGCTGCGCTCTCGTCCCCGAATGGGGGCAACCCAACCTACGAATATCCCACGAATATAACGTAACGGCGAACACAACCACGCCGCCCCGCTCAACTTCCGGAATCATGGAAGCAAATCTGGTTACGCCCCGACTCCTTCGCTCGATACATCGCCTTGTCGGCCCACTTGAGAATATTTTCCGCGCTCGCATCAATGTGGAACAACGCCACGCCTATACTGGCGCCCACGTTCTGGTGAGTGATCATCTTTGCCGTTCCTTTGGGACTGGGGGTCAGCAAATAGGGCTCGGCCAGGACGGCGCGGATTTTCTCGGCTACGATACGGGCCTCTTGGGCGCATGCGGATTCGTCCCCGGCCAATTCGCTGAGTACCACCACGAATTCATCTCCGCCGAAACGCGCGACGGTATCCACCTCGCGCACACAACTGGCAAGGCGACGCGCCACCTCCACCAGAAACAGGTCGCCCGCTTTGTGTCCGTGCTTGTCGTTGAGCGGCTTGAAATTGTCCAGATCGAGGAACAACACTGCACCATAACGACCGCTACGCTTGCAGGCTGCGATGGCCTGTTCCAGACGGTCATCCAGAAGCCGGCGATTGGGAAGTTGTGTCAAGGTGTCGTAGAAGGCGAATTCCCTGATCTGTTGTTCCGTCTTCTTGCGTTCGGTAACGTCGTGGGACACGACCACCATACTCTGCGGTTCACCCCGGCCGTTCTTGATCACCCCGCTGCTGGATTCCATGTAGCTGATGCCGCCGTTCGGGAGCAGAAACCGGTATTCCGTCCGCTGACCCATTCCGCGCCGCAAAGAATCGTTGAAGACTTGTTTCACCCGGTCGCGATCGTCCGGATGGATCTCGGTGAAGGAGTTCGTGCCTTTCAGTACTTCGACATCGCCAAACAACCTGGCGTAGGACGGACTGTTATAGATTCGTCGCCCATTCAGGTCCAGCACGGCGATGAAGTCTTCAACGTTCTCGGCAATGAGGCGAAAGAACTCTTCCTGTTCTGCCAGCTCTTTATCAGCCTGCTCGCGCCTCGCGATTTGCTTTTCCAGTTCCTCATTCAGCTTCATCACCTGCGCCTCGGACTTCCTGGTTTCGTCAAATTCCTTCTTGAGTTGCAGACGGTAGCGGTGCATCGCCTCGATCGAAAAGGACACGATGATTCCATCAATCAGGAACACCATGTTTGACCAGAAGCTGAGATGAAACACCTCCATGGAAAAAGAGTAATAGGGCGGTGTAAATATATAGGTGGCGAGAATCAATCCAATTGCCGTGGCGAACATCCCGGACTTATAACCGCCAAAGATGGCCGCAAGTGTGACGGATGGGAAAAAGGTAACGTACTGCACCCCGGCACTGACAGGGGCAATCGCCAAACGCGCGAACAGGGCCAGCCCCATCAGCACAATCGTCAGTAGATAGGCGTAAATGCCATCGCGTTTTCTTGGAACGAAAAAAGGGAACCTGAACCTAAATCCCCGGCTCAAGCGATTCGCGAGTGCTGTCAGGTCTTCGTACATGGGCAACCCCGGCGGCGCTGAATGCAGGAGGTGTCAGCCTACACCCAATTTGAGGCTGGATTGTGAAAAGCGGGTTAAGCAGGAATAGGTCCCCACTTTGGATCAGGCTTCATGTATCAAGTTGGCACCGACAAACCCCGATTACAGCCAGGCCGCTCCGCGCACGCCGCTCGAATCTCCGAATCGATGCTTGACCAATTTGGTATCTACCCGGTCGGAGAACACCCACTTCCCCACAGCGCGGGCACATTCTTGTATAGCCGCTCGATGTTGGACATGCCGCCGCCCAGTACGATGACGTCGGGGTCGAGGATGTTGATGACGTGTGCCAGAGAGCGGGCGAGGCGGTTCTCGTAACTCTGCATGCTACGTTCGCAGGCGGCATCGCCCTGCTCGGCTCGCGTTACGATTTCTTCCGCACTCAGCGATACACCGGTTTCCATCAGATGCTGTTTCGCCATACCCGGCCCGGAGAGAAAGGTTTCGATACAGCCGTGTTTGCCGCAGTAACATTGCGGGCCGGGAAGTTCATCAGCCTGCGGCCAGGGCAACGGGTTGTGGCCCCATTCCCCGGCGATGGCGTTGGGGCCGGTGAGCACGTTGCCGTGGACGACGATGCCCGCGCCGACGCCCGTGCCGAGAATGACGCCGAACACTACTTCCGCCCCCGCCGCCGCGCCATCCACCGCTTCGGAAAGCGCGAAGCAGTTGGCGTCGTTGCCGATCTTGATTTTGCGTTGCAGCAGGTCTTCCAGGTCTTGCAGGAGGGGCTGGCCGTTGAGCACGACGGAGTTGGAATTCTTGAGGCGTCCCGTCACGCGGGAAAGTGCGCCGGGTGTGCCGATGCCGAGCAATCCGCGCTGGCCGAGTTCTGCTTCCACATCGTGAACCAGACTGGCGATGACCTGCACGGTCTGCCGGTAATTGTCTTGCGGCGTGGGCATGCGGCGGCGCAGGAGTTCTGTGCCGCTGTCGACCAGCGCGATGATCTCTATCTTGGTACCACCGAGGTCGATGCCGAGTCTCATGTTTAAATCCGATATTCCTGCTGTCCGGCAATGCGGTCGGCACTCGTTGTCACCTGTCCAAAGGCAACCACGGTCCGCGGACGATTCTATTCTGCACACCGGTTAATTTCAATTTTCGACAACATCAAGGCTGCCAACCAGCCTTCGGTTGCCTGATGTTTTCAATCCAGAATGAGCTGATTGCAAAACCCGGCCACAAGTCCGATACTGGCATCAGGGTACACGCTGGATCAGTTCACGAAACAGCATTCCTCCAATAATGTTCGCTCAAGCAAAATGGCTGCCCCCGCCCCTCTCACTTTAAATCCCCTGTCTGCGCCGGGCCGTGCGCTGCTGCTGATACTCTGCATCGCCAGCATGCTATGGACTTCGTTCGCGGAGGCCCAGACAGTGAACATCGGTGTGCTCGCTTTCCGCCCCAAACCGGAGATGTTGAAGAAATGGCAGCCGCTGGAAAAAGCGCTGAAACGTGCCATTCCGGGACATGACTTCACCATTCGCGCCTATGACTACCCGGAAATGGGGCAGGCCGTATCCGAAAAACAGGTGGATTTTGTCCTGACCAACCCTGCACATTTTGTACTGTTGAGCAAACGCCTTGGGGTGGCCGCTCCGTTGGCGACCCTGATCGTCGAAGATAACGGTGTTCCCCTCACCTCATTTGGCGGGGTGATCTTTACGCTGGCGGAGCGTATTGACCTGAAGCTGCTTACCGACCTCAAGGGAAAACGCCTGGTGACACCGGACTTGGGTTCTTTTGGCGGCTACCAGGCACAGGCCTACGAATTGGCGATGGCCGGCGTGCGGCTACCGCAAGACGCTTCTACCCAAGCCGTCGGAATGCCGCATGACAACGCGGTCAATGAAGTATTGAGGGGAGTTGCAGATGCCGGGTTCGTGCGCACCGGCGTGCTGGAGGCGATGGCCCGCGAAGGCAGGCTGGACCTGTCAAGGATTCGCATCTTGAACCAGCAGCACGTGGCTGGATTTCCCCTGATTCTCTCCACCCGCCTCTATCCGGAGTGGACGTTCGCGGCCTTGCCGCATGTGAACGAGAACATTTCGCGGCGCGTCGCGGCAGTTTTGTTCCAACTTGAAGAGGACACCGCTACCACCCACGCCATCGGCATACACGGCTTCTCCACCCCCAGCGACTATTCGCAGGTTGAAGAATTGCAGCAGGAGTTGAGATTGCCGCCGTTCGACCGCACCCCAAAATTCACGCTGAATGACGTGTGGACACGTTACTACCGGGAATCGATTTCGGCATTCTCCGCCATCCTGGTGATCCTGTTGTTGGCGACCAGCCTGTTCGTGACGAATAGCCGTCTGAAAGCCAATAGCCGAAATTTGAAAAACGAGGTTCGCTTGCGCCACGGCTTGCTGGATGCGCTGGGCGAAGGGGTTTACGGTGTGGACTACCGCGGTCTTTGTATCTTCATCAATCCGGCGGCCTTGCGGATGCTCGGGTTCTCCGAGAATGAAGTGATCGGAAAAGATCCGCACGCGTTGTTTCACCATCACAGGACGGATGGTTCCACCTACCCTGCGCATGACTGCCCGGTGTTCCGCTCGCTGGCCGATGACGTGACACGCAGCAGCGAGGATTGGTTCTGGCGCAAGGACGGAACAGGATTTCCGGTCGCCAGCACGGTGTCACCCAGCCTGGTGGAAGGCGGCATCAAGGGAGCCGTGGTTGTGTTTCACGACATCACGGAACGCAAGATCAACGACGAGCGTATCCGCCATATGGCACAGCACGACACGCTGACCGACCTGCCCAACCGCGCCATGTTGACCGACCGCCTGCAGCAGGCCTTGTCCTATGCAAAAAGGGAAAAACAGCGCGTCGCCCTGATGTATGTGGACCTGGATCGTTTCAAACCCGTGAACGACACTTTGGGCCATGTCGTCGGGGACTGGCTGCTGAAGCAGGTCGCCATGCGCATGCGTGAATGCGTGCGCGATTCGGATACAGTCGCCCGGGTGGGCGGTGATGAGTTTGTGGTGCTGTTGCGCACCATAGAAAGCCCCGCCGATGCGGAGATGGTTGCCGAAAAGATCCGCAGCTCGCTCAACAAACCCTTCGATCTCGCCCAGCAGAGTTTGAACATCTCCTGCAGCATCGGCATGGTGGTGTATCCGGATCATGCCGGCAACGAAAACGAGATGGTGGGTTACGCGGACATCGCCATGTACCGGGCCAAACAGGGTGGCCGGGACAGGGTGCAAGTGTTCTCTTTGCAGTAGCGATCCGCAGCTCCACTCGCCAGCCGTCAAGCCCCTATCCGGGTGCGCAACCTCCCCAGTATCCCCATGAAGTTTCCGGCCTGAATCTTTTCCTTCGGGTCGCTGATCGGCGCAACCGTCTGGCGTTTCGACAAGGCGGGCTGTCGATGCAGGATATGGAAACGCTCCAGCATGGATTCGAGGTTGCGTGCCAGAACACCTTTGCTGACGGGTTTGGGCAGGAAGCGGGTGATCTGCGCCTGGTTGATGAGTTCGATCAGACGCGAGGTGTCGTTGAATGAGGTTACCACCACGCATTGCGTCTGCGGGTTGAGCTGCTTGATGGTTTTGAGGATGTAGCCCACATTGGTCTCGCCCAGCATCAGGTCGGACACAACGACCGACACATCCTGTTTCGCCAACTCTTCCATCGCGTGCTGTGCGTCTGATGCCCACACAATATCGCAGCGATCGCCCAATGTTTCATGCACGGTCTTCGCGGTCGTCTCATCCTGGTCCATGATCAGCACGCGCGGCTTCTTGCGCTCGATCACGGCAGGGGAATTCGTATGCGACTGGACATCAAAGCTGGCTTCAGCGATTGCAGCGGCCTCGGCCACCACTTTTTTGACTTCCATCGCATCCCACGGTTTGAGAAGATAGCGGAACACCTCGCCCTCGTTCACGCTGGCGATGGATGCTTCCATGTCGGAATAGCCGGTGAGCAGGATGCGCATGGTGGCGGGTGATGTTTCGCGCGCGATGCCCAGCAGTTCCGAGCCCTGCATCAGGGGCATGCGCTGGTCGCTGACGATGACGTGGACTTTTTCCTCGCGCAGGATACGGATGGCTTCCTGCGGGTCGGTGGTCGTACGCACGTTGTAGCCGCTGAAGAACAACATGCGCAGCGAACGTACGATGCGCTCTTCGTCGTCGATCAATAGTAATGTCGGTTTGCTCATGATTGCTCCTGTGTTATGCAGCGGCTTCAAGCATCACCGCCGTCCGGTTCACCATGGTGGAAGCGAAGGGCAACTTGATGTGGAAGCGGGTCCCTTCGCCGACCCGGGAATGGACACGGATATCTCCGCCGTGCTGCTGGATGATCTGGTGGGTGATGGCCAACCCGAGGCCTGTCCCTTCACCCACCGGCTTGGTGGTAAAGAACGGGTCGAAGATGCGTGTCAGGTTTTCTTGCGGAATGCCTTTGCCGTTATCCGTCACCCAGATGTGCACCGCATCTTCGGCAGCCCAGGATTTGATGTGCAGCTTGCCCTGGCCTTCGATCGCCTGTGCTGCATTCGTGAACAGATTGAGGAATACCTGGTTGATTTGCGACGGCGAGCAGGTGATCTCGGGCAGTTCACCCAACTCCCTGATGACCTCGACTTTGTTCTTGATCACGTTGCGCCCGATGTTAAGCGCGCTTTCGATGCACTCATTCAGGTCGATCGCTTCCGTTGCCGCCGCGTCCATGCGCGAGAAGTTCTTGAGATTAAGCACAAGTTCGGAGATCTGGGCGATGCCGTACAGCGAATCCCCCATCAGTCCGTGCATCTCACCCAGCATCTCCTGTGCGTTCATATCAGAACGCAATTCGGCGATCTGCCTCATCTGTTCGGCGATTACGTCTTCAGATGCCAGATCGTTCAGCAGATTGTCCACAAGAGCCTCGTACCCGGCAATCATGGATTGCACTTGCACGAACAAGTCCTGGCCGATCACCACATTGTTTTGCACATAGCCGAGAGGCGTATTGATCTCGTGCGCGATGCCCGCCACCATCTGGCCCAGCGACGCCATCTTTTCCGACTGGACCAGGGCCATCTGCGAGGATTTGAGTTGCAAGTTCGCCCGCTCCAGCTCATCCGTGTTGGCCCGCATCTGCACTTCCATGGCATGCAGCAGGTCCATCACAAATCCCACACCCAGATAGCGGCCGCGACGGGTGACGATGAAGTCTTCGGTCAGCGGGAATTGCATATTCGTCGCGACATGTTGTGCTGCTACCGACAGCGGCTGGTCCAGTTCCACCAGTAGCGGCGAGTTGTTGATAAATTCGCGTATCGGGCGCTTGCCGTAAAGTTCGCGGGCGTAGCGCTTGAGGTATATCTCCATGAAACGGTAACGACTGATCACCCCGATAGGACGTCCGTTTTCAACCACAGGCAGGGAGAGTAATTTTGAATATTCCGGCTTGAAGAACGACTCGTATACCTCTTCCAGCGGGCACTCTGGCGAAATCGCGTCGATCGGATTGATCAGTGAAAAGATATCTTTGCCTGAATGATTCGCTTGGCGCATACAACCTCCTAAACCGCTCTTGTGCAACTTTTATTGTTTTTTTAGTGCGGGACAGGATTGTATGGGTAGCTTGTGACAAGCAAGTTACACGTTTTCAAATGCACGGACCGCCCCATGATTGTTGTTGCAAATGGCTTTGCTTCTATTCGCAGGCATCTCTCAACTGTCTTGCTCCCCTCGGGAGATGAACCAATTAATTCACAACGGCTGAGCGCCAGGCGAACGCCAACCTTTGCATTGAAATATATTCTTATAATTCATATGGATAAAACCAATTCAGAGTCCTGTGTGATGTGCATATCCGCTGAAGCGGGCATGGATAGCCTTGCAAATGGCGCGATATGCCCATCCGAACCGCAAAAGCCCCGCCTTCCGATTCACTCTTGCCCCGGTGCAGGTATAATTCGCACCCCCGTTTACCACTCTCAAGGAAAAATCGTGTCACTCTCCAAACGCGTACAAGCCATCAAACCCTCCCCCACGCTTGCCGTCACCGCCCGTGCGGCAAAACTGAAAGCTGAAGGCAAAGACATCATCGGTCTGGGCGCTGGCGAACCGGATTTCGATACGCCTCAACACATCAAGGACGCTGCCATCGGCGCGATCAACAAAGGCTTCACCAAATACACGCCTGTGGGCGGAACCGCTTCGCTCAAGCAAGCGATCATCGCCAAGTTCAAGCGCGACAATGGTCTGGACTACACCGCAAAACAGATTCTGGTTTCCTGCGGCGGTAAGCAGAGCTTTTTCAACCTGGCATTGGCCACCATCAACCCCGGCGATGAAGTGATCATCCCCGCACCGTACTGGGTCTCCTATCCCGATATTGTGATCATCGCCGAAGGCAAACCGGTCATCGTGGAAGCCGGTATCGAGCAGGGTTTCAAACTGACGCCCGCCCAACTGGAAAAGGCGATCACGCCCAAGACCCGCATGCTGGTGATCAACAGCCCGAGCAATCCGTCCGGCGCGGTATACACACTGGAAGACCTGAAGGCGCTGGGCGCCGTGTTGCGCAAGCACCCGAACATCCTGATCGCCACGGACGATATGTACGAGCACATCGCGTTGACCGATGCCAAGTTCGTCAACATCCTGGATGCCTGCCCCGACCTGTATCCGCGCACCATGGTGCTGAACGGCGTATCCAAAGCCTACGCGATGACCGGCTGGCGCATTGGTTATGCGGCGGGTCCCGAGAACATCATCACCGCGATGGAGAACGTGCAATCGCAAAGCACGTCGAACCCGACCTCAATTTCCCAGGTGGCAGCCGAAGCCGCCCTGAACGGTGACCAGGGCTGTATCACGCCGATGCTGAAAGCATTCCGCGAGCGTCATCTGTTTGTGGTGAACACGCTGAACAAGATCCCCGGCCTGAGCTGCATCATGGCCGGTGGCGCTTTCTATGCATTCCCGGATGCCCGTGCCGCCATCGCCGCGCTGCACAAGAAAGGCACCATCAAGGAAGCGACCGACATCGCCTTCTCCGAGTACCTGCTGGTGGAAGCCGGTGTCGCCGTGGTTCCCGGATCGGCATTCGGCAGCGAAGGCTACATCCGCCTGTCCTTCGCCACCTCGATGGACAACCTCGAAAAGGCACTGGAGCGCATTGCCAAAGTATTGGCGTAGCAGCAAGCAGCGTTTCTGAACCAAACAAAACGGCCAGCACAAAAATGCTGGCCGTTTTGCATTTCCCTGCCGGAACTCAGTTAGCGCGCAGTTTTGGTTCGGTAATGCTTCCAAACAGCGTCAACGCAGTGTTGCCGGAACGCATCTTGATCTCGGTATTGAAATTCCCGCCAAGTTGATTGCCGGAAGAAACATCGAACTGACCGCTTGCACTCATCGTGTTGGATGCAATCTTCACTTGGCGGAAGCGGGTGACCCCGTTATCAAATTGCACCAAACCGATCAGATCGTCAAAATGCGTGCGCCCCCCGACCATGTGCTCTCTGCTCAACAGTCTCGCGGTTTCAACCATGTCGATGCCGTTGATTGTTCCTCCCTTCACAGAGAAGGAACCGTCCAGGTGCGGCGCATCGTCCAGTTGGGAAAGCTTCGCGCCGGCAAACGAGAATGAACCTTCACCGTACATATCGCCCTCAATGGCGTATTTCGGGAACATTTTGTTCAACTCAAAGGTCTTCGCCTCAAGCTGCCCCTGTATTTGCCAGCCCTTGCGCCAGTTGAGTTTTGCACTCCCGCGCAGAATGCCGTTGAAAATATGCGCATCCAGCTCTGTAAAATTGATTTCGCCGTCCGAAAGAACACCCTTGGCATTCAGGTCGCTGAACACCACACCCGGCAGGAAGAACAAACTGCTCTCTTTAACGTTCACTCCCAGTTGCCAGCGTCCCGCATCGGATTGCAGGTCGATACCAAGCTTGTCGTCAGCACTATGCAATGCAACACGACTGAATGCTCCCTGTGCATCCAAATCCGCAATGCCGCTGAACAGGGGCAAGGCCACTTCATCGGTAACGATCTTCAACCGCTGCACACTCAAATGGCGTATCGGGAATTGCACATTTGAACCAGCCAGCTTCAGGCTGGCAACCTGCTTATCGAGCAGACTTCCCTGAATGCTGACATCCTGCAGTTCGGCATCGCTGATAACTTTGGTCTCTGAAAACAGGGAGAACGCATCGAAGTTCAACACGATGTTTCCAATCTTGACTTCCTGCGCACTTCCCATCGTCACGCTTTTCAGTTGCAATCTGGGAGGTAGCGAACCCGCACTGATTCCGCCGATATGTACCGGTTGTTTCATTTGCGCGGTAAGGCGCTGCTCCAGCGGAGCGACATACTCGGTAAGCGGATAGACATAAGGCAACACCAGCGCCGCGCCCAAAGCCAGCACGAACAAAACAAGCGAGATCATGCCCCACGGCACAGGTTTGCGATGCGCCCTGACCACCGGTCGCTGCATTGTCTTGGCTTGAGACATCACCGCTTGCTGCGCCATCTGCTCAGCTTCGATCAGGGTTTGCACTTTGGCACGCTGTTCCGCTTCTGCCCAGGCTCTGGCCTGTTCTTCCTCAAGCGCCTTTTCCTCTGCTTTTCTGCGTTCTTCCTCTTCCAGCTTGCGCCGTTCCGCCTCAGATTCCTCCTTGAGGCGAGCCATTTCTGCAGCCGCATTCGATAATGAATTCGATGCGAAATCAGCTTTTGCCACATCTTCATGGTAAGTGTCCGCGATGGCCTGTGCTTCCTTCCGGGCAACCGGTGCGAACGTCTGGGCGACCGGTTCAACTGTTCCCAAAAACCCATCCAGTTGGATCTCGTACGCCGGAGCTGCAGTCGGTGCCGGTGTATTTCCCCTTGCGGAACCCAACTGCGCAGACTGCTCGGCGATCTCGGCCGCGCGTTTGGCAAGCGCTTCCGCTTCCAATTTGGCGACCGTTTCTTCGTGCAGTTGCTTTGCCAAAAGTTCTGCAATGGATTGGGCTTCCGCCTCGTTACGCAGTTTGGCCTCAGCCTCCACGCGCACTCTGGCAATCGCATCCATTTCCGCCTTGATCAAGGCGGCTTCATACTCGGCTTTCAATCGTGCAGCCTCGGCTTCACGTCTTGCGAACTCTTCGGCGTCCAGTTTTGCTCGCGCTTCTGCTTCGGCGCGCACCTTTGCAATAGCTTCCTGTTCCGCGCGAAGCAGCGCTGCCTCATGCTCGGCTTTCAACCGAGCAGTTTCAGCTTCCCTACGGGCTTTTTCTTCCACCTCCTGCTTGGCGCGAGCGGCAGCGAGTGCTTTCGCCTCGGCCTCTTCTTTGGCGCGCGCTTCAGCAAGCGCTTTTGCTTCGGCTTCGGCGCGAGCCTTGGCCGCCGCCATTTCGGCCCTGATACGCGCCGCTTCCTGCTCTGCTCTGAAAAGTGCAGCTTCGGCTTCCAGCTTTGCTTTCGCCGCCGCTTCCAGTTCTGACTTCACCCGTGCAGCTTCCTGTTCTGCCTTAAGCCGCGCAGCCTCGGCATCCCGCTTGGCGTTTGCCTCGGCTTCGGCTTTTTCACGAGCTGCAATTTCCAGAGCGGCTTTGACACGTGCGGCTTCCTCCTGCGCCTGCATCCGTGCCGAGGCCTCCTGTTTAGCCTTGGCTTCCGCGACTTGCTGCGCCTTCGCGGCCGCTTCTATCTCGGCGCGCACACGCAAAGCGGCTTCCAGAGCGGCTTTGTTGCGCGCGGCTTCCTCTTGCGCCTGCATCCGTGCCGCCGCTTCCTGCTTGGCCTTGGCTCCTGCTTGTGCGCGCTGCTCGGCTTCCCGCTTGGCATTTGCCTCGGCTACCGCTCTGGCGCGTTCCTCGATTTCGGCTTCCTTTTTGGCTTTCGCTTCGGCTTTCGCCGCCGCATCCGCTTCGGCCAGGGCTCGGCCCCGGGCCAGAATCTCCGCCTCCTGCTTGGCTTTGGCCTCGGCTTTGGCTGCCGCCTCGGCACTCGCTCTGGCTTTCGCAGCTGCTACTGCGGCTTCCAACTGCAAGGCTTCTTCAGCCTTCTGTTTGGTCGCCAGTTCTTCTATATCCGGGATCGTCGTCGCGCTCGGCGTGTTGAAATCCAACTCCATCGAAGGCTTTGGGGTGAACATCTTCAACGGGTTGAATTTTGGTGAAGTGATCTTTGGCTCGATTTGCTGCTTGTTCTTGTCGCGGATGTATCCGCCGTCAGCCAGCTCGCCAAGGATGCCGCGGCAACCCTCGCGCAGGCTGGGGGGCGCGCGTTTGGCCAATTCGTCTACTGTAGATTTGCTATCGATAAGAGACAGGATACGTTTGAGGTCGCTCGAAAGACTCGCTCCTTCACTTTCACCCTTGGCCGTTTTTGTAAAGACAGTTTTCTTATCCATGTTCAACGTATAAAAATTTATAACCCCGCATCCGTATAAAACAGAATATAGGGTCACTAGGCATCCCAATGTCGGATATTACCGCGCCCACCGTCCTGCCACCACCAATTAGTAGAAAAATCAGCAGCTAGCGGACTGCCCAACCACTTCCCCCACATTGTTTTGCCCGCTATTTTCGTGTTGCAATTTTAGGATGATTCAGTCTTGTCACAGACATTGCGGCATCAACCCGGTCCACCCGGGTTTGGCTTGAATGATTATCTCTTAACTCCAAAGGTGGTCTTCAACGCGGCAATCTCCAGATGCGCATCTGCCAGCAAGCCCTTTAATTTGATGTTTTCATTCTCCAGTTCACGCAGTCGTTTTGCCGCGCTGCCATCCATCCCCCCGTACTGTGCGCTCAAAATATACGAGCTTGCTTCGCTGGTGGCCGTTTGCGAACTGGAAGATTCATTTGGCACTCTGGCATCGACCGGTGCCGGAATCTGGGCTTCCTGTTGAGCCCTCAATTCAGCCTCAGCCCTGGAACGCGCCGCAAGATCGGCTTCCAGTCTGAGCTTCGCCTCAGCATCCGCCCTGGCGCGGGCTGCTACTGCGGCAGCTTCCAATTCGGTGCAAATACGGGCGGCCTCCTCGGCCTTCCGTTTTGCTTCCAGAACGATTGCGTTTTGCATAAGCTCGGCTTGTTCTCTCTCCAATGCTTCCTGCCGGGCCCTGATCTCTGCCTCAACCCGGGCTTGCACGGCTTTCTCAACTTCCAGCCTGGCCTGCGCCTCGGCCTTTGCCCTCATATCCGCTTCCAGTTGAAGTTTGACTGCCGCCGCCTCAAGTTCGGCACGAACCCGTGCGGCATCCGCGGCCTTCTGTCTGGCAACCAACTCCTCTGCTTTCAGTGCATTGGTTTGTTCACGTCCCTCGGTCCGCTTTGGGGTTTTGTTCTCTGCCACTGCCTTGGCAAGCGCTGCTTGCTCCGCAATCTGTCTGGCCTTGGCATCAACCTTGGTTTTCGAATCAGCTTCCGATCTGAGTTTGGCAACTGCCACTGCTGATTCGAGTTCGGCCCGAACGCGGGCGGCCTCATCAGCCTTTTGATTTGCGGCTAACACAGCCGCATTCTTCGCCAGCACTGCATGCTCGTGGATCACTGTTTCCTGTTGCACTTTAGCTGTTGCCGCCGCACTGACTTTTGCCGCCTTGTCAGCTTCCTGTCTGGCCTTGGCCTCGGCCCTGGCTGCCTTTACTTCGGCCTCTGTCTTTACCTTGGCTGTCGCAAAGAAAGCCTTCAATTCGTTGCGGGCACGTGCCGCTTCTTCCGATTTTTGTCTTGCCTTCAGCTCCTCCTCGCTCAACACAGGTGCGGCAGGCGCTTCGACCTTTGCATGCACTTCCTGAGCGGATACGGATGAACTCTGCTGCTCAACCCTGGCGACCTCGGCTTCCAGGACAGTTACACTTTTGCCAACCAGATAATTTCCAGCCACCAATTCGTGGATCAACTGATTCCATTTCTTACGCAAACTGGGCGGGGCACGCTTCGCAAGTTCGTCGGAAGTGGTTACACCATCGATCAGGGCCAATACGCGCTTGGGATCGATCAAGAGATTCTCGGTTGAGTGTTCACCCTTGGCTGTTTTGAAATAAACAGTTTTCTTTTCCATCAATCCGCCCTAGAAATATTTAACCCGCATTTCAAAAAATGACTTTCGATGAAAAAAATCACCGAAATCTTCCCAACAAGCCGTTTCTCTTATTGACCAAAACGCTCACAATCATTAGTATAGCGCCCTCATCAATTCCCTGATAGCTCAGTCGGTAGAGCGACGGACTGTTAATCCGCAGGTCCCTGGTTCGAGTCCAGGTCGGGGAGCCAAAAAATAAGGGCTGGCGCATCAAGCGCCAGCCCTTTTCGTTTCCAACCAACGCCTGTTCAGCGCACCGGCTGGTCGATATCGATCTTGATGCCCTTGCTACCCAATGCCAGCGGTTTGCTCATGCCCATCAGGTCACCCGGTTGCGGCATCGCATTGCCAGTCTTGGAGACTCGCGCCACCACGACCACCTGGCCAAAGTTGGACATCTTCATCTCGGGCTGCATGGCCATGCTGTCGTCCAGCGTGAAACTGAACGGCAGATCCTTGACTTGCTTGCGGATGATGGCCAACGGCATCTTTGGCCCCTGGGCAGCACGTGCCAGCACGAACAATGTGTCGTTCGGGTCAGATTGGCCTTTGAGTGCGGCGCTCAGTGTCACAGTGCCTGTGATGCGCTCTGCGCCAGCAATCTGCGTCTTGGCCGGTTCATTGATCTGGTCGAGTTCCGGCGCGACCTTGCCGCCCTTGGTGTGGGCCAGCATCTGCTTGGCTTCCGCGACAGCCTCTTTGATCATCTTTGTGTTTTCAACATCGTTGGGCGACAGTTGCTTGAGCAACTTCTCCCAATAACGAATGGCGATCTGATAGTCACCCCGTTCCATGGCAGCCGAACCGGACAAAGCCAGAGATTTGGCGTGGTTCGGATCAAGTTCCAGCGCACGCTCCAGCAATTGGGTTGGCGCTCCACGCAAACTGTTGTGCGTCATTGCCAAAGCATCGGCGTAATCAGCCCACAGGATGGGTTCGTCCGGGATGATCTTGACCAGACTTTCATAGATTCTGCAACCATCGGCATACCGGCCGAGATCAACATACGAACGTGCCAACACCACCAGCGCTTCCGGATCATTGGGGTTTTGTGCCACATTGTCTTCGAGAGACTTGAGGTCGCCCTGGTTACGCGCCATAGCCATCGCGCCATGCGGTGTTTGCGGCTGAAATGCGCTCAAGTTGCCAATTTTCATGTACAGCCCCACCGATGCCAGCGGAACAAGGACCGCCAGAACGACCGCAGTGATCTTGAGTGGATGCGGTTTGTTTGTGACTTCGACCCCGCGGGAATCGCCGACTTCATCCAGCAATCGTGCCTGGAGTTCACGCTTTCCCTGTTCGTGCAGTTCCGGAGTGAGCAAGCCGTTCTTCAAATCCGCATCCATCTCCGCGATCTGGTCGCGCAGAATCTCCAGATTCGCCGCATCACGCAGCACGGAGTTGTTTTTGGAAGTGCCGCGCCACAACGGAATCGCGACAAACAGGATTGCGACGAGTAGCAACGCCGCACAGATGATCCAGAATAAAGTCATTTGTTGCCTTCTTCGTTGAGTAGGGATGCAGCGCGTTCTTGCGCTTCCGGAGTAAGTTCCGATTCCTGTATGATCTGGCGGCGCTTGCGCAACTGGTAAACCAACATGCCAGCCCCGGCCAGCAACAACGCGAACGGACCGAACCAGAGCAGTACGGTGTAACTCTTTACCGGCGGCTCATACAACACGAAGTCGCCATAGCGTGCCACCAGGTAATCGAGTATCTCCTGGTCGTCTTTGCCCCTGGACATCTGCTCGCGCACTTCGCGGCGCAGATCTTCCGCGAGTTCGGCATGAGAACTCGCGAGGGACTCGTTCTGACACACGAGGCAGCGCAGCTTCTCTGCCAGACCGATCATGCGTTTTTCCAGCACCGGATCAGCAGCCATGTCTTTCGCCTCACCTGCATACGAAAATGTCGGCAACAGGCAGAACAACAGGATAAGGATATTTTTCATTTTTTCTGCAACTCCGCAACCAATGGCAATATCTTTTCGCGCAGGCTTTGATGCGTGACCGGGCCGATCTGTTTGTAACGGATGATGCCCTGCTTATCGATGACATAGGTCTCGGGCACGCCGTAGACACCGTAGTCGATGCCGATGCGGCCGTCCCTGTCCATCGCAGTCACGGTGTAGGGATCGCCGCCTTGCTTTAACCACGCCTCGCCAGCCGCTTTCTCGTCTTTGTAGTCGAGTCCGTAAATCGGCACGATATTCTGTTCAGCCAAAGACAACAGTATCGGATGTTCTTCCCGGCACGATACACACCAGGAAGCCCACACGTTGAGCAACCAGACCTTGCCCTTCATTTCCTCGGTCGAGAATTTCTTGTTCGTATCGTGCAACTGCGGCAAGTTAAAAGCGGGGGCAGGTTTGTTGATCAGCGGCGAAGGGACCTCATGCGGGTCCAGACTCAGTCCGACATAAAGAAAACCGGCCAACACCAGAAATACCACTAAAGGCAATATGAAACGCATCATGCTGTCTTCTCCTTCAATTTGGCCGCTCCGGCGGTTTCCGACTGTGTCTTGCGGGCGTGGATGCGATAGCGGCGATCGCTGATCGCCAATATGCCGCCCAGCGCCATCAACAGGCAGCCCGCCCATATCCAGTCGACGAACGGCTTGATATAGACACGCACCGCCCATGCATTGGTACCGGGGATAGGTTCACCCAGCGACACATACAAGTCGCGCAAGAATCCGGTGCGGATAGAGGCCTCGGTCATCGGCATGCCGGATGCGTTGTACACGCGCTTCTCCGGATTTAGAACGGTAAGCGGTTTGCCGTCCTTGCTGACGCTGATGCGTCCTTCCGATGAAATGTAGTTGGGTCCAGGCTGATCGCTCACACCATCAAAGCGGAACACATAACCGCCCGCCTCGACCGTGTCGCCGACATCCATGCGTACATCGCGCTCGGTCTCATAGCCTTTCACCATAGTCACACCGATGACGAAAACGGCGATCCCGAGGTGGGCCAGCAACATGCCGTAGTAGCTGCGTGCCGGTATCTTCAGGCGTTGCCAGAACGTTCCCGTGCCCGCGATGCGTTTACGCAGATCGAGCAACGTGGTCGTGATGACCCAAGCTGCAAGCAAGAAACCCAACGCGATGAGCGGCGTCCATTTCCCCAACACCAAAGGCAGCAACAGGGCGATGACCAGGCTCGCCCCGAACGCCCAGCGCACGCGCACCCAAATGTCCGGCATGCTGGCCTGTTTCCAGCGGGCGATGGGACCAAGACCCATCATCACGACCAACGGCACCATCAGCGGCACAAACACGGTATTGAAATAAGGAGGGCCGACAGACAGCTTGCCAAAACCAAGCGCATCCATGAACAGCGGATATAGCGTCCCCAGGAACACCGATGCCGATGCCACAGACAGCAATACGTTATTGGTGAGCAGCATGGATTCGCGCGAGATCAGGTCGAACTTGCCGCCCAGCCCGATCTTGGGTGCACGCCAGGCGAACAGCAACAGTGACGAACCGATAACCACGACCAGGAACGACAGAATGAAGATACCGCGCTTCGGATCGGTCGCAAAAGCGTGTACCGATGACAGCACACCCGAACGCACCAGGAACGTACCCAGCAGACTCAACGAGAATGCGGCGATCGCCAGCAACACTGTCCAACTCTTGAACGCGCCGCGTTTTTCCGTCACGGCCAGCGAGTGGATCAGTGCCGTGCCCACCAGCCAAGGCATGAAGGAAGCATTCTCCACCGGATCCCAGAACCACCACCCGCCCCAACCCAATTCGTAATATGCCCACCAGCTACCCAGTGCGATACCGATGGTCATGAACACCCAGGCGATGGTCGTCCACGGACGCGACCAGCGTGCCCAGGTCGAGTCCAACTTGCCGCCCAGCAACGCCGACAGCGCAAAAGCGAAAGCGACCGAAAAGCCGACATACCCCATGTACAGCATCGGTGGGTGTATCACCAGACCCGGGTCTTGCAGCAAAGGATTCAGATCGCGACCGTCCATCGCCGCTGGAAACAGTCGGTCAAACGGATTGGATGTGAGTAACATGAACAACAGGAATCCGGTGGAGACCAGGCCCATCACGCCAATGACGCGGGCCACCATCTCTTGCGGCAGATGCCTGCTGAAGGTTGCCACCGCGACCGTCCACAAGGTCAGGATAAACGTCCACAACAGCAACGAACCCTCGTGCCCACCCCAGATTGCGGAGATGCGATACTGGATCGGCAATTGTGAGTTGGAATGTTCTGCCACGTACAGCACTGAAAAATCGTTGCCGACGAAGGACTGGACCAGACAGCCGAAAGCAACCATCACAATGAGCATCTGGCCAACTGCAAGGGTGCGGGCCGTGCCCATCATCACGGGGTCGTTGCGTGCCGCACCGGCGATGGGCAACACGCCCTGGATGAGTGAAAGGAACAGGGCGACGATGAGTGCGAAATTACCGATCTCTGGAATCATGCGGATACTTTCATAATTATTTTGCTACGGGTTTTTCAGCAGACGGGACATTGCCCGGCTGTGCCTGAACGGATTTGGCGGCCTCAGCCTTCTTGATAGCATCCACGGCCTCCGGCGGCATGTAATTCTCGTCATGCTTGGCCAGCACTTCTTCGGCATGGAACACGTTATCCGCTTCCAGTTTGCCCTGAGCGACCACGCCCTTGCCTTCCTTGAACAGGTCGGGAAGGATGCCTTTGTAGATCACCGGCATGGTCTTGACCGTGTCGGTGATGTTGAAACGGGCAGTCAAGCCGTCCTTCTCGCGTTGCAGACTGCCCATTTCGACAAGTCCGCCGATACGAAAGCTGCGGGCTTGAGGTGCTTCCTTGTTGAACACCTGCGTCGGAGTGAAATACAAACTCACATTATTTTTAAGCGCATACAGCACCAAACCCACCGCTGCCGCAACCAGGGCCACACCGGCCACGATGAACCACAATCTCTTCTGTCTTGGCGTCATGCCGATTCCCCCATTTCATCACGCATCAGGCGCAGATTGCGCAATGCCTGTTTTCTGCGGTTGCGCACCAGCGATATCTCAATGGCAAACACCAGCAATGCCACACCGTAGGAACCCCAGACATAAAATGCATAGCCGTTCATGGCAAAGAATTCAGCCCAGTTCATGACCGCCCCCCGTTCGATTGTTTGATCTCGGGAAGTTCATTCACCCATTGCGTATTGGCTTCCCGTTCCAGAATAATGCTGCGCACACGCGCCAGTGTCACCGCGATGGCGTACAACCAGCAGGCAGCCAATATCGCGAACATGGCCTGCTGCATGGCGATATGCATACTGGTACCGCTGTATTTAATGGTCGAACCCTGATGCAGGGTATTCCACCACTTGACCGAGAAATAGATGATGGGCACGTTCACCGAACCGACGATCGCCAGCAACGCGCTTGCCCGGTCTGCACGGCGCGGATCCTCAATGGATGCATGCAGCGCGATGTAGCCGAGATACAGGAACAGCAGGATGAGTTCGGAAGTCAGTCGCGCATCCCACACCCACCATGCTCCCCACATCGGCTTGCCCCACAGCGCGCCGGACCACAACGAAATAAAGGCGAACAGCGCACCCGTTGGAGCCAGTGCCTGCGCCATCATGGACGACAGGCGGGTTTTGAAGATCAAGCCCAATGCTGCATAACCCGCCATGATAAGGTAAATGAACATGGACAGGATGGAAGCGGGAACATGCAGGAAGATGATGCGGTAGGCTTCGCTCTGTGTGGCATCGGTAGGTGCAACGAAGAAGCCGATGTAGATTCCTATCACGAAAAGAATCGCTGCAGGCCATGCGAAGAACGGAACCAGCGTGCCCGCCAATCCGTAGAAAGTCGTCGGTGCCGAATATTTAAACCAGTTGATAGCCAATATGATCACTCCATCGAAATACGCAACGCCTGCGCCGCAACGAACGGCGTAAACACCAGCGCGAACAACATGAACGCGCCCAGAAAAGCCAGATTGGAAACAACACTCATACCGCTGGTGACCGCCTCCACCGCCCCCGCACCGAAAATCAGCACCGGAATGCACAGGGGCAACACCAGCAACGACACCAGCACCCCGCCACCGCGCAGCCCGAGTGTCAGCGCCGCGCCGACTGCGCCAATCATACTCAAAACCGGAGTGCCCAGCAGTAGCGCCAGTACCAGCGTCCCCAACGCCGGGGGCGACATATCGAACTGCAGCCCGAGCACCGGAGCGATCAGAGCCAGCGGCAGGCCTGACAACATCCAGTGCGCAACAATCTTGCCCAGCACCAGCACCGACAAAGACTGGGGCGCGAGCATCATCTGCTCCAGCGTCCCGTCCGCATAATCCGCCGAAAACATGCGCGGCAACGAAAGCATCGAAGCCAGCAGAGCCGCAACCCACACCACGCCGGATGCCATCTTGCGCAACATATCCATCTCCGGACCGACACCGAGCGGGAACAGACTCACCACCATCACAAAAAAAATCAGCGTCGTGAGAACATCCGCGCGTCTGCGCATCGCCAGCAGCAGGTCGCGCCGCACCACCAATCCCAGCAGACCGAACAGGGACATTTTCTTCATGACAACTTCAACTGCCTGGTTTCCACACCGGCAACCTGCAACGGTTGGTGTGTGGTAAAGATCGTCATGCCACCTTTCGACAGGTGTTCCCCGATTAGTTCCTGCATCAGCCCTACTGCACCCACATCGAGTGCGGTTAATGGTTCGTCCAATATCCAAAGATGAGCGTCCGTCGTCAGCAATCTGGCCAATGCAACCCTGCGGCGCTGGCCCTGCGACAAAACCTTGACCGGCAAATGCTCACGACGCTGCAATCCCATTCGGCGCAAAGCAGCGATTGCCTGTTGCTCGGTCAATGCATAACCGGCCAGCCCCGCGCTCATCTGCAAGTTTTCAAGCGCATTCAACTCGTCCTTGATTGCATTCAGGTGTCCCAGATACAGCAACTCAGCGAAATAATCTTCGCCCAGGTCGTGCACGGGCTTGCCATGCCAGCGTATCTCGCCCTCGTCCGGCGACAAAAAGCCGCACAGGGTGCGCAGCAGACTGGTCTTGCCGCTGCCGTTTGCGCCCTGCACCTGCATGATCTGTCCGGGATGCAGCGAAAAACTCAATCCGGAAAACAACCGATGATCGCCGCGACTGCACGCGAGATTGCCGACTTCCAGCATGAAGAAAACCCAAAATGAACAGCTGGGAATTATATACGATTAACCGCGCAGCTTCACTCCGGCACCGGAACGATGCAGTTCGGCCGTAGCCTTAGGAATACCAGAGCCCCTGCCCAATCCGGGTTATTTCCGCTCTTGCTCCAGCGTATCCACGAAAATGATAAGGTCGAAAGAGCGATTGAGCGCTTTGCTGAAAAAATTGGGCATTCCGACACCGCCTGAATACCTGACGGTCGCGCCCTTGGTGAGGTCGGTCTTGTAGGCGGCAAGCCACAACGGCCCTTTGTCGCTCGTCACCAGCACATAGGTGTACATCTCCGAATCGAGTATATCCAGCACCGTGCCGCTGTTGATAAGGCGCGTGTCTGCGGGTAATGAGTCCGGGTGGCCGGAGGGTAATCCAGTGCCCGATTTCCCGGCTGTACTGCCATGCGGTGCCTTGGCAGATTCAGACGGTTTGGCATCCGCTGCCGTCGCAAACGAAGTATCGGCAAATGAAAGCAGAGCCAGCAACAAGATAATATTTTTCAAGATAGATTCTCCTTTGCGTTTAGAAACCCAAGGAATCCGACTGCCCATCCCCAATCCCCCTGCAACCAGTGAAAAAAATGGGGCCAAAAATCTGGCCCCATCGAATTTCCCAGCGGACAAATTACAGCTTGTAATTCAGGAAAACACCGATGGTGTTCACGTGGTAGTTCATCGGACCGCCATCCAGCAGCAGTGTACCGGCATCATAGGCAGCCATCGTGTTCTTGATCACGCCGTCATAGTGCCAATCTTTGATCCGAAGCCCATCGTAACGATACACAGCTCGAACAGTTGTTTTCTTGTCCAGCGGCTTGACCAGATTCAACGTAACGGTATTTTGAACCGTGGTCATATCTGGCAATGCTGTGCCTGCAATTGCGGCTAAGGCAGCATTCGTTGTGGCGCTAAACGCTGTGTTACCGTAGTTATAGGCGATATGAGTGCTGCTTCTTGCAAAGGTATAGTCAAACCCAAGCCGAGCAAATCCCAAATCTTCCTGCAATCCCAAGCCCAAGACGTTGTTGTAGTCCGTGGTGTCTGATGCCCAACTTGCGCTATACGGACGTGCACCATCCAAACCGGTGGTTGTATCCGAACAGGCCGGAATACCATAAGTATTCAGGTTTGCCGCAGTACACGCGGTGGCGGCTCCAGCCGTTCCGGAGTTCATCATCATGACCTTCTGCCCTTTTTGGTAGTTATAGTAGGCAGTGACAATACGGTCAAATGTAGGTTGGTAGCTCATATCTACACCGAGGGAGTCCTGATTGTCCTTCTTCAGGCCGTACATGCCCTCTGGATAGTCTGCACGTTTGACCTGCATGTTCAAACCCACATCCCAGTCAGTCGTCGCCTGATAGTTGATACGAGTATTCAGGATCTTCTGATCGCGGTTGGCCTGATCGTACTTGCGGAAATAGTATGAATAACGGTTAAACACACCTGCCACCAGAAGCGGATAAGCAACACCGGGAACCGCCCCAGTTGGCGCTTGCGAAACCAGCGTTCCTACTTCCAAACCCGGAAGACCTTGGCCCAGATCCTCGAATGTACGGTAGTTGTAGTTGCTGCCACGCTTGGTGTCCTTTTCGTAGGAAACACGCAAAGTTGCATCACCCAGTGCTCTATTTACATAGCCAACCTTGACCTTGTTTTCCTCGGTCTTGTTGCGTTCACGGAAGGTACGGTAGAAGTCCTCACGTTCGATAGAGCCGTTTACGCTACTGGTTCGATCCAAATCGTAATCTGCAGCGACACCGTAATTGGACTGTCTTGTTGTACGAGCCTGACCAAATACCGGAACGTTGGTACCTGAGGTGACAGTGTTGGCACCGTTCGGGAATGTACCGGCAGTCAAGTTGGCTGCACCCGTTCCAAAGGCACAGTTAGGTGCTGCAGGATAGCCAGGCAAGGTGTAGCAACTTCCCGGAGCTCCTGGTGTAGCGCCGGGCTGCAATCCAACGACCAAATCGAGAGCCGCAGTTCCGTTACCGGTGCTTGGTCCTCGACCAAACTGGCCGGTGAGCGGGTTGTAGGCAATGTATCCGCCCTTGTTTTCTGTTTCAAAGAAACGGTAGCTACCCTTTACATTCAAATCATCCACCGGCTTCAAGGAAAGCGCAAATTCGACGAGTTTGTTGTCGATTCTTTGGCCTGCATTTTTTCTGCTCAATGCATCTGTGGTATTCCAGTTGTTAACCAAAGCGCCATTCGCGGTGTAGCCCGGATTTGCCACCCCAAGACTGGTAGCAGTCGTGGGGGCTGTCAGTGTAGTGACACCTGCGGCAGACAAATCGGCATTTTGAGCGGCCGATATCGGGGCCAGCAAGGCTTCATTCTGGCGATTTGACCCAAGCGATGCACTTGCAGTGAAACGCCCCTTCATCAGATCAGGAAGGCTTCGAGCAAACTCACCCTTGAGGTTGTAGGAATCGTTATCAGGTGCCAAATCATAAGTTGCATGCTGGATAACCCCGTTAGATCCGGCAACACCCAGCAGCGCATACTGGACATTCAAAGTGCTGATGCTGTTGCGGAACATTGAAGAAGAAGCGCGCAAGTTTGCTTGAGTCAGATCATCCGAATACGACAGCCCAGCCAAGATATCGTGCGTATTGTAGTTGATCGGCTCTGCGATCTCGGTAGAGACGTTACCGTCATTCATTGCGAAAGGACGAGCACCGACTCTCTTTTCCAAGTTGTAGCTAACATAGGCTTTAACGCTATCCGTCAAATTGATATCGCCACGCATGCCGCTTTTCTTGCGAACCAGGCCCAATTCGCTGTAGGGCGTCGCATTCAACTTGGCCGCTATTGCCGCAGCCATATTTGATTGCGCGCCGGGTGCGGCAATTGTGCCGGCTGTAATTACTCCGGTTGTTGCATTGGGTGTGCCAGTTGTGCCGTTGATTGCAGCCAAAGCAACCGCGTTGCCATAGATTTTGCCGTTGTACGACCAGCACGGCGCTAACGTCGTGCACGTCGCCGTGGCACCCACGTAGTTGGGAGTGGTTCCCTGAACCATGGCTCCGGATGTAACACGCACCGGCATATTCAAACCTGTTGTCAATTCACCCGTGCCCTCGCCGCTATACAGAGACTTCCAATTCTCGGTAAAAATGTGCTGAGTCTCGTTGTAGAAAGATTTCACCTTCCAACTGTTGTATTTACCAACCGTCAGGTCGTAATACTGATCACCGCGTCCCACAGCACCACCGTTGATATTAAAGTAGCGTGCTGCGTCCGAATCGGCGCCAAGTTTGAAGTTATTTACTACCACGCCATTCTTTTGAATGTCGGTGTACTCGTTGCGCTTGGCATTGCGCGTTTGATCGCTGTCGCGTGTAACACCCACATCAATACTTCCAACCGCCTGCCCCTTGCCAACCACATCCTTGGCTGGCGGGAACGAATACATCTGACCCGAAGGTGTACGCAGCACTGCCGGGGCATCTTCATCCAGCAGCACCGGACCGCTAGATGCGTATCCGGGATTTGCAGCATTGCCGTTGACAGTATCCACACCCACTGCGGAATCCGCCAGAGTCGGCAGGCTGGCCATCTGCGCCAATGCGGCGCCGATGCAAAGCGTAAGCAACTTCATACGCGGGCTATTGTTCATTGAAAACCTCCTGTCGCGATTTGATTCGACTTTTTCAAAATGTGCTGTATGTGTCATGTTGTCTTCTCCCCATCAGATCAACGTTGGAAGCGCGCGCCGCCAGGGCTGTTGCTACCGTGAATCACCGAGTGGCAGTTCTGGCATGAACGTCCGGTCATACGCTTGCTCGCCACAGACCCAACACCACCTACGTTTGTAGTCAAGGTCGCATTGGTTCCATCGCCTGTTGTATTGTTACCCCAGACTGCGTGCCCCATCGTAGCGGTCGTGCTGTGACATCCTACGCACAGGAACGGACGCGTCTGCACCAGAAGTTTCTCGTTGTTGGAGCCGTGCGGAACGTGGCAATTCATGCAGTTCTCGCGCACTGGAGCGTGTTCCCAGATGAACGGACCGCGCTTCTCGGCATGGCAGGTGTAACACAGCTCGTTGACGTTGTCCGCCTTAAGCAAGCGCTTGCCGGAAGAGCCGTGCGGGTTGTGGCAGTCCTCACAAGTCATCTTGCCTTCAGGAACCGGCATGTGCGATTTCTTCTTGAACTCTGCGCGCTGTTGCTGGTGGCAGGTCTGGCAAGTCTCGGTGATGCTCTGCTTCTTCAGCAAGCCGTTTGCCGAGAATGTCGCCATCGGGTTGTGGCAATCGCTACAGGCCAGTTTGTTGGTCTGGTGGATTGAGCTTTCCCAGAATATACGTTGCCCACCCTTGTGGCAGGACAGACATTGACCATTCATCTTGTCGACAGGGGTTCCCCAGGATTTGGTGAAGCCGATCAGCAGGTTGTGATCCTTGGTCTTCTTGGCATGCAGGGAACCGGGACCGTGACAGGCTTCGCAAACCTGCTTTTCGGTATCGTTCTTGGGATTTTCACGGAACACCTTTGCGTGCAGGGTGTGGGTAAAGTTCTTGTTCTCCACATCGTGACAGCCGATACAGGCTTTCTCGCCAATGTATGTAGCCGTTGTCGGCGCGGCTGGTGTCGCAACCACTGGCGCTACAGCCACAGGCGCAGCTGCTGCCGGTGCTGCAACCTCTGTTGCGGCGGGTGCCGCATCAGCCGCCATCACTGCCGATTGCCCAAAAACCAGCAACAGTGCGGCTATTGCCCCCACCATCGCACTCCTGCAAATGAATCGATCCCTGATCATCTTGCCCCCTGATAATTTGAATTAGTTACTCACCATGTGGCTCTCTGAATTTCCGGCATTCCATTTGGAAATTACAAAAAACCACACATGAACAAATTTTATTTCAGGGCTTCTGCTGTTGTGCTGACTTACGCCGACGAATTTCGACAAATGCCGACGAATTCTGACAAATGCTGACACGACGCCCGAGCGGGCTTCAAGCGGGGTGCAAGGGAGAGCCCCTTGCGGAGGATCAGCTCACGACTGTGAGGGGACGAATGAACTGGTAGCCCATGCCGCGCATCGCCTGTAGCGGGTTGCGACCGTCTTCCAGCGGGGGGAGTTTGCGCCGCAAGCGGCTGATGCTGGCTTCAAGTGCCCGCGGATCATATGCCAAAGGGTTCTTGCCCAGCGCGCGCACCAGCGTGTCCCGATCCGCCAGTCCGTTTTGAGTTGTTGCCAACGCCTGCAACAGGAGCAATTCCAGTCCGGATAGCGGAACCGGAGCTGCCCCCGGGGGTATCAGTTCGGAACGCCCCAAAACAAGTTGCCATGACTCCTCGGCCGGCTTGGGCGGGTTGAGGCGCGCGCACAGATTGTCAATGAGCGCCATCAGCTCACCGAAGTTGATGGGCTTGACCAGGTAATCGTCAGCACCGGCGCGCCTGCATTCGACCTTGTCCACGGCCATGCTGCGCGCCGTCACCATGACCATGCCGATTTTTATCCCGAAGCGCTTGCGCAAACGCAATGCGATCTCCACGCCACTTTCGCCGGGAAGGTTGTAATCCAGCAATGCGATATCAGGGGTGAACGTCATGCGCTGGTCGAGTTCGGCACCGCTGCTGGCGGCGATCACTTCATGCCCTGCATACATCAGAAAGGACTGCAACTCTTCCTGCTGTCCAAGATCGTCTTCTACTATGATAATGCGTGCCATATTCTCTCTTTGTAGCTGGAGGCCAGGAACCAATGCCCAATTTACTCACTCGCGGTGCTGTCACGCAAGCATTTTCTCGCTTTCGGCAATACCTTGGCAACCTGAGCCTGCAAAGCCGCTTTCTGCTGATCATGGGCGCTTCGTCTCTGTTCATCACCCTGCTGTTCTTTGCCTTGTTCACCAATTTTACCGAGAACCTGCTGGAACGCATCGGCGAGCGATTCGCCAAGGAACAGATGCTGCTGGACAAGGCACGCACCCTGCAACCCCTGATGCGCGAGATGGTGTTTGCCCGCGAGGCTGCCGAAGCGCCTCTGCTTAAAGCCTGGGTGGCCGACGAGGGGGATCCCGAGTTGTATGGGCATACGACCGCGGAGTTGAGCCAACTCTTTCACAGTGCCAATTATTTTGTGGCCATCATCAAGTCCGGCAAGTTCTACTATTTTGATGCAAAAAAGCAACGCAACTGGCAACCCAAACATCAAAGCATGAATCCTTCCGCCCCGGAGGATGCCTGGATATACGACTTCATCAAGAGCGGCGACTCGCATACCATCAAGGTCACCTCGAACAACAGGCCCGGACTGAACAGGATTTGGATCATGGTGCCGATACGGGCGGGGAAAAAGACCGTGGGTGTGCTGGGCACCGGGATTGATATCAGCGATTTCACGCACAACGCGACCAATACCCACCTTCCGGGCGTCACCAACATGTTCATCGACCGGAATGCCAAGATCCAGATTTACAATGATGTAACGCACTGGGATTTCCCGGGCATCAAGGATTTCTCCGAAAAGCGGCATTTATACGTTCAGATACTGGGCGCCACTGCCGGCAGCCAATGGTTGCAGCAATCCATCAAGAAGCTGGAAGCCGGGCATCTGGATGTCGAAACCGACTTTGTACAGATCGAGGGAAAACGCTATTTGGCTGGATTGACAGCGTTGCCGGAGGTGGGCTGGTACGACCTTAGCCTGCTTGACCTATCGATACTGCTGCCCCGAACCGACTTCATCCGGATCGGATTGGCGATCATCGCGGGTACTTTGCTGTTGCTGGGAATATTGGCATTTACCCTGCACAAACTGGTGCTGAAACCGGTGGCTCTGCTCACCGATGCGGTGTCTCGCATTCGACGCGGCGACTACAGCTCAAAACCTGCGGAAAAGAGCAGCGGCGAAGTGCGCGAGCTGTTGTCGCAGTTCAGTTACATGGCCGACAGCATTTACAACACGCAACAGTGGCTGGAAACCGAGATCGAGAAGCGCACACAACAGCTCAGCGACGCACAGCAGATTCTGGAAATCTCGCTTCAGCATGAGAGAAACGGGCGCGAAACCCAGGCCAATCTGATGGCACTGATGGCGCACGAGATGCGCAGCCCGATCGCGGTCATCGGTAATACGGCGCAGATGCTGGAGATGCTGGTACAAAACGAACATCCCGAGTGGCTTCCCCGCATCGAAAAAATCATGCGCTCGGTCAGGCAACTCTCGTTGTTGATGGACAACTTCCTGACCGAAAAATGGCTGGATATGGACAAGCGCGGGTTGAACCGGGAAACGGGCAACCTCAACCAGCTTTGTTCAGTTGTCGCGGAAAGTTTCATGGAGAACCAGGTTCGACATGTGAATTTTGAGCTGCTGCGGGGCGATGCCAGCATTTGTGCAGACTGGCAATTGTTGCGTATCGCTGTCATCAACCTGCTGGATAACGCAGGCAAGTATTCAGCACCCACGGATGAGATCACTTTGCGCGTGACTGCATGCCAATCTGATTGGTTGTGCGTCGAAGTGAGCGACAAGGGGGTGGGTATGCCGCCAGAACTTCAGCAGCATGTGTTCGAGAAATTTGCCCGGGGACGACACGAAAGCAGTATTCGCGGAAGCGGCCTCGGCTTGTATCTGGTGAATTGGATCGCCCGTTTCCATGGCGGGCGTATGGATGTCACTTCGGTCGAGGGAGAAGGCAGTACATTCTGCCTTTGCCTGCCCGTATGTGAGCCAGAACCGGTCGAGGTCAAGTCGCTCCCCTCAGACTGAGAGGTTATGCAGTTTCAATGCCTGCCGGGCAAAGAAGTGGCCCAAGCTAACGCGGGGATTTGCTTATCCGCGCATTCTGGGAATGAATTTGTGGGCATAAAAAAAGCCTCATCCATGTTCCGGATGAGGCTTTGTGTTTTCCCGGACGGCACTACTGCCCGGACCTGCCAGCGGGGCTTGCAAGCCCCGCCTTCGTTACCTCACTTGCCTGCGCCCTTGGCTGCTGCCACCTGACGGCGATCCGGCAATCTGGCCAAATAGTCGGCCAGCGCTTCCATGTCGGCAGTCGTGATCTCACGCAGCGCAGCGACCATATCGGGGTGCGAGTTTCCACGAGCGCCCACTTTGATCATTTCCATTTCACGCAGCAGGTAGCTGTAATGCTGGGCACCCAGCGCGGGGTAAAGTTTCTCTTCGTTACCTTCGCCGTGGCTGCCGTGGCATTTGATGCAACCCCTTTGCACATAGATCGCTTCGCCCTGGCGCACCATGTCTCCGGGACCTTTGCCGTTTTCCTTGATGGTGGTCAGGCCGGACAGGTAGGCGGCAATATCGGCAATCTCTTCAACACTGATAGCATCGGGTGAGATGAACGGCTCCATCTTCGGATTGAGGCGCAAACCCGCACGGATGTCGGTCAGTTGCTTGATGATCACCGAGGCATACTGGCCGGTCAGTCTGGGGTAGATACCGTCAACACGGCCAAAAGCATCTTGTTTGTGACATCCGCGGCAACCGCGGAAAGCTTCCTGTCCGCGCACCACATCGCCCGTCTTGCGCAATGCTTCGGCACGTTCAGGGGTCAGCTTGTTCCAGACGTAACCCTTGGTACCGATACCCTGTGCAGGAGCGGCGGGTGTCTCGGCAAAAGCCGTAGAAACCGGCAACAATGCTAGTGCGACTATCAACAATGCTCTCATTGGTTACTCCCCTTTCAAACTGGTGATGAATTCTGACGCTGCCTTGATTTCCTGTTCGGTCATGCGCTGCGCAATGGCACGCATCACTTTCTTGGCATCGTTGTTGCGGACATCATTCTTGAAATTGAGCAGCTGCGTGTTCAAGTAGCCCGCGTGCTGACTTGCCAGGCGCGGGAACTTGTCAGTCCCTTCGCCTTTCTCGCCGTGGCAGCCCGCACAGGCAGGAACCGCGCTGTTAACGATACCGTCGGTATAGATCAATTGCCCCTGGGCGGCAAGATTCTTGTCGGTCACTTCGCCGGGTGTGCGTTTCTGCTTGCTGTAGAAGGCGGCTATTGCTTCGACTTCAGAGTCGGCAATCTGGGTGGCCATGGGGCCCATGATCTCGCTGACGCGCTTGAATTTCTTGAAATCCGCGATTTGCTTGGTGATGTAGGCTGCATCCAGACCGGCAATCTTTGGAAAATCGGGCACGACGCTGTTGCCATCCTCATTGTGACAACCCGCACACAAGGGATTGGGCGCTGCTTCGGCCTGAACCGTCATTGGTGCCGATACGCATGCCACAAGGGCCAGCCCCAGCATCAGGGACGATACATTCTTGTTTACAGGCCGACGGCATCGCAAACCGTCCGCCAATACGCTTCTACTCTGGGTCATTTAATACTCCCTCTTTCAATTGTTATCGACTTGACACGGACGTTTTCTGCCGTGTCATGAGTTGGCGATGTTAATTCCCGCCTTCAATAATCGCTTGCGCGAAAAACCAGTACCAAAAATTCAAAAATTCATTGCTGTGTTAATAGTAATGTTATTCGCATCAACATTGCAATCGCCCCACACCTGAGGTTCCAACCCCGCTTCACTGAACGCCGGACTGTGGAAATGGACCGGTGTTCAACTTCACACGAACATGCCCAAAGACCGCACTTGGTTTGATTTTATTACAGCACCAGCATATTCAAGCCTACATATACCGACGATATCTGACAAACCCCGACATCGGCACTCTTCCCTGCCACCCCAAATTTGCCGCGCATTTTCCAAAACTGTTGGGGAAACAGGTTATGCGGCTGCGCTCCTGTGGGGCGATTTTTCAAGTGACGTGACCACAGGGGCCACTTCAAATAGATGGAAGTTTCAATATCGCCTCGCGCGGTTCAATCGAGGATTGACTGATTGCCAAAAAAAACGCCGCTCAGAAAGCGGCGCTTGTATTGATGATTGTTGAAGAGATTATTTCTTCTCTTCGGAACTGAAATCCTTCATCGAAATGTCGGCCCGCTTCTTTGCGTCAGCCAAGTAGGACATCAGCAGCTCCTCGCCCGTGATCTGGCGAATCTGCTGTGCATAGCCCCTGCGCTTGGCTTCGTCGATCGCCGCGGGATCTTTGACTGCATCAATGCGCGCCAAAATAAAGCCATTCTGGCTGTCTACGCCCACGTATGCCGGCAACTTGCCGGTGCTTGCCCGGAATACCTCCTTCAACAAGGCCGGTTCATAACCTTCGCGCTGGTTGCGAGTGACGTTTTGTGCCACTTTCCAGCTCACACCGGTCTTATCACCGTGCTGCAATTGATCCAGCAGTTTCCGTCCTTCCTGGGCAGCCAGTTCGGCAGCTTGCTGTTTCTCCAGTTTCTGCCTGATTCCCGCCGATACTTCAGCAAAAGGCTGGGCAACTGAAGGTTTGTACTCGACCACACGGGCTGCGAGCAACGTGTTCGTCGCCACCTCGATGGCCGCGGTGTTGCGCTTGTTCTTCAGTGCGTCTTCCGAGAAAACTGCCAGCAACACTTTGTCCGTCCAGAGTCCCGACGCAGCCTGTCCTTTGCTCAGCCAGACAGCGTGCTGAACTGTTGTTTTCGCCAATTCGGCAGCGGGTTTCAGGCTGTCACTTTGTTCGTAAGCCTTGTTGTTGAATTCTTCTGCCAACTCGGCAAACTTGTCATTTGCATGCTGCGACTTCAGGCGCTGCACGATCAAACTCTTCACCTCGTTTAGTGCTTGTATCTTTGCCGGTTTGACGGCCTGCAGCTTGATAATGTGATAGCCATAGTCAGTTTGCACCAAACCGCTCACCTCTCCGGCTTTAAGGCTAAACACGCTATCCTCGAATGGCTTCACCATCGAGCCTCGACCGAACATCCCGAGATCACCGCCATTGGCGGCCGAACCCGGATCTTGTGAATATTGCTTCGCCAATGCGGCAAACTTTGCCGGCGTCAGTTTTACCTGCGCCAACACCTGCTCGGCCTTGGCTTTTGCTGCCTGCTTTTCCGCGTCGGAGGCCTGCTTCGCCACCGTGATCAATATGTGGGAAGCCTGGCGCTGCTCTTGTGTGCCAAATTCAGTTTGATGCTCCTGGTAATACTGCTTGATCTCTTCGTCACCAACTGTTGCTTGCGACAACAAAGCATCGGCCGAAAGCACTGCATACTCAACGTTTGCACGTTCCGGCAATTGGAATTCCTGGACATTCTTGCCGTAATATTCCTTGACGGCTTCGTCGGAGACTTTGACCTTCTTCACGAACGTCGCGGTATCAATGTTCGCCACCGCAACGATGCGTTGCTGCTCGTTCATCCGAATAAGATTTTCCGCAACCGCCTCGGCCGCATATCCGTTCTGGGAGTAGGCTTCAGTCAACTGCTGGGCGAGAACCGCCTGACGTATCTCCGCATCAAACCCGGCCGGTGTCTTGCCTTTCTCTTTGAGTGCAGCTTCGTAACGCGACCTGTCGAATTTTCCGTCCTTCTGGAAGGCGCCGATACTGACAAGTATCTGTCCAAGTTGCTCATTGGTCAGGGTCAAACCCGACTTGCGCGCTTCGATCCCGATCAGACGCTGGGTAACCAGACCATCCAGAACAGAATGCTTTATCTCTGGTTTGTCAAAAAAGGCCGGGTCGAATTTCGGACCGGCCATTTCACGAATCCTTTGCTGCTGTTGATTCAGCGCATTGTCGAATTCTTGTTGCCCGATCTTTTCCCCGTTGACCGTGGCCAAGACCGAAGCGCTACCGGACTTTCGGTATGAATCAACACCCCACAGTGCGAAAGGCACAATAATAAGTGCCAGTACGATTTGCACTGGACGTCTATTTTCTTGCACGAAATCGAACATAGCCACCTACCCGAAAGAACGGATGCCGTTTTCGGACATCCCATATGAAAAAAGGCGAACTTTCGTTCGCCTCTGTTTGGCGGAGTGGACGGGACAAGATGTACACTCCGTCATCGAAATATTAAATAATACAATCAACGGACTAGGTAAACAGTTTTTCGCTATTTTGGGGAATGTTGTATCCCCTCATTGCGCCCCTTCCGAAGACGGAAAAGATTATGCCACAGAAACACTGGAAAAACCAAGGGGAGCAACCGCGCCCCTCAACCCTTTCAAACCAAAATGGGGGCTTTCGTCATATCCCTTCACCATGCGAGTATGCGCACCCGTCTATATTTCTTGGAGATAAACATGAGTCAACCGCGCCCCTTTACGCACAATGGAAAAGAATACGAAGTTCGCATCGCCTCGGATGGGTATACCTTCCATGTTCGAACTTTCCTAAATGGTAAGCCTGCTAACGGTTATACATATTCTGTCGATGTTTTAACCCAAGATGATGCTCATATGTCTAATGCTCAAGTCAACCCAGTTGAGGAGCTGATTAAGATTGCAAAGTCGGATGTAACGAACGGCATTTGGGAAAAATATGTTGCGGCAGTTAATGCTTCCGCCAAGAAGTAACTACTAAACCAAGATGGGGGCTTTCGCCCCCTTCCTTTACAATCCCAAACCCCGCCCCCGCTGTCGCAACTTCTGGGGCGCTGGGATGTTTTCACGGCTGCCAAGTCTAGCCCCCAGCTTAGACAGATTCGGCAGCACAACAGGGGCGGCGTTTGCGTTAACCTGCTCGGCAGTCGTTGCTTTTTCCGTGGCCTGTAGCTTCTTCCATAGCTCTCGCTGCTCATCATCAATAGGTGACACGTCTAGGCCTGCGGCGAGTGCGTTTATCATCGCCGCTTCAACGAAGGCAATAGAGCCAGTCAAACGAACGGACTGCCATTTTTTTAAAATCGCGAGTTCAATCATCCGCTGCGCATTTTCTTTTGCCGTGCCGCCGCTGGCTGTTAGGTGTAAACCGCTATCCACGATTTTGCTGCGGTCTGTAAAAAATAGCGTGACATACTTCGGATTTTTCATATTGCAGAACGTCAGGCCGTGAATGCTAAAGCCTTGGTATTTGCTGGCGGCGAGCCTGTATTGATGCTGCAAGTTAGGTTCAGGGTCTGCGTTCTCGATCATCCCGCACTCATACGCAGGCAACGACGCAATATAAGTTGTTGCTAAATCTTCCGGCGGCGTTGCTGGTGCTTTCAATAGTTCCTGATTTTTTGCTTTGATAGTGTCGTTCATCTGTTTTACCTCACTCCTAAAATAAGCCGCTCGGCCTTCGTGGAGCGAGGGCAAAATATTTACCCCTCGGTCGGCGTGAGTGCGGCAATCCACACGCTGAGTTACCCCTGCTTTCTCTAAAGCTGAGTTGGTCTGTGTTTGCCAGACTTCACGGCAAGCACTGACGAACGATTCCCCGTCCCAATCTCGCCTCTTCGTTTTCTCGAATACGAAAGGCGAGGCCTGTTCTCTTTCACTCATCGCAATATGGGCGTGTGTGTTGTTTTTCTTGGCGTGAATTGAGAAATCGAAAAATGCCCGTTCTGCGCCGAAGCGCTGGCGCACCTCGGCCACAAACTCCCGCACCAACTCCACTTGTTGCGGCAAAGTCAGTTCATGCGGCAAAGCGGCTTCAATCTCCCGCCCAAGGGTTGCGCGAGGGTGTTTCTCTGTGCGTTCGATTGCTTCATAGAGATTCAGCAAGTTGGATAACTGGCCGTAGTCGGTAGAGTCGTTTTGCGCTGGCACGAACTCGGAAAACACCACTTCCGATTTACTGCGGAAGTTGAAGCGCTTGCCGCTGACTGGGCAACCTGCTTTTAATCCACGGCGATAAGCTGCGCCCCCGATAGCGGTGCGGCCTCGGCTGCGCCGATAACTATCAATATGGAGGTGATAAATCGCCATCGCTGTTTTGCCTTTCTTCCGAGGTTCCACCTCGGCGCCTAGCTACTCGAAGAGTTGCATAAGTGCGTCTAATCTTTTCGGTTCTGCTTCACTAGCCATATCAAACGCTGACAGCCTGTCAAGCTTGCCAACGAAAAATAATCTGCTACTGATGGGCTATGACTTTTTTGATCGGAGAAATAAATGGCATACACCTACGCACAACGGCTTGGCGTGATTGAGCAAAAACGGGCAAAGCTGGAACGGCAACTTGCGGATTTACAGCGAACAGAAAAAACGATTACTGCCAGAGAGCGGGAGATAGAACGCAAGGAGCTTGCGCGGCAAAAATACCGACTTGGCGGTTTGATTTTGCTCGCTCAATCGAAGATCGGCGGCACACTTTCGGACGAGGCTTTGCTGGGAGCGCTCTTACAGATTTATAACGAGCAAGAGCCGGACAAACTCAGAAGCTGGGAGCGTTACGGTGCTGGGTTATTGAAGACCCAGCGGGCTGAGGTTAAGGAAAGTGCCGCCGCGCAGGGATTCACGCAAGACGAGGTTCGAAGTGAGCGGGGTTAATATGCGAAAGGGAGAGCACTGCTCTCCCTTTCAACTGCGTCAAAAACGACGCCACCTTTTGGCGTGTGGCACTGCTTTATAAGGCTAGCTCATAGTATAAATCTCACCGCACTTGTGGCACATCCATTTGTTTTGCCATTCTCGATATTTGGCTGGATGGACATTTTTATTGTATTCGTAAGGTTTTTTGCCAAAGACAAGAGCAAGTCCAAAGCCAATCAACGCGATATACCAAACCCCAAAAACAAATAGAAAGATGGAAACAATCACCAACCCAACAGACAAGCCAAAGCTCGCTTGCTTGGGTGGAGCGGCTTTCTGAGCTTGTTTCGATTGAGCTTGACCTGTAGTCCTCGTGGTTGCTCCGCCAGCACCTACACCCCCCCCATAACCGCCCCCAACAGTTCGTGAGGTCGTATTTATATCTTGCGTGCCATTTTCATAAATCACTTCAAGACGCTGCGTATTGTCTGATTTACATTTTGGACATTCCATTTATTTCTCCTCGGATTTTTCTAAAGTTGCAAGCATTACAAATCACTTCTTGTCGCGGTTTCCTTCTGGGTCAAAACCAGCTATCCACATGCGACTATCCCTGAAAGACTCGATCTCACGCTTGCTAGACATATCCAGTCCTTTGGGATTTGTTTGCCCACTGAGAAACATCACTCTGAGGAGAATGCTTTCAAGCTGTGAATTCATTTCTATGCTGCCCGTATCCATTGGATAAAGTTTATTGGGAGGATTAGGGCCTGTCGTTCTATTTGAACCAGTATTGGTAACACGGCTAGCAGTGATAACGCCCGCTACAGCAGACAACATGCCATCCCAGTTATAGCTAGGCGTAACTTCCTTACCCAAGTCATTGGTAAATATCATTTGCGCGTTAGCGCAAGTCTTAAACTCTTCATTGGTGGAATGCGAGCTTGATGTCCAGATGCGAGCCTTAATAGTCCAACACGGCAGCTTTTCCCCGTATTCGACAAAAGTAAGAGCCGCACGCGGCCACTGATATTCACCGCGAAAGCCGCTCATATGGTCTGGGTCTTTTGCGAACAACCCTGAAAACTTAGCCCCATTTTTTGGATTTACAGGTATATATAAAGCCTCGTTCTCGCCGCTTTTATCACTACTCTCCTTGGTAGCAACTTTTACCCCTTTCCCGTCGAAAGGATTGAAGCTGACGTTGCCCCCTTTTCCACTCTTGACGGCATCTCCGATATCGGAGGCTCCTTTCGACACAGCATCACCCATCTTCGAAAAAAAACCATCCGCATAGGCGGCATTTGAAACAAACATCGCGGCAAGTAACAACTTCAGAAGCATTTTTTTATTCATTGTTTACTCCAGTTGATTAAGGGGGCTGCGCTGGTAGTTGTGCGCAAAACCTTGTAGTGCGACATCGCCATCATCCGGCGAGGATATGACGCGGAGAATCATACTATGATTTGTACGGTCATTCTAGCCGCACCCCAATAAAACGACACTGTTCATCATTTAATGATGTAGGAGAGTGCGTTGAAGAATGACCCCAAGGCCAAGGATAAAAAACTAGCAAAACGCCTTGGTGCGTTGATCGCAGCAAGGCGAAAGACACTTGGATTAACTCAAAGTGAACTCGCAGAAGCGGTTGGGGTTGAACAAGAAAGCATGTCCAGAATTGAAACGGGAATGATTACGCCATCATTGAGCCGATTACTCTCACTGGCCGATGCGCTGGACTGCTCGATTGAAGCATTATTGCGCCCAGCTTCTAGCCGAAAACAAGATCAATCGTTAGTAATGGATGGATTGCTGGATGGTCTCGATGATGCGGAACGGGCATTCGCTGTTCGGATTGTCAGCGACTTTGCTGATTTTGCCCGCTCTCGGAAAAACAAACGCAGCAAAGCTTAAAATATTTTGCGCGCCCCGTTTTTCTGCTTTGCTAAGAAGCCTAATAAGCTATTAGTTTTTCCATTCTTAACAAAAATACTCTGCGTTTTTCTACTCTGGGTTTTTCTGTAAACCCTCTAAGTTTTTCTACTATAAGTTTTGCTATAAACCCTCTATGTTTTACTAGAGGCCGAAGGCGTTTTTCGGTTTGCGTGATTATCCTGCTCAAGGTCTCCCTAACCCCAAAAAATGGGGTGGGACTTGAACAAGATAATAAACTTCATCATCCCGCTAGAAAGTTGCCCAACGCCCTGACGGGCTTTAACTGGCATTTCCTTCACTGTTCCGCTGTTTTTAGCGCTCTGCCGAGTCAGTGCTTAGTCTTTCGTTGTGGCTGTGCAAAGATACCATTCTAGCCACTTAAACCAACACGCCGAACCGAGCAAAAAATGGACGCATAAACGTGTTGTTTGTGTTGTTGTCGTTTGCTCTCTGGCTGTGTTCAATAGAGTGCGCAGCACAACGCTACACGTTTAAACATACATACTTTTGAAGACTTGTCAATCCACCAGTCGGCAAGCTTGGCTCTGTGGGGGCAAATCGCTTACGTGGCGGGGCTGACGGCAATGGATTAGGGGGCTCTGCCGCAGACTCTGGCGCAAGCGCTGCCGCAAGCACTACCCCCTCCTCGGCTGCTTTCTCCGCCTCAACGGCCGCTTGGTGGGCTGGAACAACTTCATTCGCATCCGCATTCCATAACGTGTTCTCCTGTGCTATCAGCTCCGTTAACTTATCACACAAGATAGACCGAGCCTTCACATCCATAGCATCATCAGCATTCTTAATCTTTTTGTTTGCTTTCGTCCCCTCTTTAATCTCGTGCCTTAACAACTTATCCATTTTTTCAATCGCTAACAACCTCGCCCGCAAATCTAATACTCTGAAATCCTCAGCATTCCTCACCTCCTGCGCTGCTTTTAATGCTCGCCGTGCCCTTTCCATACTTCCTCCTATTTACAAAACCAATCTATGCGTTACCCCGCCCACCGTTTCCACAAAATCCAGCTTATCAACACCCCACGCTTTATTGTCTGATACCAGTATCGTTTTCGTGTAGTTCAGGGCGTTCGTATCCCCATCTTTCGAGTGTCCCATCAGCGCATAACGCAACCGCTCTTGGACATGATAACTTGGAGTTGCCAGAATGTTGTTAAAGGTATCGCGGAAGGAGTGGAATACCATCCCCCTGTCGCCGTCCTTCTTTATGTCCAACTCCTCCAAATATCGAATAAAGGCACGGCTTACAGCGTTGCCCGTTTCATCAAAAAGTTTCCTGCTACACATACGGACATGATCCATAAACCCAAGCCGTAACAAAGTATCGTGAACGGGGATATTTCGCAGGGCGGTTTCTGTTTTAACCGACTTGCCGCCATCGCGGTTAATGTCGATGTAAATAACCCCGCTTCCGTTTTCGGCTTTAATGTCGTTGACAGTTAGCTGTGCGATTTCTTCCAGCCTCATCCCTGTGTGAAGGGCAATCAGGGGCATCCATTTACGGTTAAGGTTGTCTTCTCGAAATGCGTTCCAAGTCATAGGAGCAAAAATCTGTTTCAGTTGCTCAACGCTAAAGGGTTCTGCCCCTTCTGTGGCTGCGTTTCGCTGCGACTTGGTGAGGTTAAACTTTCCCTCAGTTGCCAGTGCGACACTGTTGTGGATATATTCATTCTTGAACGCCCATCTAAGCAAGCCTTGAAGAAACTGAATCGCATTGTCTGCGCTTCGCGCCTTGGGCATTTCGCCGGTTGATTTTGGTGTGGTGAGAAGTTTGTTATTCCAAGTCACCACATCCACACCCCGCACCGTATGGATTTCAACATCGCCCCGATGGTCGATAAACAGATTTATCGCCCTTCCTGCTGCCTGACGGGTTTTGAGATTTGCCAGCGTGGGCAAATATGCCGCTGCCGCCTTGCGAAGAGTGATTTTGTGGGCTGGGGGTGGCTCGATGTATTGCGCAGGCGCTGGGGCTGTTTGCGCGGGCGCTGGCATGGTTTTCAGCACTGCTAGGGCTTCCATCATTCGGGCATGATCTTCGGGGCCATCGCTTTTCATAATGCCCCGAGCAATGTCTAGCTCGTAGGGGCGGACTTTATCAGCGGTCGGGAATGTTGAAACGTCTGCGGGGTTGAACTTGCTGGGGTCGTAAGCCATTTGCTCAAACAGATCGTAAGTTTTGGAAGCAAAACTATACGCGAGTTTTCTGGCGACAGCGGGGCTGCGGGTGCGGAGTGAGTGAATGATTTCGCGCTTGCCGATAACTTGCCGCAAGGCAACGGGGACGGCCATACGAAAATAGAAAATGCCGCAGCGGGATATTTTGAGGTGATGCGCTAGATTAACGGGCATGAAAAAGGGACAGCAACGGTTAGGTTGTGTCCCTATTTTGTATCACTACCGACTTAGAAGGTTAAAATGCCTTATAAATCAACATGATGGCGGAGTGGACGGGACTCGAACCCGCGACCCCCGGCGTGACAGGCCGGTATTCTAACCAACTGAACTACCACTCCATAAACTTTTACTGCTGGTAAAACAAAACTACTGGTGGGTGCTGACGGGATCGAACCGCCGACAATCGCCTTGTAAGGGCGGTGCTCTACCAGCTGAGCTAAGCACCCGACAAAGAACGCTAGTTTACAGCATCTTTCAAACCTTTGCCAGCGCGAAATTTAGGAACTTTAGCTGCCTTGATCTTAATTGTGGCTCCCGTGCGCGGATTGCGGCCATTTCGTGCCGCTCGCTTGCCAACATAGAACGTGCCGAAACCAACAAGACTCACGAGTTCACCCTTCTTCAACGTCTTCTTGATGGACTCAATGGTGGCATCCAATGCACGACCGGCAGCGGCCTTGGAAATGTCGGCGGACTTTGCGATTGCTTCGATCAGATCAGATTTATTACTCACGCGATTCCCCTTTGCTTGTTGGTCAGGAAGACAGAAAACTTGCGGCGGCTTTATATCAAGGGTTGTCGGGCGGGTCAAGAAAATACAATGCTGGCATTTCCAGCCCGCCCCTTGCTAACGCCTGTCAATGCTTGATTGCAGGCGAAGCTCCCGTTTCAGTGATGACCGCAGGTGACGCCACTGCGGTAACTTCCGGTTCCAACAACGGCTCCGGTTTGCGCTCCAAAGCCAACTCCAGAACTTGCTCTATCCACTTCACCGGATGGATATCCAGTTTATTCTTGACGTTGTCCGGAATCTCCACCAGATCCTTGGTGTTTTCTTCGGGAATGAGCACAACCTTGATCCCGCCGCGTTGAGCTGCCAGCAGTTTCTCCTTCAAGCCGCCGATCGGCAACACTTCACCGCGCAAGGTGATTTCACCCGTCATCGCAACATCGGCCCGCACAGGAATTCCGGTCAGTGCGGAAACCATCGCGGTACAGATGCCAATACCGGCGCTCGGCCCGTCCTTGGGCGTCGCACCTTCCGGCAAGTGGATATGCAGATCACTCTTCTCATAAAAGTTACCCTGTATACCCAAGGTGCGTGCCCGACTGCGCACCACGCTCAGCGCCGCCTGGATCGACTCCTGCATCACCTCACCCAGCTTACCGGTGGTCGTGGTTTTGCCCTTGCCAGGCAACACGGCGGTTTCGATAGTCAGTAGTTCACCGCCCACTTCCGTCCATGCCAGACCGGTTACTTGTCCGACCTGATTGGTCTTCTCGGCGATGCCATAGCTGTAACGGCGCACGCCCAGATATTTATCCAGGTTGCGCGCATTGACTGTCACTTTGTTTTCGCGGCCTTTCAGCAGCAGCGACTTCACCACCTTGCGGCAGATCTTGGACAATTCACGTTCGAGACTGCGCACACCGGCTTCACGCGTGTAGTAACGCAGGATGTCGCGGATAGCACTCTCGGAGACGCTTATCTCTTCGGCCTTCAGTCCGTTATTCTTGATCGCCTTTGGCAACAGATAACGCGTGGCGATGTTGACCTTCTCGTCTTCGGTATAGCTCGAGACATGAATGACTTCCATGCGGTCCAGCAAAGGGGCCGGAATATTCATGCTATTGGAAGTCGCAACGAACATCACATCTGATAAGTCGTATTCGACTTCGACGTAGTGGTCCACGAAAGTGTAGTTCTGCTCGGGATCGAGCACTTCCAGCAATGCCGACGAAGGGTCGCCGCGGAAGTCCATGCCCATCTTGTCCACTTCATCCAGCAGGAACAGCGGATTTTTCACACCGACCTTGGTCATGTTCTGCAATATCTTGCCGGGCATGGAGCCAATATAGGTACGTCGATGGCCCCGAATCTCGGACTCATCACGCACCCCGCCCAGCGACATACGCACGAACTTGCGATTGGTCGCACGCGCGATCGACTGACCCAGCGATGTCTTGCCCACGCCGGGAGGACCGACCAGGCACAGGATGGGCGCCTTCATTTTGGTCACGCGTTGTTGCACAGCCAGATACTCGACGATGCGTTCTTTGACTTTTTCCAGCCCGTAGTGGTCTGCTTCCAGCACATCCTCGGCGTGCTTCAGATCGGTATCTATCTTGGTCTTCTTCTTCCAGGGCAAACCAAGCAACACGTCAATGTAGTTACGTACCACGGTCGCCTCGGCGGACATGGGAGACATGAGGCGCAGCTTTTTCAGTTCAGCCTCGGCCTTGGCGCGCGCGTCCTTGGGCATGTGCGCTGCCTTGATCTTCTTCTCGACTTCCTCGATATCGGCACCGTCTTCGCCTTCGCCCAGTTCCTTCTGGATGGCTTTGACTTGTTCGTTCAGGTAGTACTCGCGCTGACTTTTTTCCATCTGACGCTTCACACGTCCGCGGATGCGCTTTTCCACTTGCATGATGTCCAGTTCGGCTTCCAGCAATCCCAACAGGTGTTCGAGGCGCAAGCGCACATCGAATATCTCCAGCACTTCCTGCTTCTGCTCCAGCTTGAGCGGCAAGTGTGCGGCGATGGTGTCGGCCAAACGACCGGCATCGTCGATGCCCGCCAGCGATGTCAGTATCTCGGGCGGAATCTTTTTGTTGAGTTTGACGTATTGGTCGAATTGATTGATCAGCGCGCGTCGCATCGCCTCGGCTTCGTGTCCGATCTCCTCATCGACCGGCACTGCCTGTATCTCGGCATCCAGATGTGACTTGTCGTCGAATATGCGCAACACCTTGGCACGCTGGGTGCCTTCCACCAGCACTTTTACCGTGCCGTCTGGGAGCTTGAGCATTTGCAGGATATTGGCGATGCTGCCGATGCGATAGATATCCTCGGTCGCGGGCTCATCCTTGGCGGCTGATTTCTGTGCCACCAGCACGATGCTCTTGCCTGCCTCCATGGCCGCTTCAAGTGCCTTGATGGATTTTGCGCGACCAACAAACAGCGGAATGACCATGTGCGGAAATACCACCACGTCGCGCAGCGGCAACAGGGGGAACAGGTCGTCAGTGGTAGTGATAGGATCGTTTTCGGCCATGATTCGGGACTCTGATAATTAGGGTACAAAAGTAATGTGGGGGCAGAGCCCGGAATTTCAAGCCCTGCCCGCCAAGGCCTTGATTAGGCGACCTTGGGCGTGTCCGCGTACATCACGATAGGTTGTATCTCGCCCGCGCTATTCTCGTCCAGCACTACTTTACTTACATTTTCGGCAGAAGGCAGATCGAACATGGTGTCCAGCAAGGCATTTTCAAGGATGGAGCGCAAACCGCGCGCGCCGGTCTTGCGTGCCAGTGCCTTTTTGGCGATCACATTCAACACACCCTCGCGAAACTCCAGCTCAACACCTTCCATCTCGAACAGTTTCTGATACTGCTTGGTCAATGCATTTTTGGGTTCGGTCAGTATCTGCATCAATGCCGCCTCATCCAGCCCTTCCAGCGTTGCCACCACCGGCAAACGGCCAACGAACTCGGGGATCAGCCCGAACTTGATCAGGTCTTCCGGTTCCACACCGCGCAACACGGTGCCGATGTCCTTGCTGTCCTCGCGCTTGGAAAGATTGGCCGAAAAGCCAATCCCGGCCTTCTCCGAACGGTTGCGGATCACCTTTTCCAGACCATCGAACGCGCCGCCGCAGATGAACAGGATATTGCTGGTATCCACTTGCAGGAATTCGGTGTTGGGATGTTTGCGTCCGCCCTGCGGGGGAATCGAGGCTTTGGTGCCTTCGATCAACTTGAGCAGCGCTTGCTGCACGCCTTCACCCGAGACATCGCGGGTGATGGAAGGGTTATCCGACTTGCGCGATATTTTGTCGATCTCGTCGATATAAACGATGCCGCGCTGCGCGCGTTCCACGTCATATTCGCAGGCCTGCAGCAGCTTCTGGATGATGTTCTCGACATCTTCGCCGACATAACCCGCTTCGGTCAGCGTGGTCGCATCGGCCATGACGAACGGTACATTCAGCAAACGGGCCAGAGTCTGTGCCAGCAAGGTCTTGCCGGAACCGGTGGGCCCGACCAGCAGGATGTTGCTCTTGGCCAGCTCCACGCCGTCCGTATTCGAGCTCTTCAGGCGCTTGTAGTGGTTATATACCGCCACCGACAATATCTTCTTGGCCTGGCGCTGACCGATGACATACTCATCGAGCCGCTCGCAAATCTCATGCGGAACCGGCAACTCGTTCTTGTCGGTCTTATCTCCGCCGATGCTGCTCTGGGTCTCTTCGCGAATGATGTCGTTGCACAGCGCGATACACTCGTCGCACACAAAAACAGACGGTCCCGCGATCAGCTTGCGCACCTCATGCTGGCTCTTGCCGCAAAAAGAGCAATACAACAGCTTGTCACCCTTGTTTTTGTCCGATGTCATTTTAACCTCCGCTCCGAAGCTATCGGCAGCCTACCAAATTACTTAACGAGCACGGCAAATCCAACTCCAATGTGGAAACCTGCCATGCTCGCTCCCTCTCCTCAATCCTCTCCCGCAAGCGGGCAAGGAAGCAAACGATTCGCTACGCGAGTTGTCCGTTACACGCGCTTATCCAGCACTTTGTCGATCAGACCGTATTCCACCGCTTCCTTGGCAGTCAGGAAGTTATCGCGCTCGCTGTCGCGTGCGATATCTTCCACGCTGCGCCCGGTGTGATACGCCATCAGCGCATACAGGCGTTCACGCAAGCTCAGGATGTACTTGGCATGAATCTCGATGTCGGAAGCTTGCCCGCGGAACCCGCCCAGCGGCTGGTGAATCATCACGGTGGAATTGGGCAACGCGAACCGCTTGTCCTTCGCCCCCGCCTGCAGCAGGAATGCGCCCATCGATGCCGCCATGCCGATACATAAAGTCGAAACCTGCGGCTTGATGAACTGCATGGTGTCGTAGATCGCCATGCCGGCCGAAATGGAGCCGCCCGGTGAATTAATGTAGAAATGGATATCCTTGTCGGGATTTTCCGATTCCAGGAACAGCATCTGCGCGACAATCAGGTTGGCGGTGTGGTCGTTGACCTCGCCCACCAGAAACACCACACGCTCCTTCAACAGGCGCGAGTAGATGTCATAGGCGCGCTCACCGCGCCCGCTGGTCTCAACCACCATCGGGATCATGCCGATGTCCTGAGGTTCAATCAATTGCGAGGTGGTGTTATGCAACATGCTTAGTTACTCCCCATCAGTTCGCTCAGTGTGACCGACTGTTCGGTGACTTTGGCCCCGGCCATCACCCAGGCGACCACGTTGTCTTCCAGCACCAGATTCTCCACTTCGCGCAATCTCGAAGGATCCGAACTGTACCAACGCACCACATCTTCAGGATGCTCATAGCTTTGCGCCTGTTCCTGGATCAGAGCCTTGACCTGCTCCGGCTTTGCCTGCAAATCCTGCTGTTTCACCAACTCAGCAAGAATCAGACCAAGTTTGACGCGCTTGGTGGCCCTTTCGGCAAACATGTCCGCTGGAAGCTTCATCCCTTTGGGAATCTTCATGCCACGGCCATCCATGTCTTGTATGGTTTGGTGCATCAGGCGTTCAGATTCGTGCTCCAGCAGAGACGCGGGAACTTCCAATTGTGCGATATTCAACAATACGTCCATTGCATTGTCTTTGTTGCGCGCTTTCACACGACGTTCAGCTTCCCGTCCGATATTTTCACGAATCTCGGTCTTCAGCTTAGTGACGTCCCCTTCTGCCATACCCAGCGATTTGGCGAATTCACCATCCACTTCAGGCAGGTGTGCTTCCTCGACAACATGCGCGGTGATCGTGAAAGTGACTTGCTTCCCAGCCACGTCCTTGCCGTGATAATCCGCCGGGAAGGTCATATCGAATGACTTGGTCTCGCCCGCCTTCATGCCGGTGATAGCCTTTTCAAAATCAGGCAGCATGCGCCCCGAGCCCAACACGACTGCGAAATCCTTGGCTTCGCCCCCTTCGAAGGGGACACCGTCCAGCTTTCCCAGGAAATCGATGCGAACCTGGTCATCTGTCTTTGCTGCACGCTCGGTCTTTTTGAATACCGCGCGTTGCTTGCGCAACGTGGTGATCGTTTCCTCCACATCGGCGTCGCTTAATGTGAATGCCACGCGCTGGACACTTTCGCCGGAAAGGGGATTCAGTTTGACTTCGGGGTAGACCTCAAAAGTCGCCGTGTACTCTATCAGGGGCGCATTCAAATCGTTGGTCTTGATCTCGAATTGGGGATAGCCGGCCACTTGCAGCTTGTTGGTTGCGGCCGCTTCCGCAAAGGAGCGCTGCAGGCTCTCACCCAGCACTTCCTGCTGTACCGATTGACCATATTGCTGCTCTAGCACCTTGTATGGCACCTTGCCCGGACGGAAACCATGCACTTTGGCCGTGCGGCCGATGTGTTTAAGACGCGCTTCCATTTCTCCGCGCAATTGCTGTTGTGGGATGGACGCGTTCAAACGGCGTTGCAATCCACTCAAAGTCTCTACATTTGACATACTGGCACTTCCTTTGAAATTAAACCGGCTTAATAAACGAATATCACGGATGGAATGATACATGAAACGGGGCGGGAAGACCCGCCCCGCAAGCTCACTCGATATGAGCCGGCACCTGCCGCAGGTGCCAGATATCGCGGTTGTAGTCCAGTATGGTGCGGTCACTGGAGAACTTTCCGCTCTGAGCGGTATTGAGAATACTCATGCGCAACCAGCGTTCGCGGTCACGGTATGCGGTGGCCACTTGCCGCTGCGCATCTACAAAACTGCGAAAATCGGCCGCAGTCAGCCACGGATCGTAGGGATTGAGAATGGATTGAACGATGGGATCGAACAGCCCCGGCTCAAACAGGTTGAAATGCCCGCTTTCCAGCAGGTGTATTACCCGTGCCAAGTCCTTGTCAGCAGCAACGATAGATGCGGGATCGTAACGCCCGCGCTTTGCATCCACCTGTTCCGCAGTCAGGCCAAACAGGAAGAAATTCTCCTCTCCCACCTCTTCCCGGATTTCGATGTTGGCGCCATCCAGTGTTCCGATGGTGATTGCACCATTCATCATGAATTTCATGTTGCCGGTTCCGGAGGCTTCCTTGCCCGCCGTGGATATCTGCTCGGAAAGGTCGGCTGCCGGGCAAATCACCTCCATCGCAGATACGCGATAATCGGGCAAAAACGCCAGCCTTAACAATCCCTTGGTGGCAGGATCATGGTTGATGACATCGGCCACCGCGGTGACCAGGCGGATGATTCGCTTCGCCATCACGTAACCGGGGGCGGCCTTGCCACCGATCAACACGCAACGCGGAGTCCAATCGGCCGTGTCGCCGCTCTTGATGCGGTCGTACAGATGGATGACATGCAACACATTGAGCAATTGGCGTTTGTACTCGTGAATGCGCTTCACCTGCACGTCGAACATGGCCGCCGGGTCGAACTCAACCCCGCAATCGCTTGCAACCAGCTTAGCCAGACGCAGTTTGTTCGCCTGTTTAACCTCGTGCCATTTGGAACGGAACAGCTTGTCTTCCGAGAATTTGCTCAATGCGGACAAACGCGACAAATCGGTGCGCCACGCCTCACCAATATTGCTATCTATCAGGCTGCTCAACAAAGGATTGCTCGATGCCATCCAGCGCCGCGGTGTTACACCATTGGTCTTGTTGTTGAATTTGTGCGGCCACATCTCATGGAAATCATGGAATAGATGCTGTTGCAACAATTGTGAATGCAAAGCCGCCACGCCGTTCACAGATTGGCAGGCGACCACGGCCAGATAGGCCATGCGTATCTGCGGCACCCCGCATTCTTCCACGATGGACATGCGCCGCTTGCGTTGTGTGTCACCCGGCCAGCGCAAGGCAACCTCCTGCATGAATCGGGCATTGATTTCATAGATGATGTCCAGCAGGCGCGGCAATAATCGGCCGAACATAGGCACTGACCACCGCTCCAGCGCTTCGGGCAGCAGGGTATGGTTGGTGTAGGCCATGGTACGTGTGGTGACATCCCAGGCCTCATCCCAGCCCAGACCGTGCTCATCCATCAGCAGTC